>NZ_JBFBLA010000005.1:0-221145 GCF_040702485.1 Arthrobacter sp. NPDC080031
GATCAAACTCTCCGTTGAAGTAAAACAAAAACAGACACAACCACAACCACCGGAAATAACGGACGGCCAGGCTGCACAAAATTTGAAACCAGCTGTAAAAAACCAGCCCCGCACCACGAAGGTGACACAGGACCAGCCAAAACAACCAATCCATATAAATAAATCGGTATCAACAAACTTGGCACACTATTGAGTTCTCAAACAACAGACACAATCCGAGTACTTCCCGGAACAAATTCAATTGAATTCGATGTTCCGCATTTCCTCGCTGCGATGTTTCTACTTTATTTCATTCATTTCCACTTTGCAAATCCAGAATTTCTCCGGAAATTCACCCAAGTGAATCGAATTTCCCCGCAGAGTCTAGAAATCATCCGATTCCCAGACTTTTGGTCCGAATCGGATTTATTCACATTCCATGGGATTTTGTCGCAATTTATCCGCTTCAGCGGCAGCGACTCAGAAAACGATACACGCTCCCCCGGAGCCGCGCAAGTCGGCCCGGAGGAGCGTGCAATAGAAGGCGTCAGACGGTCACTTCGACGGTGGCCAGGTTCTTCTTTCCGCGGCGCAACAACAGGTACCGGCCGTGAAGCAGTTCCGCCTGGTCGATCACGGCGTCCGGATCGGTCACCTTGCTGTTGTTCACGTAGGCGCCGCCCTCCCCCACCGTGCGGCGGGCAGCAGACTTGCTCTCGGACAGTCCGGAAGCAACCAGGAGGTCAACGATGCCCAGGCCATCCGCGCCGATCGAGGCAGACGGCAGCTCAGCCGTTGCGGACGCCAAGGTCATTTCGTCCAGAACCGAGAGATCGCCGTTGCCGAACAGCGCAGCCGAAGCAGCGATCACTTTCTCCGTCGCATCGACTCCGTGCACCAGCGAGGTAACTTCGTAGGCGAGCCTGCGCTGGCCCTCGCGGGCGAACGGGCGCTCGGCAACAGCGGTTCCGAGTTCCTCGATCTCGGCGCGGCTCAGGAAAGTGAAGACCTTGAGGCGGTCAAGGACGTCGGCATCCGCGGTGTTGAGCCAGAACTGGTAGAAGGCGTAGGGGCTGCACATGTGGGCGTCCAGCCAAATGGCGTTGCCTTCGCTCTTACCGAACTTCGTTCCGTCCGAGTTGGTGATGAGCGGCGTGCCCAAGGCATGGACAACCTTCCCATCGACCTTGCGGATGAGCTCCGTGCCGCTCGTGAGGTTGCCCCACTGGTCCGAACCGCCGGTCTGCAGCACGCAATCGTAGTCGCGGTTGAGCTGGAGGTAATCCATGCCCTGCAGGATCTGGTAGCTGAACTCGGTGTAGCTGATGCCCTCATCGGAGCTGAGGCGGGAGGCAACGGCATCCTTGCGGAGCATGGTGCCCACGCGGAAGTGCTTGCCGATTTCGCGCAGGAAATCGATGGCACTCAAGGGCGCGGTCCAGTCAAGGTTGTTCACCATGCGTGCCGCATTGTCACCCTCGAAGCTGAGGAAGCGGCGCACCTGGGCCTGAAGGTAGCCAACCCACTCCGAAACGGTGTCCTTGGTGTTCAAGGTGCGTTCCGCCGTCGGACGCGGATCGCCGATCAGGCCGGTGGAGCCGCCCACCAGGCCGAGCGGCTTGTGGCCGGCCAACTGCAGGCGGCGCATGAGCAGGAGCTGGACAAGGTTGCCAAGGTGCAGGGACGGAGCCGTGGGATCGAAGCCACAGTAATACGTGATCGGGTCCCCGCCGAGCAGCTTTTCCAATTCCGTTTCATCAGTGGAAACGTGGATAAGGCCGCGCCATTTGAGCTCTTGCCAGATATTGGCAAAGCTCGGGTCGTTGTGCTGGGACTCGAGGTTGTTTACGTGTGACACGAGTTCTAAGTTAGCAGGATTGCGGTCGGGCTTGCTTGCGTGCCTCAGCGCCCGATGCCCGCAGGCAACGGTGCGGCGGTAATGAGGCGCAGCCGCTGCGTCGGACGGGTCATCGCGACGTAGAGATCGCCCACCTTCCCATGCTCGTGGTTCAGCATGGCAGCAGGCTCAAGAACAACGACGCCATCGAACTCCAAGCCCTTGGCTTCCTTGGGGCTGATGACCACGATGTCCTGGGAGTAGCTGCCCGCTCCGGTGCCCACACGGTGGCCATAGACACCACGAAGGGCGGCTGCGGCTTGCGGCAACAGGGCGCCGTCGGCAATCACGGCGAGGAGGCCGCCGTCGATCGCTTCCAGTTCTTCCGGAAGGATTTCGACGAGCCTGTCCACTATCCCGGCTTTGTCCACGCGGTCGACGATGGGCGACCATTTGCCCTCACGGACGGCCTTCGGAGCCGAAACAACCAGCCCCGCGCGGTTCGCCATGCGGACCGCCGCTTCGGCGATCTGCGAGGGGGTGCGGTAGTTGACGGTGAGTTCTTCGAGCTGCCAGCGGTCCCCGAACGACGGCGCGAGGGCACTTTGCCACGAATTCGCACCGGCAGAGGAACTCGTCTGGGCGATGTCCCCGACGATGGTGAAGGACTTCAACGGGCAGCGGCGGACCAAAAGCCGCCATTGCATGGGCGAGAGTTCCTGGGCTTCGTCCACCACGATGTGTCCGAACGCCCACGAACGGTCGCTCGTAGCTCGCTCTGCCGCGGTCAGTCGCGTTTCGCGTTCCTGGTTCTGGTCCGCAAGTTCCTCGGCCGTCATCAACACGTCGACGCCCATCGCCTCCATGTTGACAAGGGTCTGCTTGGCGTTGGCGATGTCGCGGGCACGGTCGTGCTCTTGCTGTGCCAGTCCCCTGCCGGCGGCAGGATCCAGCTCGCCCAGGAGCTCAGCGGCCTCGTCGAGCAGCGGAACATCGGCTTCCGTCCACGGCGCATCCGCGGGACGAAGCAGGAGGGCGCGCTGCGCCGGCGTGAGGTGCGGAGTGCAGGCTTCCAGGATCGCGGGCTTGCTGAAGAGCTCGGAAACGAGCTTCTCGGGCGTCATAGGCATCCAGCACAGGTTCAGGACGATCCTGACATCGCGCGCCGAGCGGACGTCTTCGGCGAGGTAGGAACGGTCGGCATTGTTGCCGATGTTCGATTCCTCGACGATCTCCGTCAGCTGCTCGGTGAGCTCGCGGAGCAGGATCTTCACGAACGTGACCCGCGCTTCGTTGTGCGGCTTGCCGGTGGCGCGCGCCCTGTCCCGGGCGCGCCGGACTTGCCGCACGGACAGCGTGAGCTTGCGGGAATCGACCTCGAGGATGCGGTCCTCGGCGGGAGTCCGCTGCCGGTTGGCCACGGCATTGGCAATGACCTCCGCCATGTTCAGCTTGCCCTTGAGCGCCGCGACGTCGGGATCCGCTTCCGGGACGGCATGGATACCGGGCATGAGGCGGCCCAGGCTCGCCATGACGACGCCGGTCTCGCCGAGGGAAGGCAGGACCCGCTCGATGTAGTGCATGAACGACGACGAAGGTCCAACGAGCAGCACGCCCGCTGACTTCAGGCGGTCACGGTGGGTGTACAGCAGGTAGGCGGCGCGGTGGAGCGCGACGGCCGTCTTGCCGGTACCGGGACCGCCCTGGACAACCAAGGCACCCGACATGGACGAACGGATGATCCGGTCCTGCTCGGACTGGATGGTGCCGACGATGTCCGACATGCGGCCGGTGCGCTTGGAATTCAGGGCCGCGAGGAGTGCGCCCTCACCTTGGAGCGAGGCGTTGTCCGCCAGCATGCTGGCATCGAGGACATCGTCTTCGATCGCCTTGACCTCGCGGCCTTGCAGGATCAGGTGGCGACGACGGCGGACGCCCTGCCGGTCGAACGCTGTCGCCTGGTAGAAGTGGCCGGCTTCCGGGGCGCGCCAGTCGACCATCAGCCGCTGGAGATCCGCCGTGGACAGTCCGATGCGGCCGATGTATTGCGCCTCTCCGGAGTCCAGGTCGAGCCGTCCGAACACGAGACGGTCGTCGACGGCGTCGAGCTGGGCGAGGCGGTCCTCGTACAGTGCCGCGAAGGCGTCCCTTTCCGAAACGTTCTGCATGGTGCCGACCGCTCCGGCGCGCCGGACCTGCGCCAGTTGTTGGCGCTTTTCCTCCCGCAGCTCATCCAGGCGCGAGTAGAGACCGGCCACGTACTCCCGCTCGTGGATCAAATCAGCGTCGTGCATCGAAACGTTCCCCTATCGAAAAAGACGGACCGTCCATTCTACAGCGGTTTTGCTTGACGTGCGTGAAACTGCCCGCACGCCGGTGCGTCACTCAATGTTCACCCGGCGCTAACCTCGTGAGCTTTTCCATCCGTACCCAGTGGTGCTTCAATGCTGCAATGCAGCACGACGTTGCCCTGACCCGACACGGCATCAGCCTTGTCCCGCTCTCCCCCGCACATGCCGGTCCGCTCTTCGATTTCGTGGACTCCGGGATGTGGTCCGGCATGGCCGCCGACCAGCCTTTGAGCGCCGCGGAACTGGCCGGACTTTTCGCGGCCCGCCTCGAAGATCCGGCAACCTTACCGTTCGCCGTCGTCGAGCAACGGACGGGAGCCCTCCTTGGAACCTCCTCCCTGTGCGAGTACAGTCCCCGCCAACAGCGGCTGGAAATCGGCGGCACTTTCTACGGGCGGCCGTTCTGGGGCAGTCACGTCAATCCGGCCGCGAAGCAACTGCTGCTGGCCTACTCCTTCGATGTCCTGGACGTCCACCGGGTTGCCTTCCGCTGCGATGCCCGCAATACGCGCAGCGCCTCGGCAATTCAGCGTCTCGGGGCCAGCTACGAGGGCACGCTGCGCGGGCACCGCTTCGCTCCTGACGGCGGCCGTTGCGACACCGCCGTTTTCTCGATCCTGCGCGACGAATGGCCCCAGGTACGTGAGTCGCTGCTCGGCCGCCTGGCGCCCTTCGAAGTGCCCGACAACCACTGTGCGTATGTCGCCGAACCGGCCAGGACCGAACACGCCGCTTGAGGGATTCCTCCGGGGCTTCTGCACCGCCTCCTACATAGGCTTCCCGACGGCGCGGCTCCGGCCCGGCTTGTAGCGGGACACCGTGGGGTCCCCGGAAAGCCAAAACCGCCACGGGTAGTCGGCGGAACCGCCGTCGCCGGATACTCCGACGCGGAGACCGCTCGCGACTGCCGAGGGCGCCGCCGGCGCGACCGGAAGTTCGAGGCCGAACGGTTCAGCCAGGGCATCGCGGCCGCTGTCCGCCGTGGTCAGCCCCATTGCGGAGGCAAGCCGGGCGGGCCCGCTGGCGAGGTCGGTCAGCGACTTCGACGCCGGACGGCGGGACTGTGCCAGGGCCTGCCCGGCCACGACCTCCCCTGCACGCAACAGCAGCGCGGACGCAACGCCGTCGGGACCGCAGACAATGTTGGCGCAATAGTGCATGCCATACGTGAAGTAGACGTACAGGTGCCCTGCCGGGCCGAACATGGGTGCGTTCCGGGGCGTGGGGCCGCCGAAGGTATGGGATCCAGGATCGGGTTGGGCCGAGCCCCGCGGACCCAGATACGCTTCCACCTCACTGAGCCGGACGGATACCGTGCCCTCAGGAGTCCGGTGGCTCAGCACGGCGCCAAGGAGCAAAAGGGCAACGTCGCGCGGATCTCCGGAAAGAATGGCCCGGATGGCCTCCGGGGATGCGCCTTGCGTTGTCATGCCCAGACCCTAGCAAATCCGCGGCCCGGATCCGCCGCCGGCAATGTCCGATTTCCGCTAGGAGGAGCCTGCCGATGCTGAAAGGATGAAGCCATGGACTTTTGGCAACGCTACCGTGCCATCGATGCGCGGGATCCCCGGTTCGACGGCCAGTTCTTCACCGCCGTCCGCTCGACGGGCATCTACTGCCGGCCGTCGTGCCCGGCCCGGACACCCAAGGCCGAAAACGTGACTTTCTACGAAACCTCGGCCGCCGCGCACGAGGCCGGGTACAGGGCGTGCAAACGCTGTCTTCCGGAGGCGGTTCCGGGCACGCCGGCGTGGAACCTGCGCTCGGACGTCGCCGGGAGGGCGATGCGGCTCATCAACGACGGCGCGCTCTCCCGGGTCGGCGTCGAAGGACTCGCCTCCAGGCTGGGCTACTCTTCCCGCCAGCTCAACAGGATCCTCAGCCATGAACTCGGCGCCGGTCCGCTGTCCTTGGCGCGGGCCAGCCGTGCGCAGACCGCCAGGACGCTCTTGGTCTCCACCTCGATGAAACTCTCGGACGTTGCGTTCGCGGCCGGGTTCAACAGTGTCCGGCAGTTCAACGACACCATCAATGAGGTCTTCGCCCTGACTCCCACAGCGCTCCGGGCCACCGCGAAGCCTCCTAGCCATCAAGGCAGGCAAAGCGAGGCCACCTCCCTGACCCTCAACCTGCCATACCGGGAGCCTTTCGATACGGGGATTTTCGATTTCCTCGCGGCCCGCGCGGTTCCCGGCGTCGAGCTGGCGAGCGCAAGCAGTTATACGCGAACCCTCCGCTTGCCCCGTGGCAATGCGGTGTTCACGGTGGATTACGACGCCGGGGCGCGCGGCGGCGCGCTGACCCTCGCCGTCAGTACCCTGGATCTTCACGATCTTCCCGTGCTCGTCAGCCGGGTGCGGCGATTGTTCGATCTCGACGCCGATCCCGTCGCAATCGACGAGGCGTTGGCCGCCGATGCCAGGCTCGGTCCGCCAGTCCGCGATACGCCCGGGATCAGGGTCCCGGGCGCAGTGGATCCCCAGGAACTCCTCGTCCGCGCAATGATCGGCCAGCAAATCACGGTAGCCGCAGCCCGCACGGCGTTGACCCAGCTTTCCGACGCAGGAACCCGCCTGCCGGAAGGGCCCAGTGGACGCGCACCGGGCCTGGATCGCCTCTTTCCCACGGCAGAGGAGATCGCCCGCTCGGGCCGGGAACTGCTGAAGGGTCCGCAGCGCCGCATAGATTCCGTGCTGGCCGCGGCGGCAGCCATGGCCGGCGGGGAGCTCGACTTCGACTATGGCGACGACCCCCATACTCTGGCTGACAAACTGTTGCCGCTGCCCGGCGTCGGACCCTGGACCGTGGGCTATGTGGCGATGAGGGTGATCGGCGACCCGGACGTCTTCCTCGCCAACGATGCGGCGGCCCGGAACGGTCTCAAGAATCTGGCGGCCGCGGAAGGCCTGCCTGCCGACTTCCGCAACGTGAGCCCGTGGCGTTCCTACGCCACGATGCACTTGTGGCGGGCAGCGGCAAACAAACGCGCAAGCGTTAGTGCGCCGCGGGAACGCTCGATGGCCACGGGAGAAGTTCCGGCAGGTCAACGCCGTCCGCGTCGGCAGAGGCCCGCAGGCTCCCCAGGTTAGGCGTCCGGCCAGCGAGCCAGGCTGCGATATCCGTGATCATTCCGTTGATGGCGACAGACTGCCGTCCCGAGCCGATGACCAGCTGCGGGAGACCCAGTGGCTGAAGCACGAGCTTCTGGTCGGCCGGGACACGGGCCGAGAGGAAATCGAAGAGATGCTCGCAGAATTGCCGGCTCCATGTCTCCGGGCCGCGGCCGACTCCCAGATCCGAGACATGGATGACCAGTTCGCGCCAGAGCGCCAGGCCGCCGTCGAGCACTGTTCCATTCCGGAAGCTGATCCGGGTGTTCCAGCCGGACTCCACGAGTCCGTCGAAGGCCCTCAGTGCCCGCGAGAGGGCAGCTTCCGTAGCGGCACGGTGTTCAGCGAGGCTGTGGCTCGCCGCCAGCTCGATGGCCTTCGTACGGCCCTCGTAGCCGCCGTCGTAGAGGTCGATGGTCTCGCCGCGGGCTGCGTATTCCAGCTGGCGGGCCATGGCGTTGGAGATGCCGGCAATGTGGGCCAGCACGTGGCCGCGGGTCCACCCGGGCAGCTCGGAGGGAGCTGCGACATCGGCCTCGTCGAGCTTGGCGACAACGTCGGTGACAGTTCCGGCGGCTTTGTGGAGCTCGGCAAGAAGCGCTGAGGTAGTGATCTCGGTCATAGCGCCATAGTATCCGACAGGGTTAACGACCGTTAACGGACAACGCTCGCTCAGCTATGGCTGGAAAACCTCCAACGCTCCTGCAGCTACTGCAGGAGCGTTGTCGGAAAACGGCCCAAAGGTGAGCAAGCGTTGGCCGGAAACGGCCCAAAGGTGAGCGAGCGTTGGTGTCTAGGCCGCGTACTTCCGTACCGCTGCGAGTTCTGCTTCGAGGGCAAGCAGTTGGCGCTCGACGGCGGCCGGGGCCGTTCCGCCCTGGGAGTTGCGGCTGTTGAGCGAACCTTCGGTGCTGAGGACGCTGCGGACCTCGGGGGTCAGGTGCGCCGAAATGCCCGCGTACTCTTCGTCCGTGAGGTCCCAGAGTTCAACGCTGCGTCCTTCGGCCAGTTTCACCGCGGCACCGGAGAGCTCGTGTGCCTCCCGGAACGGCACACCCTGGCGGACCAGCCACTCGGCGATGTCCGTGGCAAGCGCGAAGCCCTGCGGCGCCAGGGATGCCATGCGCCCGGTGTTGAAGGTGAGCGTGGCAATCATGCCGGACACGGCCGGGAGCAGCACTTCCAAGGTGTCCGCGGCGTCGAAAACCGGTTCCTTGTCTTCCTGCAGATCGCGGTTGTAAGCGAGCGGCAGGCCCTTGAGCGTTGCCAACAGCCCGGCCAGGTTGCCAATGAGGCGCCCTGCCTTGCCGCGGGCGAGTTCGGCGACATCCGGGTTCTTCTTCTGCGGCATGATCGAAGACCCCGTGGAGTACGAATCATGGAGCGTCACGAAGGAGAACTCCTTGGTGGCCCACAGGATGATTTCCTCGGAGACCCGCGACAGGTCGATGCCGATCATCGAGCAGATCCATGCGAACTCGGCGAAGACATCCCGCGAGGCGGTGCCGTCGATCGAGTTGTGGACCGCCGAGAAGAACCCGAGATCGGCGGCGACTGCCTCAGGGTCCAGGCCGAGCGAGGAACCGGCCAAAGCACCGGAACCGTACGGCGAGACACCGGCGCGCTTGTCCCAGTCCTGGAACCGCTGCACGTCGCGCAACAGTGCCCAGGCGTGGGCCAGCAGGTGGTGGCTCAACAGGACAGGCTGGGCATGCTGCAGGTGCGTCCGTCCAGGCATGGCAACGCCCTGGTGGGCCTTGGCCTGATCAACGAGGGCGTCGATCGTGGCAAGCACACCGCGGGCGATGATGCGGGCGTGGTCGCGCAGGAACATCCGGCCCAGCGTGGCCACCTGGTCGTTGCGCGAACGCCCGGCCCGGAGCTTGCCGCCCAACTGGGTTCCCGCGCGCTCAATGAGCCCTCGTTCGAGGGAACCGTGCACGTCCTCATCGCTCTCGGCAGGCTGGTAGGCGCCGCTCGCGACGTCGTCATCCAGCAGGGTGAGCGCCGCGAGCATGCCTTCGAGTTCGCCGTCGTCGAGCAGACCGGCCTTGTGCAGCACGCGCGCGTGCGCCTTGGAGCCGGCGATGTCGTAGCGGGCCAGCCGCCAGTCGAAGTGCGTGGACTTGCTCAGCGCGGCAAGCGCGTCCGCGGGGCCGCCGGCGAACCGGCCGCCCCACAGCGCGCCGGTATTCGTTGCTTCCGATTTTGGCTCAGCCATAGGGGCTACTTTCCTGCAACCCGCAGGTCGCGGCCTGCGGCGACCTTGGAGGACATTCCCCACAGCTCAATGAAGCCCTTGGCCTGCGACTGGTCGAAGGTGTCGCCGGTGTCGTAGGTGGCGAGGTCGAAGTCGTAGAGCGAGGTGTCGGAGCGGCGGCCGTTGACGATGGCCTGGCCGCCATGAAGGACCATGCGGATGTCGCCGGACACGTACTTCTGGGTGTCCTCGATGAAAGCGTCCAGGGAGCGCTTGAGCGGGGAGAACCACTGGCCGTCGTAGACCAGCTCGGACCACCGCTGGCCGACGGTGGCCTTGAAGCGCGCCTGCTCGCGCTCGATGGTGACATCCTCGAGGTGCTTGTGGGCGGTGATGAGGGCCATGGCGCCGGGAGCTTCGTAGATCTCGCGGGACTTGATGCCGACCAGGCGGTCCTCGACGACGTCGATGCGGCCAACGCCCTGGGCGCCGGCGCGGCGGTTCAGTTCCTGGATGACCTGCAGCGGAGTGCGCTTGACACCGTCGACGGCCACCGGGATGCCGGCTTCGAAGGTAATGGTGACTTCGTCCGGTGCCGGCGGGAATTCCGGAGTGGCCGTGTAGTCGTAGATGTCCTTGGTGGGAGCGTTCCAGATGTCCTCGAGGTAGCCGGTTTCGACGGCGCGTCCCCAGACGTTCTGGTCGATCGAGTACGGGTTCTTCTTGGTGGTCTCGATCGGCAGTCCCTTTTCCTCGGCGAAGGCAATGGCCTTGTCGCGGGTCAGGGCGAGGTCGCGGACGGGTGCGATGCACTTCAAGTCAGGGCCAAGCGTCTGGATGCCGACCTCGAAGCGGACCTGGTCGTTGCCCTTGCCCGTGCAACCGTGCGCAACGGTGGTGGCACCGAATTCGCGGGCGGCCTTGACGAGGTGCTTGACGATCACGGGGCGTGAGATCGCCGAAACCAGCGGGTAGTGGCCCTGGTAGAGGGCGTTGGCCTTCAGCGTGGGCATGGCGTATTCGTTGGCGAATTCGTCGCGGGCGTCGGCCACGTAGGCCTCGACGGCGCCGCAGCCGAGGGCACGCTGGCGGATGGTCTCCAGCGACTCGCCGCCCTGTCCGACGTCGACGGCCACGGCGATGACCTCGGCACCGGTGGCTTCACCGATCCAGCCGATGGCTACGGAAGTATCAAGGCCACCGGAGTAGGCCAGAACAATGCGCTCAGTCACGAGAGTGCTCCTTTGTTGTTGCTTGGTTCTTTTGAGTCGAATGCTTGGGTCGGGCCGAAGGCCCGGGTGGAACAGATCAGTTCCCCGGTCCGGCTTCCTGGGCCAGCTGAAGGAATCTGGCTGCCAGTTCGGCGCCGCCGTCCGGATCCCTGGCAACCAAAAGCAAGGTGTCGTCGCCTGCGATCGTACCCAATACAGACGGCATCACCGAGTGGTCGATTGCCAGGGCGAGGAAGTTGGCGGCACCTGGCGGTGTCCGCAGCACCACGATGTTGCCCGAAGCCTCCGCGGTGACCAGCAGCTCGCCGCAGAGGCGCGACAAGCGCGCGTCCAGGATTTCCTGGGTGACACCGCTCTTTGCATTGCGGTCACCACCCTCGCCGGGCACCGCGTACACCAGGGCACCGTCCTTGCCGCGCACCCGGACGGCCCCGAGTTCCACCAGGTCCCTGGACAGGGTCGCCTGGGTGACCTGCACGCCGTCGTCCGCCAACAAGGCTGCGAGCTCAGCCTGCGAGCGCACCGATTGGCCGGTCAGGATCGCGGTGATCCGTGCCTGCCGGGCGGTCTTCGTGGCGGGGCTGGCGCCTTGTGACGCAGGATGGGTGGACACTAGAACGTGCTCTCGCCAGTGCCTTCAACGGGGGAAAGGCCGTCGACGAAGGCGAGTCCCGACTTGTGCATCAGCCACGCCATGAGCGCCTTCTGCGCGTGCAAGCGGTTCTCGGCCTCGTCCCAGACAATGGACTGCGGCCCGTCGATCACGCCGGCGGAGATTTCGTAGCCGCGGTAGGCGGGCAGGCAGTGGAGCACGACGGCGTCCGGCGCGGCGTGCGCCATGGCCGCCTCGTCCACGGAGTACTCGCGGAAGAGCTGCATGCGCGCGTCTTTTTCGGCTTCCTGGCCCATGGACACCCAGGTATCGGTCGCGACGACGTCGGCACCGTCGAGGGCTTCCGTGGCGTCGGTGGTGATCAGCACGGAACCGCCGGTCTCGGCGGCGCGCTCCTCCGCAGCTGCAACGATCCCGGCGGCCGGCAGGTAGCCTTCCGGGCCCGAGATCCTGACGTGCATGCCCGCCGTGACGCCTGCCAGCAGGTAGGAGTTGGCCATGTTGTTCGCGGCGTCGCCCAGGTAAGCCATCGTCAGGCCCTTGAGTTCGCCTTTGTGCTCTTTGACCGCCAGGAGGTCTGCCAGAAGCTGGCAGGGGTGGTAGTCATCGCACAGGGCGTTGATGACGGGAACCCTGGAGTTTTCGGCCATGGCTACGAGGCCGGAGTGCGCCGAGGTGCGCCACACGATAGTGGAGACCATGCGTTCGAGGACCTTGGCCGTGTCTTCCACGGATTCCTTGTGCCCGATCTGCGCCTCGCCGGGATTGATGATGAGCGCGTTGCCGCCCATGTCGGCAATGCCGGTTGCGAAGGAAACGCGGGTACGGGTGGACGTCTTGTCGAAGATGACCGCGACGGTCTTGCGCCCGTTGCCGTCCGCTGCGAATGGTTGGACGCTGTACGGGGCGGCCTTCATCCGGACGGCGAGGTCAAGCACTTCGGCTTGCTCGGCCGGGGTGAGATCCGTGTCCTTGAGGAAGTGACGTGTGGTGGTGTTCACTGTGCGTCCTTAGCGGTCGGGGATGCAGCGGTCGGGGATGCAGCGGCCAGGGGTGCAGCCGCCTTGATGATGCCCGGCAGCGCGTCGAGGAAACTGTCGGCCTGCTCAGTGGTGAGGATGAGCGGCGGAGCCAGCCGGATGGTGCGCGGGCCGGGGCTGTTGATGATGAAGCCTGCGTCGAGCGCGGCGGTCACCATGGCGGGCGCGATGTCGGCGTCAACGTCGAAACCGATCAGGAGGCCTTCGCCCCGCACTTCGGTGACGGCGTCGACGTCGGACAGGCCGGCCCGCAGCCGGGCGCCGACGGCGAGCACATTCGCGAGCACGCCCTGGTTTTCGATGGCATGCAAGGTGGCGAGGGCGGCGGCCGTTGCCACCGGGTTCCCGCCGAACGTGGTGCCGTGCTGGCCCGCGGTCAGGAGCGACGACGTCGGCTCGCCGAAGGTGATGAGCGCGCCGACCGGGAAGCCGCCGCCCAGGCCCTTCGCGAGGGTCACGGCGTCGGGGACGATTCCGGCGTCTTCGCTGGCCAACCATTTGCCGGTCCGGCCGATGCCGGTCTGGACCTCGTCCAGGATCAGCAGCGCCCCGGCCGCGGTGGTGGCTTCGCGGGCCGCCCGCAAGTACTCGACACTGAGCGGGCGGACGCCGGCTTCGCCCTGGATGGGCTCGAGGAACACTGCGGCCGTGGTTTCGTCGACGGCGGCACGGAGGGCCTCGATGTCGCCGAACGGGATGTGGACTACACCGCCGGGCAATGGCTCGAACGGCGCCCGGTACGCTTCCTTGGCGGTCAAGGCGAGCGCACCCATCGTGCGGCCGTGGAAGGCACCTTCAAGGGCGATGATCTTCGTGCGCTTGGCTGACTTGGCACCGGCGGGGGCTTCGCTGTTGCGCCGCGCCAGTTTGAACGCGGCCTCGTTGGCTTCCGTGCCGGAGTTGGCGAAGAACACCTTGGATCCGGCAGGAGCCTTGGTGATGGCCAGCAGTTTCTCGGCGAGCGCGATCTGCGTGGGGCTCGTGAAGAAATTGGAGACGTGGCCCAGGGTGGCCAGCTGGCTTGCGATCACCGAGGTGACGAACGGGTGGGCATGGCCCAGGGCGTTCACGGCAATGCCGCCCAGGAGGTCCAGGTATTCCTTGCCGTCGGCGTCCCACACCAGGGCCCCTGCCCCACGGACCAGGACCCGCTGCGGGGTGCCGAAGACCCCCATGAGCGAAGAAGAGTAGCGGGCCAGCCAGTCGGCTCCGCTACTCACCCCTGTCATGGCGGAAGCTTTGGTGGCCGATCCGGCGATGGGGGCCCGGGTGTGGTCGGGCACCGCGGAGCGGGCGGGGCTCCTATCGCCGGTCGGGCTCAGGCCAACGGTTTCGTTCATGAGTTCACTTCCTCGTCGGGGACAACCTGGGTTCCGATGCCCGCGGTCGTAAAGGTTTCCAGGAGCATGGAGTGCGGCAGGCGGCCGTCCACAATGTGGGCCCGCTCCACTCCTTCGTCGATGGCCTTCAAACAGGCGGCCATTTTCGGGATCATGCCGGACTCGAGGCGCGGCAACATCTCCCGCAACTCCGTGGCCGTCAGCGAGGAGATGAGCGAGGACTTGTCCGGCCAGTTGGCGTAGAGGCCCTCGACGTCGGTGAGGATGACGAGCTTGGATGCGCCCAGCGCCGAGGCGACCGCCGCTGCAGCGGTGTCCGCGTTGACGTTGAGGACCTGCCCCGTGGTGGAGCCCGTGCCGTCCCCTTCGTCAATGATCTCGGGGGCGACCGTGGAAATCACAGGGATGCGGCCGGCGTCGAGGATGTCCTCGATACCCGTGGGATCAACACCCACCACTTCGCCAACCAGGCCGAGGTCCACTTCTTCCCCGTCCACCACGGTGCCGGTGCGCACGGCACGCAGGAGTCCGCCGTCCTCACCGGACATGCCCACGGCATAGGGGCCGTGGGAGTTGATGAGGCCCACGAGTTCGCGGCCCACTTGTCCGGTGAGCACCATGCGGACCACGTCCATGGCTTCGGGGGTGGTGACGCGCAGGCCGCCCTTGAATTCGGATTCGATGCCCAGCCGGCCGAGCATCGAATTGATCTGCGGTCCACCCCCATGCACTACGACAGGGTGGATACCCACGTGGTGCAGGAAGACGATGTCCTCGGCGAAGGCGCGTCGGAGTTCCTCGTTGACCATGGCGTTGCCGCCGTACTTGATCACCATGGTGGTGCCCGCGAAGCGCTGGATCCACGGCAGCGCCTCGATCAGGGTTGCGGCCTTGTCCTGGGCATCGCTCATCGACGTATTTTCGCGGGTGTGCGCAGTCATGCTCATCCCCGCCTAGCTCGAGTAGGCGCTGTTCTCATGCACGTACTCGTGCGTGAGGTCGTTGGTCCAGATGGTGGCCTCGGCGTCGCCGGCCTGCAGGTCGATTTCCACGAGAACCTCGCGGGGCTCGAGATCAACCAGGCTTCGGTCCTCGCCGATGCTGCCGTTGCGGCAGATCTGGATGCCGTTCATCGAGACGTTGAGCTGGTCCGGTTCGAAGACGGCGTCCGTGGTGCCCACCGCGGACAGGACCCGGCCCCAGTTCGGGTCCTTGCCGAAGATGGCGGTCTTGAAGAGGTTGGAGCGGGCCACGGCGCGGCTGACGATTTCGGCGTCGCGTTCGCTCGCCGCGTTGAACGTACGGATGGCGATGTCGTGGCTTGCGCCTTCGGCGTCGCCGATCAGCTTGCGGGCAAGCTCGGCACACACCTGGGTGATTCCGGCGCCAAGCTGTTCGGCGGACGGGATGGCATCGGAGGCCCCGGAGGCCAGCAGGACAACCGTGTCGTTGGTGGACATGCAACCGTCCGAGTCCGTGCGGTCGAAGGTGACGCGCGCGGCGTCGCGGAGCACGACGTCGAGCTCTTCCGCGGGGACCTGGGCATCAGTGGTGAGCACCACCAGCATGGTTGCCAGCCCCGGCGCCAGCATGCCGGCGCCCTTCGCGATGCCCCCGACCGTGAACGTGTTGCCTGTGGCATCGGTACCGGTGAAGACTGCTTCTTTCGCCACGCTGTCCGTGGTCATGATCGCCGTGGCTGCGGCGGGACCGCCGTTCTCGGAGAGCTCCGCGAACGCTGTATCGATGCCTGGGATGATTTTGTCCATGGGCAGTTGCTCGCCGATGAGTCCGGTGGAGCAGACCACGACGTCGGACGCAGAGATCCCGAGGACGGCCGCCACTTTCTCGGCGGTCGCGTGCGTATTCTGGAAGCCCTGCGGACCGGTGCAGGCGTTGGCCCCGCCGGAATTGAGCACCACTGCGTCGACGCGCCCGTCCGAGAGAACCTGGCGGGACCAGTGCACGGGAGCCGCGGCGACGCGGTTGGAGGTGAAAACGGCTGCTGCGGCTTTCAGGGGGCCGTCGTTGACAACCAGGGCGAGATCGGGATTGCCCGATGCCTTGATGCCGGCTTTGACGCCGACGGCCCGGAATCCCTGGGGGGCGGTGATGGTCACGGGGCGACTCCTTGGACGTTGAGGCCGGCGGATTCGTCCAGGCCGAGGGCAATATTCATGGACTGCACGGCGCCGCCGGCGGTCCCTTTGGTCAGGTTGTCGATGGCGCACGTGACAACCACGCGGCCGGAATGCTCGTCGAAGGCCAACTGCATGACGGCGTGGTTGGAACCCTGCACCGATTTGGTGGCGGGCCACTGGCCTTCGGGCAACAAGTGGACGAACGGTTCGTCGTCGTACGCTTCAGCCCAGGCATTGCGGAGTTCGGCAGCGGTGACGCCGGCTTTGACCTTGGCTGTCGCCGTGCTCAGGATGCCGCGGCTCATGGGCGCGAGGGTGGGAGTGAAAGACACGGTGACCGGTTCACCGGCGGCGTTGGAAAGTCCTTGTTCTATCTCGGGGGTGTGGCGGTGTCCGCCGCCCACGCCGTAAGGACTCATGGAGCCCATGACCTCGGAACCGATGAGGTTCACCTTGGCCGCCTTGCCGGCGCCCGAGGTACCGGAGGCTGAAACAATCACGACGTCGTCCGGCTGGAGGAGCTTGCGGGCGAAGCCGGGCGTGAGGGCGAGGAGGGCCGACGTCGGGTAGCAGCCGGGCACGGCAATCCGCTTCGCACCCTTGAGCGCGTCGCGCTGGCCGGGGAGTTCCGGCAGCCCGTAAGGCCAGGTCCCGGCATGGGCGGAGCCGTAGAACTTTTCCCACGCAGCGGGGTCTTCGAGGCGGTGGTCCGCGCCGGCGTCGATCACCAGCGTGCCTTCCGGCAACTGTGCTGCGATCCCAGCTGAGGCTCCGTGCGGAAGCGCCAGGAACACCACGTCATGGCCGGCGAGGTTTTCCACGCTGGTGTCCTCGAGAATCCGGCCGGCCAAACCATGGAGATGCGGCTGCAACTCCCCTAGTCTGGAACCGGCGTTGCTGTGCGCTGTGATGGCACCGATGGTGACGTCCGGATGCCCTGCCAGAAGGCGCAGCACCTCTCCCCCGGCGTAGCCGCTGGCACCGGAGACGGCAACAGAAATAGTCATGGCAAGACTATACAGCAAAACTATTCATGGTTGCCGATATTTATGCATGCCAGTTTCGATGCCCGGCCGATGCCCCCATCGTCCCGGCACAGCCGACCAGAGGGCGTATGCTAAATAGAGGGTGATCTAGACCGTGCAGCCGATCGTCGGCTGCAGCGTTGCCCGTTATTTATTACGGGGCAACTGCATATGTCACTGACCTCCACCACGGAACGTCCTCATAAGGGCGTCCGGCAACCGAACGCCGTCGTGCTCAGCTATTCCGAACTCCTCAAGACTGTCCGGGCGGAAGGGCTTTTGAAGCGCCGCGTCGGCTTCTACATCAGCGTTTTTGCGTCCTTGGTCCTCTTGCTGACCGGAACCTGGTTCGGCTTCGCGCTGATCGGCCCCAGCTGGTACCAGCTTCTCATCGCCGCTGCCCTGGGCATCCTTTGTACCCAGTTGAGCTTCCTGGCCCATGAGGCCGGCCACCGCCAGATTTTTGCCTCCCGCAGGGCCAATGACTGGTCCGCGCGCCTCCTGGCCACTTCGGTTGCCGGTATCAGCTACTCCTGGTGGGAACAGAAGCACGGCGCGCACCACAACAACCCGAACGTCATTTCCAAGGACCCGGACATCAAGACCGGAGCCCTGGCCTTCCACGTTGAAGCCGCCGCGGGCAGGCAGGGACGCTTCGCGTTCCTCACGCGCAGGCAAGGCTGGTTCTTCTTCCCGCTCCTCATGCTGCTGGGCATCAGCCTGCAGTGGGAGTCCTTGATGTACATCCTGCGGCCCGGAGCCATCAAGCACCGCTGGGTGGAGACTCCCATCCTTCTGGCACGGCTTCTCGCGCTTCCGGTCCTTGCCTTCACCTTCCTGCCGCTTGGCATGGCATTTGCCTTCCTCGGCGTCCAGATCATGGTGTTCGGCTTCTACATGGGCGCTTCCTTCGCCCCGAACCACAAGGGCATGCCGGTTCTGCCCACCGACGCGCGCGTCGATTTCCTGCGTCGCCAGATTCTGACTGCCAGGAACATCTCCGGCGGACCCTTCATGAACATCCTCCTGGGCGGCCTCAACCACCAGGCGGAACACCACCTCTTCCCCGACATGGCCCGTCCCCACTTGCGCCGCGCCTCTGAGATCGTTCGAAGCTACTGCGAAAAGCACTCCATTGCCTACACCGAAACCACGTTGATGCAGTCGTACGCCATCGTCGTACGCTACCTCAATGAGGTAGGGCTCGCCGCCGGCCGCGGCTTTGACTGCCCTGTTGCTTCCGCGCACGGCAGGGGCTGACACGCCCGAAGACCACCGGGACACATTACGGCGAACCACGGCCCCAAGCCGCTGACTGGACACTCGACGGACTCCGCTCCCTAGGATGGGTGTGTGAATGCGGGCACGAAAGTGCCTCGACGGAGAAGGAGACCCATGACGCAAGCGATCATTGCCCGGCAAGCCGGAGGACCCGAAGTCCTCGAACTCTCCGAGGCCGAAGTTCCGGCCCCGGGCCCGCGCCAGCTCCTCGTCAAAGTCGCAGCCGCCGGGGTGAATTTCATTGACACTTACCAGCGCAGCGGCCTCTACAAGGTCGAGTATCCGTTCACCCCCGGCTCCGAGTCGGCAGGCACCGTGGAGGCCATTGGCGCAGGCGTCGAGGACTTCGCCGTCGGGGACAGGGTCGCCACCGCTGAAGGATCCCGCAGCTACGCCGGCTACACCCTCGTCGACGCCGACAAAGCGCTTCCGGTGCCGGACGGCGTCGACGACCACACGGCAGCAGCCCTCCCGTTGCAGGGAATGACTGCGCACTACCTGATCAACTCTTCCTTTCGCGTGGAACCGGGCCACACCGTCCTGACCCATGCCGGCGCCGGCGGCGTGGGTCTCATCCTGACGCAGCTGCTCAAGGCCCGGGGCGCCCGGGTCATCACCACAGTCTCCTCGGACGAGAAGGAAGCCCTTGCACGGGAAGCCGGGGCGGACGAGGTCCTGCGCTACACCGGATTTGCGGACAAGGTCCGCGAGCTCACCGACGGCGCAGGCGTCAACGTGGTGTACGACGGCGTCGGCAAGGACACCTTCGACGGTTCCCTTGCGAGCCTGCGCATCCGCGGCTCGCTCGTCCTTTTCGGGGCAGCATCCGGACCGGTGCCTCCGTTTGACCCCCAGCGCCTGAACGCGGGCGGATCGTTGTCCCTGACACGCCCGACGCTTGGCCACTTCCTGCAGAACCCGCAAGAGCGGCGCTGGCGATCGGCCGAAGTCTTCGGTGCTGCCGCGAGCGGCGCGCTCAAAGTCCGGATTGGCGCAGCGTACCCGCTCGCCGAAGCCGCCCAGTCCCATCGCGACCTGGAAGCCCGCAAGACGACGGGCAAGCTACTGTTGGTCCCATAAACGCAAGCAACGGCCACGCGACCGCTGACACTTTTTGTTCACCTCTATGCGAGAAGCTTCGAACGTGACCCAGGAACATGAAATCCCGGCGGACAGCCTGGAACTCCACAGGGTGCATCTGCCCCAGCTGCAAGGCTCAGCAGCAGCGCCCCCGGCGCGCACGCTCATGGAGATTCTCGAAGACACTGCCCTGGCATTTCCGGAGGCCTCTGCCCTCGATGACGGGCAAAAGTCGCTGAGTTACTCCGAGCTCATGGCGCAGGTGCGAGGCTTTGCCGCCACGCTCAACGCGGCCGGACTGGGCCCCGGAGACAAGATCGGAGTGCGGGTCCCCTCCGGCTCCAACGATCTGTACATCGCCATTCTGGCGATCATCTCGATTGCGGCCGCCTATGTACCCGTGGACGCGGACGATCCCGAGGAACGGGCACGGCTGGTTTTCGGCGAAGCCAAAGTGTCTGCCGTCGTCACAAAGGGCCGCAGGATCGAAGTGTCCGGGGAGCGCCCAACACCTCATCCCGCTCCGCGTGCACCCAAACTGGACGACGACTCCTGGGTCATCTTCACCTCGGGCTCCACCGGCACGCCCAAGGGTGTGGCGGTGCAGCACCGTTCGTCCGCCGCCTTTGTTGACGCCGAAGCCCGGCTCTTCCTCCGGCAGGATCCCATAGGTCCGCAGGACCGGGTCCTCGCCGGCCTTTCAGTCGCCTTCGACGCTTCCTGCGAGGAGATGTGGCTCGCGTGGCGGCACGGTGCCTGCCTGGTCCCGGCCCCGCGCGCCCTCGTACGTTCCGGCATGGACCTTGGCCCATGGCTCATCAACCACGGCATCACAGTGGTGTCCACAGTTCCCACGCTCGCGGCCCTCTGGCCGGCAGAAGCCCTCGAGAACGTGCGCCTGCTCATCTTCGGCGGCGAAGCCTGCCCTCCCGAGCTCGCCGAGCGCCTCGCAGTGGACGGCCGCGAAGTGTGGAACACGTATGGCCCCACCGAAGCAACCGTCGTGGCCTGCGCGGCTCCCCTGGGCGCAGAAGGCCCCGTCCGGATCGGATTGCCGCTGGACGGCTGGGACCTCGCAGTCGTCGATGCCTCCGGTGTCCCGGTCGCGGAAGGCGGGACGGGCGAACTCATCATCGGCGGCGTCGGACTTGCCCGCTACCTCGATCCGGCCAAAGACGCCGAAAAGTACGCCCCGATGCCGTCCCTCGGGTGGGATCGCGCGTACCGCTCCGGCGACCTCGTCCGCTATGAGGAAGCCGGCCTCATCTTCCAAGGCCGCGCGGATGAGCAGGTCAAACTTGGTGGCCGGCGCATCGAACTCGGTGAAATCGACGCCGCCCTGCAGGCCCTTCCAGGAGTCGCAGGTGCCGCCGCTGCAGTCCGCACGACGGCGGCAGGGAACCAGATACTGGTCGGTTACCTGGCTCCGGCCGGACCGCAGGACATCGACCTCGCAGCTTCCCGCGAGCTGCTCACGGAGAGCCTTCCCGCCGCGCTGATCCCCCTGCTGACGGTGGTGGATTCGCTTCCGACGAAGACCAGCGGCAAAGTGGACCGGCATTCCCTTCCGTGGCCGTTGGCGGGGGCGGGCGCCGCGGATGCAGACAAGGCACCACTCAACCTGCCAGAGGACGCCCAATGGGTGGTTGAGCAGTGGGAAAGCGTTCTCGGCTCAGCCGTCACCTCGCTCGACGCCGACTTCTTCGCCTATGGCGGGGGCTCCCTCGCTGCGGCCCAGCTCGTCTCGGCGCTGCGCGTGCGCTACCCCGTCATCACGGTGGCCGAAATCTACGCAACACCCCGCGTCGGCGCCTTGATCGACGCCGCGCGGCAGTCACTGCCTGAAGGCGGCATCCAAGGGCCGGCGGCCGAACGCACGGTTCGGCCCACCTCCCGGAAATCACAGATCTTCCAGACCCTGATGGGCATTCCCCTCAACATCCTGGTGGGCATGCGTTGGCTCACCTACCTCATGGCCGCGAACCATTTGCTGGCCGACTTCGCCGGTTTCACAGCCGCTCCCGTGGTGTCATGGTGGTGGATCCTGGCGTCTTGGCTGGTGTTCGTCAGCCCGCCGGGACGCATGGCCGTTTCGATCCTGGCCGCGCGAATACTCTTGCGGGGTGTCCGGCCCGGAACCTACCCGCGCTCAGGCAAAGTCCATTTGAAGCTGTGGCTGGCCGAACAGATCCAGGATCTTTCGGGCGCCATCAGCCTCGCCACCGCACCCTGGGTTCCCTACTACGCCAGGGCACTGGGTGCGAAGATCGGGAACAACGTCCATTTGCACTCCCTGCCGCCCGTCACAGGACTGCTGTCACTGGGCAGCGGCTGCAACATCGAACCCGAAGTGGATCTCTCCGCATGGTGGATCGACGGTGACTACGTCCACATCGGCGCCGTCCACGTAGGTGCCGGCGCCACAGTGGGCTCCCGCAGCACGCTCATGCCGGGAGCCAGCATCGGCGCAGGTGCGCGCGTGGAGCCCGGTTCCGCGGTGTTGGGCAAGGTCAAGGCCGGGCACCTTGTTGCCGGCTCCCCCGCCGAACGCCGTGGCAAAGCCAAGCATGGCTGGCCGGAGACCCCGTCGTCACACCATCTGATCGGCCGGCTCTGGTTCGCGGCGTTCGCTGCTGCCTCGGCGCTACTGGCCTTGATCCCCTACATCTCGGCATTCGTCGGCGCGATCGTCATTCTGGCCTTCATCCAAGGCCGGAGTTCCCTGCAGGATGCCTTCCCGGAACTCCTCCTTGCCATTCCCTTGGCGGCATTGGCCTGGTTCCTGTGCAATCTCCTGCTGATCCTGGGGACCACCCGGATGCTCGGCGTTGGTCTCAAGGAAGGGTACTACCGGGTCCGCAGCCGCGTCGGCTGGCAGGTCTGGGCCACTGAACGCGTGCTCGACATGGCGCGGGACCTGCTCTTCCCCATCTACGCGAGCCTCTTCACCCCCGTGTGGCTGCGCCTGCTGGGTGCCAAAGTAGGCCGTAACGTGGAGGCTTCCACGGTGCTGCTCCTGCCCCGCATGACCACCATCGGCGAAGGCGCGTTCCTCGCCGACGACACCATGGTGGCCTCGTACGAGCTGGGCGGCGGCTGGATGAAGATCGCGCCGGCCAAGATCGGTAGACGCTCGTTCCTCGGCAATTCCGGAATGACCGCCGCAGGCCGAAGCGTACCCAAGAACTCACTCGTCGCGGTGCTATCGGCCACGCCGGCAAAGGCCAAATCGGGCACGTCCTGGCTGGGCAGTCCACCTGTCAGGCTGCGCCGCACCGCAGTCAATGCGGACCAGAGCCTCACCTTCAACCCGCCGCTGGCCCTCAAGACCAAACGGGCCCTGTGGGAACTGTGCCGGCTGGTGCCGGTCATCCTGACGGTGGGGATCGCCGTCGGCATCATGTTGGTACTCGACTGGATCGCCACCGAATCCTCTTACTGGCTCGCGGCCGTCCTTGGGGGAATCGTGGTCCTCGCAGCAGGTGCCGTGGCCGCGGCGAGTTCGGTCGCGGCCAAGTGGATACTGGTGGGGCGCATCAAAGAGGGCGAGCATCCCCTATGGAGCTCGTTCATCTGGCGCAACGAAGTGGTGGACACTTTCATCGAAATGGTCAGCGCTCCCTGGTTCGCGCGTTCGGCGTCCGGCACGCCGGCGTTGGTGTGGTGGCTCCGGGCGCTCGGCGCGAAAATCGGCCGGGGTACCTGGTGCGAGAGCTACTGGCTGCCCGAAGCCGACCTCGTCACGCTCGGCGAAAGCTCCACCGTCAACCGCGGCTGCGTGGTCCAGACACACCTCTTCCATGACCGCATCATGAGCATAGACACCGTGGTCCTTGGGGACGGCGCCACGATGGGCCCGCACGGGGTCATCCTGCCGCGCGCGAGCATCGGAGCGGGCGGAACGGTGGGACCGGCGTCGCTGGTCATGCGCGGTGAGACTGTCCCCGCTGGCACGTACTGGATGGGCAACCCGGTCAGCCCGTGGTCCGGACCGTAGCGTAGATTGGCAAGAGGGCCTATGAAATACGAGCCCAGGATAACAGCAACACAACAAGCTACACGGAGGCAGCCAGCGCACATGAGCCCTAGCGAACCAGGAATCACCACAACTGCCGCCGATCCCTACACGCTGCATCACGGGAGCCTGGCATTCCAAGTGCTGAGGTATGAGCTGGACCTGGACTACAGCCTGGGCAGCAACCGGCTCAACGGCCGTGCAATGCTTCGCTGCATAGCCCTCGAAGACACGGACTCGGTGATCCTGGATCTGGTGGGCCTGAAGGCTTCCAAAATCCTGATGGACGGCAAGAAAGTGCCGAAGTTCAGTATCCGCGGCGAGCACCTCGTGATCACGGCCAAGGACCGGTTGCGGACAGGCCAGCATTTCACCATTGAGCTCCGCTACGACGGCAATCCTCAGCCGCGCCGGGGCCTGTGGGGCGAAGTCGGTTGGGAAGAGCTCGACGACGGCGTCCTGGTGGCCGGGCAGCCGAATGGCGCCGCGTCCTGGTTCCCGTGCAACGACCATCCGCGGCACAAGTCCAGCTACTTGATCAGTATCACCACCGACGACAACTACCGCGCGATCTGCAACGGCCGCCTCGTCTCCCACAGCAGGAAATCAAGCCGCGAAACCTGGGTCTACGAACAGGGCGAGCCGATGGCAAGCTATCTCGCCACCGTGCAGATCGGGCGCTACCGGCTTCACCAGCTCAGCCCCGCCCTCGCGGGAACCCGCACAGGGACGGCCCATCATGCCGAAGCCCTGCGCCAGACCCCGGTGCCCCAGTTCGTTGCCGTCTCCCCCGGTTTGTTGACCGAAGCCCGCGAAGGCCTGGCGCGGCAGGCCGACATGATGCGCACCTTCGTGGACTGTTTCGGTCCATATCCCTTTGCGGAATACACGGCCGTCGTGACTGAGGACGAACTGGAAATTCCCCTCGAAGCCCAGACCCTCTCGATCTTCGGCCGGAACCACATGGAGCAATCATGGGAGGCGCAGCGCCTTATCGCCCACGAGCTGTCCCACCAGTGGTTCGGCAACTCGCTCACTGTGAGCAGTTGGCGGGACATCTGGTTGCATGAGGGCTTCGCCTGCTACGCCGAGTGGATCTGGTCCGAGGAAGCCGGCGTCATGTCCCTCGCCAACCGTGCAAGGGCCGCATGGCGCAAGCTCGACGTGGGCGCCCAGGACCTGGTGATCGGCGACCCCGGGCCCGAGCACATGTTCGACGACCGTGTCTACAAGCGTGGCGCCCTTGCCCTCCATGCCGTCCGTCGTGCATGCGGGGACGCAATGTTCTTCGGATTGTTGCGGCATTGGACCGAAGCCAAACGCCACAGCTCAGTGTCCACGGCGGAATTCATCTCCGTGGCCAACGCCTACGTCCCGGGGCTCGACGCGGCCAGCGTCCTGGAACCATGGCTGTACCAAGCACGGCTGCCCGCCTTCGGTCGATCCTGAAATTCAGCAAATCCAAGGATTCAACGGGACGTTGCCGCGAGGGCCGCTAGCAGTCCGGCCGGAAGATCCCGACCGTCGGCGCTGGCCGGGAGTTCCAGGTCCCACAGTCCCGGCCGTTCGAGCACATCGAGGGTATCAGGGGCCACCCTGAGCCCTTCGCCTGTCATCTTCAACCAGGCTTCCTTGCGCGCCCACAACCGGGCGCGCTCCTGGGCCCGGTGCCCGGGTTCCAGCGCGTTGAGATGGAGTTGCTCGCGTGCGGTCAGGGCAACGTCGTCGAAGCCGGCGAACTCCGTGCCCGCCGCATTTTCCAGATCCACGCCCACCCGGAGCCCCGGTTCCGGATGCACGACGCCGGCAAACAGCACCCAGCCCGACGCCCGTGAGGCGCTGAGCACCAGGGGGGCTGGGCCGCCGTCGAGCAGGTAACCGGGCCGGCCGTGTGCGATGTCCGGCCCGGCACCGCATTCCGGGCACTCATAGGCCGCCTGGAGCTTCGAAGCGCGAACACCCAGGAGGGTTGCGGCGAAGTTCTGCTGCGCCAGCCGGGATGCCAGGAACTCCAGCCGGAGGACCGGGGCCATGGCGTCTCCCCGTAGGGTCTCGGCCGGAGACAGCAATTCCGCCGCCATCTTCTCGATGTCGGCGGAATCGGCAGGATCCAGGGACTGGATGTGAACAGCCAGCCCCTGGATCCCCGGGTTGATTCTCGTCAGCGCTGGACTGCTCCGAATCGCTCTGCGGCGACTGCGACGGCGGCCTCGCGTGCCTCCGATGCCTCGTCGGCGGTCAAGGTGCGGTCCGCGGCACGGAATCGCAGCGCGAAGGCGAGCGACTTCTTGCCGTCTTCGATGCCGTGGCCCGCGTAGACATCGAACAGGGCGACGTCCTCGAGGAGTTCGCCGGCGCCTTCCCGGAGTGCGGCCAGTACGGCGTCCGCCGGAATGTCCTGCGGCACCACGAGGGCAACGTCCTGGGTTGCCACCGGGAAACCGGAGATGTGCTTGGCAACAATGACGTCCGGAGCGGCGTCGAAAAGTGCGTCCGCGTTGAGCTCGAGGGCAACGGAGCGCGCCGGCATGTCATGGGCTGCGAGCAGCTTGGGGTGCAATTCGCCGGCGTAGCCCACGATGTCGCCGGAGCGGAGCGCCAACTTCGCGGCACGGCCCGGGTGGAACGCCTGGTGGCTGCCTTGGCTGACCACGAGTTCCACGCCGAGGACGTCGCCCACGAGCCGGGCAACATCCAGGGCGTCGGCCCAGTCCCAGGCACGCGGAGTGTGGGCCGCGGCGGCCGGGGAATCATGGCCGGTCAAAACAGCGGCGATGTGCAGCGGCTGGTCCGGGACGCCGTCGTACAGCCCGTCAAGGACCTCGTCGGAAGGCTTGACGCCCAGCGGAGGGATCGATGCCGTGCCCAACTGCCCGTCGGGAAGGAACACCGAGCCTGCCTCGAAGAGGGCGAGGTCGCGGAACCCGCGGGAGTGGTTGCGCCGGGCAACCTCGATCAGGCCGGGAAGTACGGAGGTACGCAGGTAACCGTGTTCTTCGCTGATCGGGTTGGCCAGTTTGAGGGCGGTGCGTGCCGCGCCTTCCTCTGCCACGCCGAAGGTGTCATTCGATGACTTGGAGACAAAGGGGTACGAGAGGACCTCGGTGAGCCCCGCGTCGGCAAGGGCCTGGACCACGCGGCGCTTTTGCTGCTGGGTCCGGGTCAAGCCGCGGCCTGGAGGGGCCACGGGCAGGGTGGCCGGGATGTTGTCGTAGCCCACCAGCCTTGCGATTTCCTCGGAGAGGTCTTCCTTGGTTTCCAGGTCATTGCGCCAGCTCGGGGCCGTGACCAGATAAGAGCCGCTCTCTTCGCCCATGAGGACAATGGCGCCCAGGTCCCTCAGGGAACCGGTGATCTGTTCTTCCGTGAAGTCGATGCCGATCCGGGAGGCCGCGTAGTTGGCCGGCAGCTCGATGGTCACGGCATCGGGCGCCGTCCCGACGTCGGTACCGGCTTCGTCTGCCGTCCCCCCTGCCAGTTCAACCAGGAGGTCGACGACGCGTTGGGCAGCAACGTTGGCAACCTGCCAATCCACTCCGCGTTCGAAGCGCTTGGACGCCTCCGACGGCAGCTTGTGCCTGCGGCGGGACCGCCCGATCGAGACCTCGTCGAAGTGCGCTGCCTCGACGAGGATGTTGGTGGTCGAATCGGAAACCTCGGTGTTGGCTCCGCCCATGACGCCGGCGATGCCGATGGCGCCGGAGTCGTCGGTGATGAGGAGGTCTTCGACGTCGAGCGCACGCACTTTGTTGTCGAGGGTGGTGATCTTCTCCCCCGCCACGGCGCGGCGGACCACGATATCGCCCGAAAGCTTGTCGAGGTCGTAGCAGTGGTTCGGCTGGCCGAGTTCGAGCATCACGTAGTTGGAAATGTCGACAGGCAGCGAAATGGAGCGGATTCCGGCCAGGCGCAGCCGGGAGACCATCCATGGCGGGGTGGGTCGGCTGGCGTCCACGCCGCGGACCGTGCGGGCCACGAAGCGGTCGCAACCGGGCTTGCCGTAGATCGGAGCGTCGTCGTTGAGCTTGACGCCGTAGCCTCCGGAGAGTGCCGCAGGGGCATTGACCTTGGCGGCAGGGTCCGTGAAGACGGTTCCGGTGGCGTGGGCGTATTCGCGGGCGACACCACGGATCGAGAACGCGTAGCCGCGGTCCGGAGTGACGTTGATTTCGGCGGCTTCGTCGTAGAGGCCGAGGAGGGACATGGCGTCGGTTCCGATTTCGGGATCCAGGCCGATGCGGGAAAGCACCAGGATGCCGTCGTGGTCCTCGCCGATGCCGAGTTCACGGACCGAGGCGATCATGCCTGCTGACAGGTGCCCGTACGTCTTGCGCGCGGAAATGTGGAAATCACCCGGGAGCACGGCGCCCGGGAGGGTCACCACAACCTTGTCTCCCTCGACGAAGTTGTGGGCACCGCAAATGATGCCCTGCACACCGGAGGGGTCGATGCCCTTGCCGGTCAGGGTCTGCTCCTGGCCTTCGGGAACCACGCGGACCTGGCACCAGTTGACGGTCTTGCCGTTGCTCTGCGGTTCCTTGACGAGGCTCAGGACCTGGCCCACCACGATGGGGCCCTTGAGTTCGTCCGTGGGGCGGTGGACGGCTTCCTCTTCAAAACCGACCTTGACGAGTTCCGCCATGACGTCTTCGGCCGTTGCGTCGGCCGGAACCTGCGCGAATTCACGCAGCCATGAAAGTGGGATACGCACTGTTAGATCTCCATCCCGAAGTGCTCGCTGAAACGTACATCGCCTTCGATCATGTCGCGCATGTCGCCGACCTCGTTGCGGAACATGAGCGTGCGCTCAATGCCCATGCCGAAGGCAAACCCTGAATACTCGTCCGGGTCGATGCCGGCAGCGCGCAGGACGTTGGGGTTGACCATGCCGCAGCCGCCCCATTCGATCCAGCGGGGGCCGCCCTTGGCGCCCGGGTGCCAGATGTCCAGCTCCGCGGAGGGTTCGGTGAACGGGAAGTAGTTGGGACGCAGCCGGATCTGTGCCTCGTCACCGAACATCTGCCGGGCGAAGTGCTCCAAGGTGCCGCGCAGGTCGGCCATGCTCAGCTTCTTGTCGATGGCAAGGCCCTCGAACTGGTGGAACACGGGCGTGTGGGTGGCATCGAGTTCATCGGTGCGGAATACCTTGCCCGGGCATAGTACATAGATGGGCACTTCGCGCTCCAGCATGGAACGGACCTGCACGGGGGAAGTGTGCGTGCGCATGAGCAGGTGCGCCTCGGGAGGCTCCACGAAGAAGGTGTCCTGCATTTCGCGGGCGGGGTGGTCGGGCTTGAAGTTGAGGGCGTCGAAGTTGAACCACTCGGACTCGACCTCGGGTCCTTCGGCGATTTCCCAACCCATGCCGACGAAGATGTCAGCCACGCGGTCCTGCAGCGTGGACAGCGGGTGGCGGGCGCCGGCACGGCGCCGCCGCGGCGCTGCCGTGACGTCGACGGTTTCCTCGACAAGGATGCGGGCGTCGTTTTCGGCTTCGAGCACGGCGGTCCGAGCTGCGAGCGCCTGGTTGACCCGCCCACGGGAGGAACCCATGAGCTTGCCTGCGGCGGCCTTCTGCTCCTTGGGCAGGCCACCGATCTCACGGTTGGCAAGGCTCAAGGGCGACTTCTCGCCCGTGTGCGCCAAGCGGACGGCTTTGAGTTCTTCGAGGGAGGATGCAGCGGCAATCGCGGCGACGGCTTCCTCAACGGCAGCGGTGATGGCGGCTTCATCCAGAGGGTTCGGGATGGCAGCGCCCGGCAAAGTGTCAGTCATCTACTGTTCTTAGCTACGAGTCGGAAATGGTCTTCACCAGGCGAGGCCATGGCAAAAGCAGGAGCGATGCTCGCTGGACACGTCCGGCGGGCACTAACACCCAGTCTAGTAGAAGGGTTCGGTGGGGCTTTAACCCGTGACACCCTCCGGACGGCGTCCGCGAGCGCCCGGGGCTAGCATGGCCTCATGACACCGGCCCGCACCATCACTGTCACCGGAGAAGGAACCGCCGAAGCCGTTCCCGACCTGCTCACGTTCACGCTCGCCGTCGAGGTCAGGCGCGACGCGGCCGAAGCTGCCTATGGCGACGCCGGCGCGATCGCCTCGGCCGTGAGGGAGGCGTTGCGCGGGCGCGGTGTGGCCGGTCTTGACCTGCGCACCAGTGGCCTCAATCTCCGTGCCGAACTCGTCTGGGCCGAAAACCAAGGGCAAAAAGTCACTGGTTATGTTGCATCCACCACCTTGGTTGCCCGGGTCAGCCCGCCATCAGCGGCTCCGGCGGCCATATCCGCCGCGGTGGCTGCAGGCGGTGACAGCCTTCGCATCAACGGGATCGAACAAGGATTCACGGATTCCTCCGCCGTTGCCGCGCGGGCGCAAGAGGCGGCATGGCGGGAGGCCGAAGCAAACGCGGCCCGGTTTGCCGCACTTGCCGGCGGCAGGCTGGGGCAAGTGCTATCCATAGACCAGCGCCTGGAGCATGGATCGCCGGTGCCGATGATGGGCGGCATGAAGCGCGCCGCAGCGAGCCAAAGCGTGCCCATCGAAGCGGGATCGGTGGCGGTTACTGCGAGCGTTGTGGTGCAGTGGGAGCTCGACTCACCGGGGAGTAGCGGCGGCTAGTGGACAGCGCCCGCGGATAGCTTCACGTCCACCGGAGTCTCAAGCGCAGTGCGCACGACGACGGCGATCCCCCGTCCCATGTCGCGCGTCGCCATCCCAGGCGCGGCACTACCCTGCGGCAGTTGGGCCTCGTCATAGGGAACGTGGACGAAGCCGCCCCGCGCGCGGGGCGCAACACCCCCGGCGAGCTCGTGCATCAGGGCGTAGAACACGTGGTTGCAGACGTAGGTCCCGGCAGTCTGCGAGACTTCGGCGCGGATTCCGGCGATCTGCAAGGCTCTGAGCGCGGACTTCACCGGCAGTGTGCTGAAGTACGCCGCGGGCCCTTCCGGGACCACAGGCTCGTCGATGGGCCTGTTTCCAGCGTTGTCCGGGATTCTGGCGTCATCGCAGTTAATAGCCACGCGCTCCAAGGAGAGCCGGTCCCGGCCGCCGGCGAGCCCGGCGCACACGACCAGCTCCGGGCGCAGCCTCCCCATGGCCTCGCGCAGGACGGCAGCGGATTCACCGAAAACGCACGGTAGCTCGAGCGCTTCCACCTCATGCCCTTCGGCGCGCAAAACTTCCTGCGCTTCGAGGACGGCAGCCCACGAGGGGTTGTGGGAATCGCCGCCAAACGGCTCGAAACCCGTCAGCAGAATCATGAACCCACCCTAGCAAGAGCTGGCCCGGCTTCGAGGGTCATCGTTCGATCTTCCACGGGCGTTCTTTCATCGGGCCTTGACAAGCGTTCGAACATATATTCGAATGGAGGCCATGAGATGGGACGCACAAGCACTTTCACCACAACGTGGTCCGGCACCCGGAGACAACAGCAACAGCATTCTGTCCGGAGCCGCCCCAGCAACGGACGCACTGCTGCCGCTGGCCGGGCTTGTGCGTTCCGTCTCAACCCCCGAATTCTCCGGAGTCACCTTCCATGAGGTCACCGCCAAATCGGTGCTCAACAAGGTGGCGTCCGGTTCCCAGATGCCTTTCGAATGGACGGTCAACCCCTACCGCGGGTGCAGCCACGCCTGCGTCTATTGCTTTGCACGCAAGAGCCACACCTACCTGGAGTTCGACGCCGGACACGATTTCGATTCCCAAGTCATAGTGAAAATCAACGCGGCGGAAGTCCTGCGCAAGGAACTGTCCAAACCCTCGTGGGGCCACCATCATGTGGCCCTTGGCACCAACACGGATCCGTACCAGCGGGCAGAGGGCCGCTACCAGTTGATGCCGGGGATCATCCGGGCCCTCGCCGATTCCGGTACTCCGTTTTCCATCCTCACCAAGGGAACCCTCCTGGGCCGCGACATCCCCCTCCTCAAGCACGCCTCCAGCCAAGTGTCCGTGGATCTGGGTATCTCGCTGGCCATGACTGACGAAACCCTGGCCTCGGCAGTGGAACCGGGCACGCCCGCGCCGCGAGCCAGGCTCAAGCTCATCCGCCGGCTGCGCGAGGCCGGGCTGCCTTGCGGTGTCATGGCCATGCCCATCCTGCCGTGGCTGACGGACAGCGATGACGCCCTGGAGTCGCTCTTTACCGCCCTGTCCGAGGCCGGTGCCACTGGCGTGACGGCCGGGGCGTTGTACCTGAAGCCGGGCACGCGGGAATGGTTCATGCAATGGCTGGCGGCGCATCACCCCGGCCTCGTCGGCAAGTACCGGCGCCTTTACGGCCAAGGCTCGTATGCTTCGAAGGAATACAGGACCTGGCTGAGTGGCCGCATCAACTACTTCAAGGCCCGTCACGGCTTTTCCGGGAGCAGCGGTTTCAGCCACAGGAACGCGACAACGGGCAAGGAGACGCCGGTTTCCCTTCCACCGGCTTCCTTTCCAGCAACCGGCCAGTCGACTCTCTTCTAGCCGGGTCCTTTCTAGCCAGGTCTTCTAGCCGGGCAGGCCCGAGGCCACCCGTTCCAGCAGTGCACGGACAATAGGCAGGTCAGCAGGAATCCACGGCAACGTGAACGCTTCGTCTCCATTGCCAAGGGGAACCCACCGGAGTTCATCGTGGTCTTGGAGCGGACGCGGTTCGCCGTCAAGCAGTTCGGCGAACCATACCCTCATGACGGCCCGCTCGTTCAGGGGCCAACCGGCGCCTGCGTCCGGTTCCACCTCGGCCCCGAGCCGGACAGTGATCCCGAGTTCCTCGAGCAGCTCGCGGTGCAGCGCGTCTTCGAAGGACTCCCCCGCCTCCAGCTTGCCGCCCGGGAACTCCCACATTCCCGCGAATTGCGGCGGGGCGCTGCGTCTTGCGGCCAGCAGCCGCTTCGGGCTTTCAAGGGAATCGACGACGGCGGCGCCCGCCACGCTTATCAGTCCAGTCACCGCAACAGTCTATTGGCCGTCAGCCCATCAGCCCTGCCTATGGAAGTTGTCACATTCGGGGACATTCGGCCTCGACCCGCACTAAGGTTAAAAGTCGGCTTTATTCCCTTCGAGTGGCATCCCGCTCGCCCCCAAGAAACAGGACGATGACCACTACCGCTGTCACCAAGACCTCCCAAAAGACCGGAAGCCGTCACGTGTCGCTGGCGATCTTCGCCCTTGCCATGGGCGGATTCGCCATCGGAACCACGGAGTTCACCATGATGGGCTTGCTCAAGGAGATCGAGCAGGGACTCAATATCAGCACTCCCGAGGCCGGGAACCTGATTTCCGCCTACGCTTTGGGGGTCGTGGTGGGGGCGCCGGTCTTCGCTGCGCTGGGCGCCCGGCTCCCCCGCAAGCAACTCGCCTTGGGACTCATGCTGTTCCTTTCCATAGCGAACCTGACGTCCTTCGTTGCGCCGGACTACGGAACCATGGTGATCACGAGGTTTGCCTCGGGGCTGCCCCATGGCGCCTTCTTCGGGATCGCCGCGGTCATCGCAGCGAGCCTGGTTGCTCCCACCAAGCGCGGTTGGGCGATTTCGATGGTCATGGGCGGACTTACTGTCGCCAACGTAATCGGCGTTCCTGCGGCTACATGGCTCGGCCAGACATTCGGGTGGCGCCTGCTCTTCGTCGTGGTGGGCATCATCGGCCTGGCCACCAGTGTGTTGCTATGGAAGTTTGTCCCCTTTGAGCCTGCCCACCCCGAGGCAAGCATCCGCCGGGAACTTGGTGCCCTCAAACGCATCCAGGTGTGGCTGGCACTGCTGATCGGAATCATCGGTTTCGGCGGCTTCTTTGCCACCTACACGTACATCTCCCACACCATGACGTCCGTGGCCGGGATCCCGGAGGCGCTGATCCCCCTCGTAGTCGCCCTCTACGGACTCGGCATGGTGGCAGGCAACATCGTGGGCGGCCGCATCGCCGACAAGTCGGTCATGGGAACCATCTACCGGGTCCTTCCCCTCATCGCCTTGGCGCTGGTGGCCTACGCCGTCGCAGCCCACTGGGCGTGGTCGGCCTTCATCATGGTCTTCATCGTGGGCGGTATCGGCTCTATGCTTATTCCGCCCCTGCAGACGCGCCTCCTCGACGCTTCGCCGGACGCCCCGTCCTTGGCCTCTTCGCTCAACCACTCCGCCCTGAACATCGCCAACGCCCTTGGCGCGTTCCTCGGCGGCGTGGTCATCGCCTGGGGCTGGGGATACGTCGCCCCTGCCCTCGTTGGAGCTGTCCTGGCAGTCCTGGGCCTCGGCGTCGCGGGCATCAGCGGCTGGTTGGAGCGCAAGCGGCCGCTGGCGGCTTAGTGTTGCCCAGCATGCTTGGCTACGCGACGAAAGCACATCATCCTCTGCATGCTCGCTCCTTCGTCGCTTAGACGCATGCTGCCGGATAACGCGCCCCCGCCGCTACGCTGCCTCGGGGCTGCTTAGACCTGGACCCGCTCGACGTCGGGCTCCAGGTAGATAACCCGGGCGATCGGTACTGCAGTGCGGATCCTGAGTTCGGCGGCGTCGATCGCTTTGGCGATCAACTGTCCCGTATCTGCCGCGCCCACGCTGATCTTCGCAGCGACAAGCAACTCCTCCGGGCCCAGGTGCATGGTCTTGAGGTGGATGATGCGCGTGCCATCGGACTCAATCGCTTCCGTGATCCGCGCGTTGTCCTCTTTGGTGGCTGATTCGCCAAGCAGCAACGACTTGGTTTCCACCGCGAGCACGACGGCGATGCCCACAAGAAGCAGGCCGATCATTCCTGTGCCCGCGGCGTCCCACAAGCCATCGCCCGTGATCAGTGTCAGGCTCACGCCGAACAGCGCGAAAACGAGGCCCAGGAGGGCTCCGAAATCCTCCAGGAGGATCACGGGCAGTTCCGGTTGCTTGGCGTTGCGGATGAACTTGATCCAGCTCTGTTTGCCACGCAAGGGGTTGGATTCGTGGATTGCGGTGCGGAACGAGAAGGACTCCGCCACAATGGCTCCGAACAGCACGGCGAGCGGCACCCACCAGAAACCGCCTTCAATGCCATGGGGGTGCTGGAATTTCTCCCAGGCTTCGTAGAGCGCGAAGAGGCCGCCCACGCTGAACAGCACGATCGAGACGATAAAGGCATAGATGTAGCGCTCCCGGCCATAGCCGAACGGGTGTTCGGGACTTGCGGCCCGTTGCGCCCGCTTCCCGCCGAGCAGCAGGAGCAATTGGTTGCCGGAGTCGGCTACGGAGTGGATCGCCTCGGCCAACATGGACGACGACATCGTCAGGACGAATGCGACGAATTTGAGCACAGCGATCGCCAGGTTGGCACTCAATGCCGCCACGATTGCCTTGGTACCGCCATTTGCAGCCACGAAGGCTCCACCTCTTCTTCGGTTCAGGGGATGTGAGTTCAGGGGATGTGAGTGAATCGGCAGGAACGGACCGCGGGGCTGCGTCCCTGCAAGGAATACCGTACCTGTTGGGAAATTCTCAGGCGGCGTGCTGGGAGCGTGCGCTTGCGTACAGACAGACAGTGGCGGCCGTGCCGAGGTTCAGGCTTTCCGCCGAACCGTAGACGGGCACTGCGACACGATGGTCCGCAAGGGCCAGCTCGAAGTCTGAAAGTCCTTGCGCCTCGTTGCCGAACAGCCAGGCCGTCGGGGCCTCGAGTGCGTAGGCCGAAGGTGCCGCCGACGCACCCAGGCGGCGTGCCGCGTTCTCGTCCTGGAGTTTGTCCAGATTGAGGGTGCCGTAGCCGTCGGCTGCGAGAATTCCGATGCCGCGCTCCTTGCAGAGGGCCACGAGCTCCTCGACGTCCGCACCGAGGACAACCGGCAGGTGGAAGAGCGAACCTGCCGTGGACCGCACAGCTTTCGGGTTGTAGATGTCAACGCTGGAGGCCGTCAAGACCACTGCATCCGCCCCGGCCGCATCAGCGGCCCGAAGCACCGTTCCGGCGTTGCCGGGATCCCGCACTTGGCACATGACGGCGATCAGCCGCGCCCCGGCGTCGAGCACTGATTCAAGGCTGACGTCCACAAAACCGCAGACGGCCACGATCCCCTGGGGATTGACGGTGTCCGCCATGGCGGCCAGGACATCGTCGCTCGCGAGCCGCAAGGCAACGCCGTCGGCGAGCTCGGCCAGTTCAGGGAGCCGCTCCAGGCAGCTTTCGCTCGCGAAGACTTCGTATACGACGCCGGGCTCCCCCGCCGCGGTCCGCTCCCGGTGCAGGACCAGCGCTTCGCGAACGGCCTGGGGGCCTTCCGCGAGGAACCGGCCGCGCTTTAAACGGGCCGGGCGCCCTGCAAGCTTCGCGACATCCCTGACCCGATCGGCTCGGGGGTTGGACATCGGAAGTTCTTGCGGGCGCCCGGTTTCGTTCATATATAGAACTTTAGTGGCAGTTGCCACTGTCCCATGAACTGAGGCTACGCGTGCTACTCAGCAGCTTCAGCGGCAGGCTTCTTCGCAGCCTTGGCCTTGGGTGCCTTGGCAGCGGGCTCTTCCTCGGAAACGGAGGCCTTCACGCCGGAAGCAGACTTAGCAGCCGGGGCGGTCTTGGCGGCGGCCTTCGGAGCGGCCTCGGCCTTGGCAGCCGGAGCGGAAGTGTCGGCAGGCAAGGAGTCCTTGGCAACCTTGACCAGCGCGGCGAAAGCGTTGGCGTCGGAAACGGCCAGCTCTGCCAGCATGCGGCGGTCAACCTCGACCTCAGCGGCCTTCAGGCCCTGGATCAGACGGTTGTAGGTCAGGCCGTTGGCGCGGGACGCAGCGTTGATGCGCTGGATCCAGAGGCGACGGAAGTCACCCTTCTTCTTGCGGCGGTCGCCGTAGCTGTACACAAACGAGTGCAGCAGCTGCTCTTTTGCCTTGCGGTACAGGCGAGACCGCTGACCGCGGTAACCCTTGGCCCGTTCAAGGACAACCCGACGCTTCTTGTGGGCGTTTACCGCCCGCTTCACACGTGCCACGTGCGTACTCCTTCAAAATTCTTATCCCAAGCTGCTACTGCCGGAAACCCGGCCGGCCTGAGAAGGCTTTGGTGTAGTCGGCAGCTACCGGATGGCAGCAACCAGAAAACTTGGAACTTAGACGCCGAGCATCTTCTTGATGACCTTGGCATCGCCCTTGAAGACGATCCTGTCGCCGGCAAGGCGACGGGTCAGCGTGGAGGACTTGTGCTCCAGGTAGTGGCGGCGGTTGGCCTGCTGGCGCTTCAGCTTGCCGGTACCGGTCAGCTTGAAGCGCTTCTTAGCACCACTGTGGGTCTTCATCTTCGGCATGGGAACCGATCTCCTTACGTGTCCGCAGACTGGGTCTGCAGTTCTTTCGTGCAGCCTCCCCATGCGGGGCGGCTGCTGCTTTCGTGCCGGGCGGAGGGGATGCCTCCTGCGGCGTGACTAGTTGGTCTTGCGTGCCGCGGGCTTCGGAGCGGCCTTGGGGGCTGCCGGTCGAGCTGCAGGCTTCGGAACCGCGGGCTTCGCCATCGGTTTCGGTACTGGTGTAGCGGCAGGCTTGGGGGCGGCCGGAACAACAGGCTTGGAAGCTGCCTGCTCAGGAGCCTTTGCGGGCGCCGGTGCCGGTGCCGGTGCTGCTGCTGGCGCCGGTGCCGGTGCGGGCGCCGGTGCTGCTTCAGCCACGGGAGCCTTTTCGACAACCGGAGCCGCTTCAACCACAGGGGCCTCTTCGACAACCGATTCCTCAGCGACCGGAGTCTCCTCGACTTCGGCAGCCTCCGCCTCAACGACGTCGGGAACGGTTTCCTCGGCCTGGGTTTCCCCGGTCTGGGTCAAGAGTTCCGCCGGGAGCAAGTCCGCGAGTGACTGGGTCAAGGGAGCATCCTCGCCTGAAACGTCAATCCGGCCTGCGGCCTTGGCTTCATTCTGGGCTTTGGCTTCTGCACGCTGCGCCGCGCGGCGGGCCTCGGCCTTGGCCTCGGCCTTGTTCTTCAACGGACCGATCACCATGACCATGTTGCGGCCATCGATGCGCGGGCTGGACTCAATCACGCCAACTTCGGCAACGTCCTCAGCGAAGCGCTGCAACAGGCGGATGCCCATTTCGGGGCGCTGCTGCTCACGTCCGCGGAACTGGATCATGGCCTTCACCTTGTCACCGGCACCAAGGAAGCGAAGCGCGTGGCCGCGCTTGGTCTCGTAGTCGTGGGTGTCGATCTTCAGGCGGAAGCGGATTTCCTTAAGAACCGTGTTGGTCTGGTTCTTGCGGGCCTCACGGGCTTTAACAGCGGCTTCGTACTTGTACTTGCCGAAGTCCATCAGCTTGCACACCGGAGGCTTCGCCTGCGGTGCAACTTCAACGAGATCCAGGTCAGCCTCGGCAGCCAGACGCAGGGCGTCCTCAATACGGACGATTCCAACCTGTTCGCCGGCAGGGCCGACCAAACGCACCTCGGGGACGCGGATACGCTCATTGATTCTTGGCTCGCTAATGTCAAAGCTCCTGTTGTTGTGATGAGTATTCCACCGGCAAATAGAGAAGGCCCCCAATTGCTGGCGCAATCGAAGGCCTCGAAGATCGGAAACGGCCCCTTGGAGGGGCGTTCGCACCATCCAAGGGTGACCTTGAACGGCGTCCGACCAGGTACCCGGCAACTTACATCCCCGGAGGGAAACGGCTGACGCGGGTGGGAGAGAACTCCGCTTGCAAACTGAAAATCAATTCTACAGAAATCGGCAACCAACCGCACATTAACGATGGGGGCCGAGCGCTGCGTATGCCATGGAAAATGGCAACTTCCAGTCGGTCTGTGACAAGCTTACCAGCATGAGCACTTCAGACAGCAATTCCCTCGACCACGAGCCCGCCGGCACCGACGCCGGAGTAGGCCAGCAGATCCGCGACATTTCGGAAGTTCCGGCTGTTGAGGTCATCACCACCGGCGCCGTTCACCTCATGAGCGCTGCGGCCGTCAAGGTCGGTTTGGCCGACGACCCCGAGGCCGGGGAGCTCAAGGACCTGGACGAAGCCCGCAAATTGATCACCGCTTTGGCCGGCCTGGTCACCGCGGCAGCACCGGAAATCGGCTCGCAGCATGCCGGCCCCTTGCGCGATGGCCTCCGTTCCCTGCAGCTTGCGTTCCGCGAAGCTTCCCTCATCCCGGATGAGCCGGGCAAGGGCCCGGGCGAAAAATTCACCGGCCCGGTCAACTGACCCGGACTACCCGTACCACCGCGACGGCGGGCTGGCCCCCTTTGGCCGGCCCGCCGTCGTCGTATCCTGGCGGTTTAGGCGCAACTCAGGTGGCCGGATCCCCCGCGCCGGCCTGGGTGGTGGTCATGATCCGGCGCCGACGCAGCTGGAGGAACAGTCCGGCAAGGCACAGCACCACTCCCGCCGTCCCGACGGCGACGAAGCCGGCCCACGGCCCGACGCCGTCAATAAAGAGCCCTGCGACCGGCGAACCGAAAGCCACGCCTGCTGTAAGAGCCGAGCCATACCAGCCCATTGCCTCGCCGCGCCGGTCCTCATCCACGATCTCGGCGACCTTTTCCGAAGCCGCGGACAACACCGGCGCGCAGAGCAGGCCGGGGAGCAGGGACAACAAAGCAAGGGTCCAGGTGTCCCCGGCGAAGCCCATCGGAATGGTCAGGGCCGCCATGCCCAGCAGGAGCAGGATCGGTGAGACGGGCCGGTGCATGGCGCCGTAGATGAGCCCGCCGACTACCGAAGAGGCACACCAGAAGAAGAAGACAATTCCGATCTCGCTCTCGTGCCCGCCGCGCTGCAACACTGCGACAATTCCGACGTCGGTGCCGCTTAGTACCATGCCGGATCCTGCGGCGACGGCGAACACGGCGGCCACCGCGGCGGTGAACCATGTGAAGTTCCGGGCCATCTTTCCCCGCAGTCCGGAAGGTTGCGGGACCGTCGGAGCCATCTCCGATGCGGCTTCCTGGAGATGGGCCGGCGCCGAAGCCACCACCGCGGCTTCGGCCGCATGGAGCTCATCGGCATCCCGGTCGGCCGTCTGGCCTGCATCCAGGACGCCCTCGGTGCGGGTGGGCGGGTTGAACCACAGCAGGAAGAGACCGGCCCCCGAGGTGCACACGCCCACGATGGTCAGGCCGAGGACCGTGAAGCCGCTGGTAGCCACAACTGCGCCCACTGCGGGGCCGATCATGAAGACCACTTCGGTGCCGATCGAATCCAGGGCGTAGGCCGAACGCCGTTGCTCGCCATCAACCAGCACACCGAGGGACTGCCGGATGACGCTGAAGATCGGCAGCGTCAACAGGCCTCCGACGAAGACGAGGGGAAGGATCCATTCGTAGCTGACGTGCGGAACGACGGACCAAATCACCAGCTCAGACACCACCGAGGGAACAAGCGCCTTGCGCAGGCCGACAGTGTCCACGCGCCGACCTCGCCAGGGAGCGCCAATCGCGATGCCGATGGTGAATACCGCGGCGGCAGCACCGGCGGCGGCGTATCCCTTGCCCAGGGTCAGCACGATGTGCAGGGTGAGCAGAACTCCCGCCGCCGAGTGCGGTATGCGGGCGACCATGCCTACCAGCAGGAGACGCCGCACGGACGTGATGGAAAGCATCTCCCGGTAGAGAGAGAAATTCACGAGATACATCCTCTGTTCTGCCGAGGGCAGGACAAGGACGTTCCCCCTGTGCCTTCGGCTACTGTGCCGCCCGCTGCAAGCTGACTTCGATAGAGTCAACCCGCTCGGCGAACAATTCGTTCTGCACCCAACGTCCGTTCAGCCCGGAGACGAGATCCTGCACCGCGGCGGCGTCCAGGCCGTCCTCGAGGTACAGCACCACGCGCAATTCAGGCCCGGGTCCCCCGCCGGCCATGGCCGATCCATCAGCCGTGCGCGATGCCATCCCCGATCCTGGCCGCATCTCCAGGCGCCGCACGGCCGGATACGTCCCTGCCAAGGAATTGAGAGCAGCCTCCAGTTCATCATCAAGGTACGACGGCGTCCAGTCGCGCTGCTGCGCCAATGACCACATGGCCGGCCGGCGCACCACGAAGGTGACATCGGAACCCGGATCCAGGACGAGCAGCTGGGCTCCCTCGGACACGGCGGACAACGCCGCCCGGGCTGCATAAACGGCGACGGGCCGGGCCTGCGGGTGCCATGCTTCAAGGGCGGCAGCCGAGGTGAACACGGGCATGGCGGTGCGCCCATCCGGCGCTTTCAGTGTCACGAGCGCCATGTCGGCCTGCTTGTCGGCATGGAGGCCGTTCACGCCTTCGGCTTCCTCAGCGAGCTGGGCCACCACCGGGACAAAGACCCTGGCGGTTGCCAACGAAGCCACCACCGCAGCTTCGCTTCCGGTACCCGCGAGCAAGGCCGCGACGGCGGCGTGGTAGCCGGCGTCGGCCGTTCCGTCGTCGTCTTCGAAATTATGGATCTTGGCGGCGTCCCCGGCCAGGTTCCGGCCAGCCCAGGGCTGGCCGGCGGAATCGCCGGCTCCCCCGGCACCGGCCAGGGCCGCGGCGATGTGCCCGGGCAACTGCCGGGGTGCCAGAGCTGAAGCCTTGTCAGCAGTGGGCTGTGGATCCTGCGACATCAGCGGCGGCCGGCGACGTCCAGGGCTTCCGGAAGCGTGAAGGCACCGGCGTACAGCGCCTTGCCGACGATCGCTCCTTCGACCCCGAGCGGTACGAGTTCGCGCAGGACGCGCAGGTCCTCCAGGCTTGAGATGCCGCCCGACGCAACGACGGGTTTGCCGGTCTTTTCGACCATCTGGCGCAACAGCTCCACGTTGGGACCCTGCAACGTTCCGTCCTTCGTGACGTCGGTGACCACGTAGCGGGCACAACCGGCGTCCTCAAGGCGGGCCAAAACCTCCCAGAGATCCCCGCCCTCCTTGGTCCAGCCACGGCCCGCGAGCGTTGTGCCGCGGACGTCGAGCCCGACGGCGATCTTGTCACCGAAGCGGTCGATGGCCCGGCGCGTCCACTCCGGGTTCTCCAACGCTGCGGTTCCGAGGTTCACGCGGGCGACGCCGAGCTCAAGTGCGCGCTCGAGGGATTCGTCGTCGCGCAGCCCGCCGGAAAGCTCCACCTTGACGTTCAGCTGCGAGACAACCTCGCTGATGAGGCCGGCATTGTTGCCGCGGCCGAAGGCGGCATCAAGGTCCACCATGTGTACCCATTCGGCTCCGGCGTTCTGCCAGTTCAGTGCAGCTTCCAGCGGGGTGCCGTAGCTGGTCTCGGAGCCGGCTTCTCCCTGAAGGAGACGGACAGCCTGGCCGTCCACGATGTCGACGGCGGGCAGGAGTTCCAGAACAGGCAGTTCGGAGGCGGTGGTCATTGAAGTCCTCGGTGTTGTGGAGACGGGCGTCGGTTGCCCGGCAGGATCATTTTCCAGGCAGGGTGAAGAGGTAGGCCGCGAGCAGTGCCAGGCCGGCCAGGACGTAGAACGAAATCGAGACCCAGGCGGGACGTTTCTGCTGGTGGAAGGATATTCCGCCGCCAACCAGCAGCCCGGCCGCGCCCATGAAGATGACGGACCACATACTAGGCAGTGCCTCCGGCCTCGGTCGCCTGCGGCTGGACTTTTGCTTGCGGGCGCAAGCCCTCAACCCAGTTCCGCAGGAGCCGGGCTCCGGCGTCGCCAGACTTCTCGGGGTGGAATTGCGTGGCGCACAACGGACCGTTCTCCACGGCGGCGATGAAGGGGGCGCCGTGCTCGGACCAGGTCACCTTCGGCGGGGCCATGCGGGGCTGGACGACGTCGAATTCCCACTTCTGCACGCCGTACGAGTGTACGAAATAGAAACGTTCGTGCTCGACACCGGCGAACAGCTTTGAGCCTTCCGGCACGTCCACGGTGTTCCAGCCCATGTGCGGGACAACGGGCGCTGGGAGGAGTTCCACCTTGCCTGGCCACTCGCCCATGCCTTCTGCCTCGGTACCGTGCTCCACTCCGGCCTCGAACAACACCTGGAGACCGACGCAGATACCCAGGACGGGCCGGCCCCCGGCCACACGGCGGCCGATCATCCGGATGGCGTCGACTGCCTTGAGTTCGCGCATCACTGTTTCGAAGGCGCCGACGCCGGGGACCACGAGCCCATCGGCGTTCAGGACGTCTTCGGGCTTGGCGCTCAACGTGACTGCTGCTCCGGCACGCTCGAGCGCCCGGACTGCCGAGCGGACATTGCCCGAGCCGTAGTCAAGAACCGTTACGGTCGGTTTTCCTTCAGGCGAGACAATGCGGCTGGCAGCCTTCGGATCCACGACGGCGCCATCCTTGAGGATGTGCGTACTCACAAGGCACCCTTCGTGGACGGAATGCCCTCGACTCGGGGGTCGGACTCAACGGCGGAACGGAGCGCACGGGCGAACGCCTTGAACTGGGCCTCGACGATGTGGTGCGGATCGCGGCCGGCCAGGACATTCATGTGAAGGCAGATGCCGGCGTGCAGGGTGATGGCCTCAAAGACGTGGCGGGTCAGCGAACCGGTGAAGTGCCCACCGATCAGGTGGTATTCCTGGCCGGCCGGCTCCCCGCCGTGGACGAGGTACGGGCGTCCGGAGACGTCGACGACGGCGTGGGCCAGCGCTTCATCCAACGGGACCGTGGCCTCGCCGAAGCGACGGATGCCCGCCTTGTTGCCCAAGGCGCTGCGGAGGACCTCACCGAAGGTGATCGCAACATCCTCCACGGTGTGGTGGGCGTCGATGTGGGTGTCTCCGGTCGCCTTGACGGTCATGTCGATGAGTGAATGCTTGCAGAGCGCCGTCAGCATGTGGTCATAGAACGGCACCGACGTACTGATATCCGAGACTCCCGTGCCGTCGAGGTTGATTTCAACCAGGACGGAGGACTCGCTGGTGGTGCGTTCCATGCGTGCTGTCCGGGCGGCCGCCGTGCTGGCGCCGTTTTCGCTCATTGATGGTCCTTAGGAGGAAGGAGTGGTGGGACTTGTTCAAGTCTAGGCCGGTGCGGAGACCTGGCCGTCCAGCAAGGCTTCGAGCGCCTCAAGGAAGGCCGTGGTCTCAGGCTCCGTACCGGCGGTGACGCGGAGGTGGCCCGGTATGCCGACGTCGCGGATCAGGACTCCGCGCTCCAGGAGGCCTTGCCACAGGGCATGGGGGTTTTCGATTCCGCCGAAGAACACATAGTTCGAATCCGAAGCGGCCGGCTTGAAGCCCATGCGGGTCAGCTCGCTGACAATGCGGTCGCGTTGGACCTTGATGTCCTCGACGTCGGCCATGAGGGCTTCGCGGTGCCGGAGGGCCGCCAGCGCGGTTGCCTGGGTGATCGCGGAGAGGTGATACGGAAGGCGGACCAATCGGATCGCATCGGCGACCTCGGGGGCAGCTGCCATGTAGCCGATGCGCGCACCGGCGAGGGCGAAAGCCTTGCTCATGGTCCGGGAGACAATGAGGCGCTCCCGGCCGGGGAGGAGCGTCAACGCACTCGGCGTGTTGTCGTGGGCGAACTCGTGGTAGGCCTCGTCGACGATCACCACCGTCTGGCTCGCCTCGCCGGCTTCGTAAACGGCTTCGACGACGTCCAGGCCAAGTCCCGTGCCCGTGGGGTTGTTCGGGGAGCAAAGGAACACGACATTCGGCTTGAGTTCGCGGACCTGCGCGGCGGCCGAGGCTGCATCGAGTCCATAGTCTTCAGCGCGAACACCCGCGATGTATGCCGTGTCGGTTCCGCTGGCCAGCAGGGGGTACATCGAGTACGTGGGCGGGAAACCGAGCGCGGACCGGCCGGGCCCACCGAAAACCTGGAGGATCTGCTGCAGCACTTCATTGGAGCCGTTGGCCGCCCAGATGTTTTCGGCCGCAAGGTCGTGGCCGAGGTATTCCGCAAGGGCCTCGCGTAGTTCGGTGAACTCGCGGTCCGGGTAGCGGTTCAGCCCGACGGCGGCTTCCGCTACCGCTTCGGTGATGGCCGCCTGGACATCGGCCGGCACGCCATGCGTGTTTTCGTTGACGTTGAGCAAAATCGGAACATCAAGCTGCGGCGCGCCATACGGGCTCAGGCCGCGGAGGTTGGTCCGGAGGGGAAGTCGGTCAAGTCGCTCAAGCTGGTCACTCACCATGACAGTTTAAGGCGCCGCGGTGGATGCACTGAAACTGTGACGGCCCGGCGCCCCTCCACGCGAGCTGTCGGCCCGCTCAGGATTGCCCTTAGGTGGAAGGAATGAACAGCTGCTGGCCCGGCACGATGCGGCCGTCCTGAAGGTTGTTCAGCTGGATGATCTCGGCAACGACGTCCCGTGGATCCCGGGAAGGCGCGGCAGTTCCCGCAATTCCCCATAAGGACTGGCCCACTTGCACCGTGACGCTCGTACTGGAGGTGGGCTGCAGCTCGGAGGTGGAATCAGCAGCCTTGGCCGGCGAATTCAGGAATCCCGCCAGGCTGAGGAGCGCTGCGACTAAGAGCATTGCCGGGACACCGAAGAAGACCATGCGTCCCCGGCGGGTCAGGCGAAGCCGGCCCGGTGCCGTGCTGCGGCCGGACCTGTGGGTGATGGTGATTGCGGACATGAGCTGAGCCCTTCTGAACAATGCCGCGATCCGGAATCTCCTGGTTGCGGCTGCCAATTCTTGCCTTCAGTCAGTGCTTGCAGGACGACTGTTCGTCGATCTGTTCGAACGATTCGAACGAACACCCGGATCCTGCACCACTTTTATAGAACACATATTCGAATCTTGCTAGGACATTTTTAGCACTTATCAACGAATGATGTCGAGACTCGCTAGAACAAATGTTTGATAAACGCCTGTGCCTGCCCTACGTTTGAGTGAAGGAACGAGCACTGAATCAGTGCAACAGGAGGGTCTGACATTTCAGGCCGACAGTCCCGGCAAGGCCTCAGCGCCGCACGGGCGGAACGGAAGGGCGTTGGCGAACATGGCAGCGAAAGCCACTGGCAGCGGGTCGGCTTCAGCGCGGAGCCAGCAGCCGCAGAAGACACCCAAGAGCCTGACCGTCCGCCAGAAGAAAATCCTGGAGACCATCCAACGTTCGGTGAACGATCATGGCTATCCGCCGTCGATGCGAGAAATCGGGGACACTGTTGGCTTGGCCAGCTTGTCCAGCGTCACGCACCAGTTGTCACAGCTTGAGAAGCTTGGCTATCTTCGGCGCGATCCCAAGCGCCCGCGTGCAATGGAAGTCCTCATGCCGTTGACCCTGGACGGCGGCTCCGTCATACCCGGCGTTGAAGCGCCGGCGAAACTCCGCAGCGCCGGCGGCCTGGCTGTCACGGAACTTGCGAGTGCCAGTGACACGGCCATGGTTCCCCTCGTCGGGCGCATTGCTGCCGGCGGACCCATCCTGGCGGACCAGACGGTTGAAGACGTCCTGCCGCTGCCCCGCCAGCTGGTCGGCCATGGCGAACTCTTCATGCTGAAGGTCGCCGGCGATTCCATGATCGACGCGGCTATCTGCGATGGGGACTGGGTGGTGGTACGGCGTCAAAACGACGCGCTCAACGGCGACATCGTGGCCGCACTCCTGGACGACGAAGCCACCGTCAAGACCTTCCGGCAGCGCGACGGCCACACGTGGCTGCTCCCCCAGAACACGCAATACGAGCCCATCCTGGGAGACCATGCCACGATCATGGGCAAGGTCGTCTCGGTCCTGCGCTCACTGTAGTCCGCTTGGTCCGCGGAAGCTGTGACGGCACCAGGACCGCCGGTTTTCCCGTTAAGCCGACTCGGCGTAGAGCCGTTCGAGCGCACCGCGCACTACTGAACGGTCTGTGGTGGGCCAGAAGGGCGGCAACGCTGCCCGGAGGAAATTGCCGTAGCGCTCCGTCGAAAGCCGTGAATCCAGCACTGCCACGACGCCCTTGTCACCCGTTGAGCGGATGAGACGGCCGGCCCCTTGGGCTAGCCGGATGGCGGCGTGCGTCGCCGAAACTGCCATGAATCCGTTGCCGCCGGCCTGGGCCACCGCGCGGGACCGTGCCGTCATCAGGGGATCGTCCGGACGAGGGAACGGGATCCGGTCAATCACTACCAGCCGGCATGAACCGCCTGGCACGTCAACACCCTGCCAAAGGGACATGGTCCCGAACAGGCACGTGTCCTGTTCCTCGGCAAACTGCCTGACCAGGGCGGCCATGGTCGATTCACCCTGGCACAAGATGTCCACGTCCAGGCGTGAGCGCATCGCTTCCGCCGCATCCTCCGCTGCACGTCGGGAAGAAAACAGACACAAGGCTCCACCATGGGAGGCCTTGATGAGCGCTTCAAGCTCGTCCAGCGCTTCGGCCGAGGTGCCGCGCCCCGGCTTGGGCAGGTGCTTGGCGACGTACAGCATGCCCTGCTTCGGATAATCGAAGGGCGAGCCTACATCCACGCCGGTCCAGCTGGGGGCCCCTTGTCCTGTCAGGCCCAGCCCTCCGGCCGTGGCCTCGAACGCGGAGCCGATAGCCAACGTGGCAGAGGTCAACACCACAGTATGGCCCGCGAAAAGCCCTTCCCGCAGGCGTCCGGCAACGCTGAGCGGCGCGATATTGATGAGCGCAGGCGCATCCTCGTCGGGCGCCGTATAGCCCTGCTGCGGATCAAAGGTGCTGTTCCGGGAGAGCCACACGACTTCCCGGTTGTCCCGGGCCGAGAGCAACCGCTCGCACAGCTCGAGGATCAACATCAGCCGTGAGCGCGCGAGCTGGCGCCCGCCGTCGACCGCGTTGGACGAGTCCGCCTTCGAATCGGAAAGCGCTGCACGGCAGGCTTCCCGCAGCTGGTCCACGCAATCAAGTTGTTCGTCATTGAGACCGTTGGGCAGCAGTCCGGAGGGCGCTCCGATGATCGCGAGTTCCAAGCGGTCCGCAGCGGCGTTCAGCGCGTCCACGGTGATCGCAGTGTGTTTGCGGGCGCTCGAGGCCGCGGCATGGATCATCGCCACGGACAGCTGCCCGGACACGGCACCGGTCACGCGGTCCTGGAGCTCGTGGGCCTCGTCCACCACGACCACGTCGTATTCGGGCAGCACGGCCAGGCCTTCGAAGGCGCTGACCGCGAGCATCGCGTGATTGGTGACTACGACGTCGGACTCCGCGGCACGGTGGCGGGCCAGCTCGCTGAAGCATTCCTCCGCCATCGGACACTTCTGCGCCCCGAGGCATTCCATCGACGTGACTGATACCTGGCGCCACGCCCGGTCCGTCACGCCCGGCATGAGTTCGTCCCGGTCCCCCGTGGCGGTCTTCGCGGCCCACTCACGCAGCCGCAGGACCTCCTTGCCAAGCTGCGAGGCAGGCCCGCCGATGACCGCTGCGAGATGCGGAACGCTCGTGTCCTCGCCGAGGGAGAACAACTGCCCCTCAGCGGGTTCCTCGCTGGGGAAACCGCCCTCCAGCTTGTGCCGGCAGACATAGTTGGCCCGGCCCTTGACCAGCGCGATGCTGACCGGGCGCTCCAGCTCCGGATTGATCGTCTCCAGGAGACGGGGCAAATCCCGGCCTACGATCTGCGTCTGCAGGGCGAGCGTGGCCGTGGACACGAGCGCAGGTTTGTTGCTCTCCATCGCGTGCGCAATCAGCGGAATCAAGTACGCAAGGGACTTGCCCGTGCCCGTGCCCGCCTGGACCAGGAGGTGTTCCCCGGTCTCGATCGCCCGCGCCACCTGCCTGGCCATCTCGTGTTGGCCCGTGCGGTTCTGGCCGCCCATGCCCGCGACGGCTTTGTCCAGGAGTTCGAGGGCGGTCCGTTCCCCCGCGGTCCCGCCGCGCTCCCCCGCCTCCGGATCAACCATTGCTGACGAACGACTCCAACTCGGCTGCCAGGTTTTCATGGACCATGGCCACCACGCGGGTACCTTCCTCCTCATGTTCAAGGCTGAGGATTTCGGCGTCGGTGTTGTGCAGCTTGTTGATGAGCTCGCCCCGGTTGTACGGAATCAGAACCTCAAGGCGCACACCAGGACGCGGTATGGCCTCGCTGATGGCTCCAAGGAGCTCGGCAATGCCCTGTCCGGTGCGGGTGGACACGACGACGTTGCGTGGCTCTTTCTGCTTGAGCCGTTCCACGACAAACGGATCCGCGGCGTCTGCCTTGTTCAGGACAATGATTTCCGGGATCTTCCGGGCATCCACCTCGCTGAACACCGTGCGGACAGCCGCGATCTGGCCTTCCGGATCGGGATGCGAAACGTCCACCACGTGGAGGATCAGATCGGCGTCGGCCACCTCTTCCAGCGTGGATCGGAAAGCCTCCACGAGCTGGGTGGGCAGCGAACGCACGAAGCCGACGGTGTCCGAGAGCGTGTAGCCGATCCCGTCAGGGGTCTGGGCCTTCCGGACCGTGGGATCCAGGGTGGCGAACAGCGCGTTCTCGACGAGGACGCCGGCATCCGTCAGGCGGTTGAGCAGTGACGACTTTCCGGCGTTCGTGTAACCGGCGATGGCGACCGAAGGAACGGCATTACGACGGCGGTTGGCCCGCTTGGTCTCGCGCGATGGCTTCATCGCGGCGATTTCACGCCGCAGCTTGGCCATGCGTGTGCGGATCCGACGGCGGTCAAGTTCGATCTTGGTTTCACCAGGACCACGCGAACCCATGCCGGCGCCGGCACCACCCACCTGGCCACCGGCCTGGCGGGACATGGAATCGCCCCAGCCACGCAGGCGCGGCAACAGGTATTCCAGCTGCGCCAGCTCAACCTGGGCCTTGCCTTCGCGGCTCTTGGCATGCTGCGCAAAGATGTCCAGGATCAACGTGGTGCGGTCCACCACCTTGACCTTGACGATATCCTCAAGGCCGCGCCGCTGGGACGGTGCCAATTCGGCGTCGACCACCACGGTGTCCGCGCCGGTGGCCATCACAATGTCCTTGAGCTCGAGGGCTTTGCCCGAGCCAAGGAACGTGCCGGGGTCCGGCTTCATGCGGCGCTGGACGATCCCGTCCAGGACTTCCGAGCCGGCCGTTTCGGCCAGGGCGGCAAGTTCCCGCAGGGAATTCTCGGCGTCGGCGAGGGTGCCTTCGGTCCAGAGGCCGGCCAGCACGACGCGCTCAAGGCGCAGCTGCCGGTATTCAACCTCGGTGACATCTTCAAGTTCCGTGGACAGGCCCGCGGTGCGGCGCAGCGCCCGGCGTTCGGCCAGATCCTCTTGATCGCCGTCGTAGATGCTGTGCTCTTCGTCCAGACGGGAGATTGCCTGGGCCTTGCCAAACACGCCCCGGGGTTCGTCGCGGTCCTGAACTACGGCAGGTGCGTCCTTGGAGAGAATCCGGTCGATGACAGCCTGGATTTCTTCAGGACTCAGGTCCTGGGCGTCGGAATCGGGTCCGGTGTTCTTCTGCGTGGTCATGGTCTCCTTTAGGGGGTTCGGCATTTCCAGAATAGTGCCGATTCGTCTCTTATGGCGCGGAATTCGCGCAGGGCTGATGCCTGGCAAGGCTCTGCCGACGGTCCGGGACCTCCATCCGGAACGGACTGCGCGATTGCCTGCTCAGTTCCAAGGGCGGGAGGGGACGATCTGCTGAGTGTCCAGGCGTCAAGAAGCAACGTCCGGACCGGACATGCCAAGGCGGAATGGCGCTGCAAATCAAGCAGGCCTGCGTCGCGGGCACTGCCGGCTACTTACAAATGGCCGGCTACTCAAAGATCAAGAACATGCCGATCAGACTATCAGACCCCGTCAAGCCCGTGTTGAGCCGGCATGGAGCCGTGCGCGGTTTCCCTTGCCCGCTGCTGGCCACTAATCTGGCAAGCTATGGAGTCTGCTCACTATTTCAGCGCACAGCCCGCGGGGCCGTTCACCCGCAAGTCCCTCACGGTGGAACTGGCCGGCGCGACCCGCCGGCTCCAGACATCGGGCGGTATCTTCAGCCCCGACGGGATCGACAAGGGAACAGCGATCCTGCTCTCCGAAGTTCCACCGCCGGCCCCGCAGGGAAACCTGCTGGACATCGGCTGCGGCTGGGGTCCCATCGCGTTGACGATGGGGCTCATGGCTCCGCACGCCCGCGTCCACGCCGTTGATGTCAACGAGCGCTGCGTCACCTTGACGAACGAGAATGCCGCCCTGCTGGAGCTCGGGAATGTCACAGCGAGCTTGCCCGACGACGTCGACCCCGACTTGACGTTCGACACTATCTGGTCAAATCCGCCCATCCGCATCGGCAAGGATGAACTCCACAACCTGCTGCTCAGGTGGCTGCCGCGACTCGCTCCGGGTGGAAACGCCTGGCTTGTGGTGCAGAAAAACCTTGGAGCGGACTCGCTTCAGCGTTGGCTGGCCGATACCCTCGACGCTTCGTTCTCGGTATCCAGGGAAAGTACGTCGAAATCCTTCCGCGTGCTGCGAATCAGGAAAGCGTCCCGCTAGCGACTATCACTGCCGGGCCGCTGAGTTCAACATGTTCACGGCCGCTTTCTCCCGGGAAGAAGCGCACGCCGACGACGCCGCCCGGCACCTTGACGCGCCACGTGTCGGGAGCGCCTTCCCCGGCCCAGTGGCGGATGGCAACGGCGGCCGCGCAGGCACCGGTGCCGCACGATTGGGTCTCACCGACGCCGCGTTCGTGGACCCGCATGGTGATGTTGCCTACGCCGTCGTGAACGAGGGGCTCCGCGGGAACCACGAACTCGACGTTGGTGCCGTTGGCCGGCTTGGGATCGACGACGGGCGCCTTGAAGAGCTGCGTGGACTTGAGCTCTGAAAGTTCAGCCAATGCCACTACGGTGTGCGGGTTGCCCATGCTGACGGAAAGGGCCGGCCGGGCGACTTCCAGTCCGTCGGCGCTGACGAGGGAGTCCATGGCCTTGCTGGTGGCATCCTTGGGGAAAATGAACTCCCACGGTCCCATGTCCACTGCATAGCCCTCGGAAGTCCGCACGATCTTCTTGATGCCGCCGCGCGTCCCGATGGTCAGGGATTCACCGGTGCTGAGCGCGACAAGACCCTGCTCGATCAGGAATTGGACGAAGACCCGGACGCCGTTGCCACACATCTCGGACAACGAACCGTCGCCGTTCCGGTAATCCATGAACCATTCGGCATCGGAGTCCGCTTCGAGCAACTGGAGGCCTTCGGGCAGGAAGCGCGAAGGGACTGCCCGGATGAGACCGTCCCCGCCGATGCCCAAGTGGCGGTCGCACAGTGCTGCGACCTGGTCCGGAGAAATCTGGTGCGCGTCTTCGGGGTCCGCGATGAGGACGAAGTCGTTGCCCGTGCCGTGCCCCTTGGAGAAGGCCAGTCCATGAAGACCGGAGGCGGGTACGGCACCGCCGGCAGCGGCAGGCTGCGGGGCGGAAAATGCAAGGGTTTCATCCATGGCTCAAGGCTACCTGCACTAGGGGCCGCGCCTAAATCACCGCCGCCGGGCTCGAACAGATTTCTGCGGCTTTGGCCACCAAATCCGGATCCTGCCAGTCAAGCCAGTGGATCCGGGGGTCTGCGCGGAACCAGGTGAGCTGGCGGCGCGCGAATTGCCGGGTGGCCAAGATGGTTTCTTCGGCCGCGGTAGCCGTGTCGGACTCGCCGTCGAGGACCCGCAGGAATTGGGCATATCCCAGCGCCCGCGATGCGGTCTTCCCTTGTCGCAGTCCGGCAGCGTCGAGCCGCGCGACCTCTTCCAGAAGTCCCGCGTCGACCATCCCCAGTACGCGCTCGGCCAATCGCTCGCGCAGTACTCCGCGGTCGACGTCGAGCCCGATCTGCACGGCCGGCTGGAAGTACTCGCGTTTCGGCATGAAGGAGCTGAACGGACGCCCCGTGAGCTCGAAGACTTCCAGCGCGCGGATCACGCGGCGGGCGTCACCGAGCCTTCCGGCAGAAACGGGGTCGACGTGCTGCAGGCGTTCCTGGAGGCTCCGAAGACCGGTTGTTTCGTGCTCCTGCTCCAGCCGCTTCCGTACGCCGGGGTCCGTGCCGGGAAATTCCAGGACGTCCAACGCTGCCCGGACGTAAAGGCCGGAACCGCCCACCAGGATTGCACGCCTGCCGCGACCATGAATATCACGGATGGCGGCGCGGCAGTCGGCCTGGAATGCGGAGACGCTGGCTTCCTCGGTGACATCCATCGTGTCCAGCAGGTGGTGGGGCACTCCCCTCCGTTCGGCGAGGCTGATCTTGGCCGTGCCGATATCCATTCCGCGGTAGAACTGCATCGCATCGGCGTTGATGACCTCGCCGTCGATCGCGAGGGCGAGATGGACGGCGAGATCGGACTTACCGGATCCGGTAGGCCCGACGACGGCGATCACGGGCGGATTCGGATCCGCTGATGCGGCCGGTACTGCTGTCATGTCGGACTAGCCGCGCCGGGCGGGCAGCGACGGCATGCCGAGGGAGACGCCCTTTTGACCTGTGGCCCCGCCGGCGCCCGGTGCCGGAGCGCCACAGGAGTCGGCCTGCGAGCGGTCCCAAGCGTCGCCGGCACGGGAGCGCCTCAGGCTGTAGTCCGCGGTCGTCGCCGGATCCGAGACGAGGTGGAAGGCAGCAGCCTCGGTGATCGTTACGGTGACGAAGTCGCCAGGCCGTGGGGTCTCTGCGCCTTCGGGCACGGAGAAGTGGACCAGCCTCTGGTCCTGGGAGCGGCCGGACAAACGATGCGTTTCCTCGGCTTTGCGTCCGGACTGGGCCGTGACCAGGAGTTCAACCCGGCGTCCGAGCTGTTTCGCGTTCTCCTCGGCTGCGATGCGGTCCTGGAGGGCGGTCAGCCGTTCGTAGCGTTCCTGGACAACGGCCTTGGGGAGCTGTTCCGGAAGGTCCGCGGCGGGGGTGCCTGGGCGCTTGGAGTACTGGAAGGTGAAGGCGGAAGCGAAGCGTGACTTCTCGACGACGTCGAGCGTTGCTTGGAAGTCCTCTTCCGTCTCGCCGGGGAAGCCCACGATGATGTCGGTGGTGATCGCGGCGTGCGGAATCTTGTCACGGACCTTGTCCAGGATGCCCAGGAACTTCGCAGAGCGGTAAGAGCGGCGCATGTCCTTGAGCACCTTGTCCGAGCCGGACTGGAGGGGCATGTGCAACTGCGGCATGACGTTGGGGGTCTCGGCCATCGCGTCGATGACGTCGTCGGTGAAGGCGGCCGGGTGCGGGCTCGTGAAGCGGACGCGCTCGAGGCCCTCGATGTCACCGCAGGCGCGGAGAAGTTTGGAGAAAGCCAGGCGGTCCCCGAATTCCACGCCGTAGGAGTTCACGTTCTGGCCGAGCAGGGTGACCTCGACGGCGCCGTCGTCCACCAACGCCTGGATTTCGGCCAGGATCTCGCCCGGACGGCGGTCCTTCTCCTTCCCACGAAGGGACGGCACGATGCAGAAGGTGCAGGTGTTGTTGCAACCGACGGAGATGGAAACCCAGCCCGAGTACACGGAGTCGCGTTTGGTGGGCAGGGTGGATGGGAAGACGTCCAACGACTCGAGGATCTCCAACTGGGCCTCGTTGTTGTGGCGGGCCCTGTCCAGTAAAGCCGGGAGCGCGCCCACATTGTGGGTACCGAACACGGCGTCCACCCAGGGCGCCTTGCGCACGATGGTTTCGCGGTCCTTCTGGGCCAGGCATCCGCCCACCGCGATCTGCATGCCCGGATGGGCGGCCTTGACCTGCTTGAGCTCGCCGAGGTTGCCGTAAAGCTTGTTGTCGGCGTTCTCCCGGACAGCACAGGTGTTGAAGACCACGACGTCGGCGACCCCGCCGTCGAAGGGCACGTAGCCTGCATCCTCCAGGAGTCCTGCCATGCGCTCGGAGTCGTGGACATTCATTTGGCAACCGAAGGTGCGCACCTGGTAGGTGCGCTTCTCCCCGTGCTCGGGTGCGGGCTCGCTGACAGGGGCCGGAACAGGCTGCTGAACGGGGGCTGGTGCTGGTGCTGCGGAAGGGGAACTCACCAATCTAGGGTAGCCCCTCGGACTAGTACCAGTTGAAGCCCATCTCATGCTGCCAGGCGTTGCAGGGGGAACGGTAACGGTCGCGGATATACCCCAGGCCCCAATCGATCTGGGTCCGGTAGTTGCTGAGCCAGTCGCTGCCCGCCGAATAGTACTTGTCCGGCGGCAACGCCTGCGCAACACCGTAGGCGCCGCTACTGGGATTGGTGGCATCCGTCATCCAGCTTGATTCCTGGGTCCATAGCAGGGACAGACACTGCATTTGGTCCCCGCCCCAGCCGTAGGCGCCAAGCCGGGAGGACGCGTATTGCCGTGCACCTGCGGGGTCGTTGACGACGTTTCCTCCGCCACCGCCTCCCCCGCCTCCGAAGCCCCCGCCTCCGCCGCTGCTGATGGGCGGCTGGACGGGTTGCTGGGCCTGTTGGGCTTGCTGGGCTCTATTGGCTGCCGCCGCGGCGTCGGCTTCCGCTTGGCGTTGCGCTGCCTCCCTCTTGGCTTCCTGGGCAGCCTGATAGGCGGCAAGCGCCACCTGGCCTTCCTGGTACTTCTGCGCAACCGCAGCAGAAGTGGAGGTCAAGGACGCGAGCTGAGCGACCATGGTCTTTCGCTGGCCGTCCGTGGCGGCAACGCTGTCTTCGGCGGAGCGCCTGGCAGACTCTGCGGCCTGGGCCTTTGCCGCGGCGTCACTGTCCAATTGCGCCAGGACATCGCGGGCAGCTTGTTCCTGCGCGGTTGCGGCGGCGGATGCCTGGGAAGCGCTCAGGGCATCATCGTGCAGCTTCGCCGTACGATCGAGGACCCTGTTCAGCAAAGCGAAATTTTGAATGTTGTCCGGTGCGATGGCGGCATTCGCGAGGGACCAGGGTCCGGGATCGAAACCGCCTGACTCGTATGCCTTGACAACCAGGGACGAGGTGGCCTTCTTCAATGAATCCGCTTTTGACTTGGCCTGTTGGGACGCTTCAGCCAGTTTCTGGGTGACTGCCTGCTGATGCTGCAGCGCGTCATGGGCCTTCGCGTACCCAGTTCCCGCCTTGATGGCTGCCGCGCCTAGCTCGCCTGACTTCTGTTGAAGGCCGGCCAATAACTGGTTGATGCGATCCACTTCGGCACTAGCGGCAGCTTCGTTCCCCTGGGCCTGCTGTACCTCCGCCCAGCTCGGATAGCCCGACGGCGGGGCATCGTCGTCCGCGGAAGCCGGGCCTGCCTGGAGAAGCGACGCGACAAGCAAGGGCACAATGATTGCCGAAAGCCGCAGGGACAACGCGTTCATTGGATCTGACCTGCCTCCCGACTCGGAACACTAGTCCAGAACCTTAGTCGACGGCCGCCAAGAAGCCACCCAACCCCGCCGCCCGGGACAATACTCACAGGCAGCTCTCAGTTTCCCGGGGATGCCGACTAGCCGATCTCGTCCAGGTCAGGACCATCGTGCGCCACGGCACCGTGCGACTCCGGCTCCCCGGCCAAGGCTTCGTCCAGGACCTCCCCGACAATCCGGAACGCCGCCGACGGTTGATAGCCCTTGCGGGCAAGCATCGACGCGAGCCGCCGCGTTTGCTTGTCTCGCTCGGTCCTGTCCGAAAGGTCCGTTCCGGCCCTCAGGCGGCGCGCAACCAGATCCCTGGCCGCGGTCCGCTCGTCGTCATCGCTCACCTGGGCGAGGGCCTTCTCGGCCGTTTCAGCGTCGATGCCTTTGTCGGTCAGTTCGCGCCTCAAGGCACCCCGGGCGAGTTTCCTCGACTGCGCGCGGCTGCGGACCCACATCTCGGCGAAATCGGCGTCATCGATGAGCCGGACTTCCTCGAAGCGGTCCAACACGGCTTCGGCCACGTCCTCCGGGACGCTCCGCTCAGCCAGCTTGCGCGCGAGCTGAAGCCTGCTCTTAGGGGAATTGGTCAGCTGACGGAGCACAATGGCCCGGGCAACCGCCTCCGGATTGGCTTCAGGATCCGCTGCCACGGACGAATCCGCAGACGGACCCCAGGACCGGGAGCGGCCCTCGCGCTTAGCCGTCAACGGCCTTCAGCTTCGGAGATTTCTCGGCTTCGGCAGGCTTGACTACTCCGACACCAAGCTTTTCCTTGATGAGCCGCTCCAGTTCCGCGGCCAGCTCCGGGTTATCCCGCAGGAAGCGGCGGGAGTTCTCCATGCCCTGTCCCAGCTGGTCACCGTCGTAGGTGAACCATGAACCGGACTTCTTGATGATGCCGTGTTCGACGCCCATGTCGATGATGCCGCCCTCACGGGAAATGCCCTGGCCGTAAATGATGTCGAACTCCGCGATCTTGAAGGGCGGAGCCATCTTGTTCTTGACGATCTTGGCCTTGGTGCGGTTACCTACCGAATCCGCGCCTTCCTTCAGCGTCTGGATGCGGCGGACGTCGATGCGGATGGAGGCATAGAACTTCAGGGCCTTGCCACCGGTTGTGGTCTCCGGGGAACCGAAGAAGACGCCGATCTTCTCACGGAGCTGGTTGATGAAGATAGCGGTCGTCTTGGTCTGGCTCAACCGGCCCGTGATCTTACGGAGGGCCTGGCTCATGAGACGGGCCTGGAGGCCGACGTGGGAGTCGCCCATTTCGCCTTCGATTTCAGCGCGCGGAACCAAGGCGGCGACGGAGTCAATCACGACGATATCCAAGGAGCCGGAGCCGATCAGCATATCCATGATTTCCAATGCCTGCTCGCCGGTATCAGGCTGCGAAACCAGCAGCGCGTCGGTGTCGACGCCCAGTTTCGCCGCGTACTCGGGGTCGAGGGCGTGCTCGGCGTCGATGAAGGCAGCGATGCCGCCCTGGCGCTGGGCGTTGGCTACGGCGTGAAGCGCGACGGTGGTCTTACCGGAGGATTCCGGACCGTAGATCTCGACGATACGGCCGCGCGGCAGGCCGCCGATCCCAAGAGCGACGTCCAGCGCGATGGAACCGGTGGGAATGACTTCGATCGGCGCACGGATGTCGTCACCCAAGCGCATGATGGAGCCCTTACCGAATTGCTTGTCGATCTGGGCAAGCGCTGCCTCGAGCGCCTTCTCACGATCCTGGTTTGCCGCCATGGTTCACACCTCTGATGCTTTCTCGCTGTGGACTGGCCTGAACGGCCGCTTTCCTATCTCACCCGACGCTAGTACGAGCCGCTGACAATTTTGTGTGCGACTTCGTCTATGTGGAAAACCACAGGATCCGAATGATGCGAAAAATGGTCCGCTAGGGTCAATTTTCCTCTGAAAGGAGCATAGCCTCATCCGAACAGATATTCGAACAAATCTGCGGGCGTGTCACCGGAAACCGGAAGTCAGAACGTTCCGGAACCTTTGTCCGAGGGCTTGATGTCCCTGCCGAGCCGTCGCTCCGGAGGAACATCCTGGACGTCGCACAGGGCAAGCCAGACGTCGCGGGGGTTGTAGCCCGCTGCCAAGGCGTCGTCTGCCGTGCGGCCACCGACGCCGGCCAATACAAGGGAGCTGCTGAGGACCCGGGAGTAGCCAGCCCCGAATTCATCGTCCATCAGCCGCCAGAAGTCACTGATCCGCACCAATAGAGTCTCTCATGGGAGCGGACTCTAGAATGGTTGTCATGAGCAACACTCCCGACGACGCCCCAGATATGGTGGAGGTAGGCGACAACGTCGACGCCGCCCTCCAGCAGGTGGAACACCAGCTGAGCATGTTCTGGCGACGCGCCCGATCGCTGTCCCACCAGTTATCCCGCCAGGTCCATCCCGACATGGAACCAGCCGCTTACGGACTGCTGTCGATCATCCGCAAGGAGGGTCCGATCCGCCTGACGGAGCTCGCCTCGTGCATCGGCGTCGGGAAGCCCTCGGTGAGCCGGCAGATCGCGTTCCTTGAGAGCATCGGCATGGTCTACAAGGAAGCCGACCCCCAGGATGGCCGCGCGCAATCGATCCGGCTTACCCCCAAGGGCGAAGAAAAGATGCACCAGGTCCAGGACGCACGCAGGCAGGTATTCCGGGAACGCCTGGGCGAGTGGCCGCTGGAAGAAATCCAGACGCTGGCTGACTACATTGAACGGCTCAATGCGGCCTACGGCGAAGGAAGCGGTAAGGACTGACCGCGGCAAGCCACAAAAGACCCGAGAAGGAGGGCCTCCATCTGGAGGCCCTCCTTCTTTGTTTCAAGTATGTGCCGTTGTTTCGGCGCAACGAAGCCAGGCGGCGACGTTTCGCGCAACGGAGCCCGGAAGCGACGTGCTCGATCACACTCCGGCAACTGAGTACCGGAGCCAGGTCCGTTTAGCGGGCTCCGGAGAGCATGCCCTGGGTGAAATCGTCGTTCAGTTCGGCGCTGAGCTCGCGGTCGAGATCGCGGCCGTAGCGTTGCGCGAATTCCTGCGGGACGGTGTCCGGAACGGCGACGCCTTCGGCGACGGCAACCCGGTCACTGACCTCGCGGAGCATGCCGGACAACGGAACGTCCAGCGCCGAGCAGATCGAGGACAGCAGCTCTGAGGATGCTTCCTTCTGGCCGCGCTCGACTTCGCTCAGGTAGCCAAGGGAAACACGGGCGCTGTGCGAGACTTCGCGGAGCGTACGGCCCTGGCGTTGGCGGACATCGCGCAGGACATCACCGATTTCGTGACGCAGTACAACCATTTTGCGCTCCTTCTGTTCGCTCGGTGCCTTCTCGGCCAAGCCCACATCCTTCCAGCGGACAACGCCGTTTACGGATACGGGCTGCTTAACCATCTGTATCGCCTTGCTCCCTCGTGAGTCCGGTTCACCTTGCAGGTGCACCGGTTGTTTTCTACATCCTAGGCGCCCCGGCCATTCCGGGGCGACACAATGTAACAACTATTGGGCTGCTGTTTTTGTTCCCGGCTACTTTACGTGCGGTAGGTCGGCATGGACAAGGCACTCAAACAAGCGCTCCAGCGCGACCCTCGTTGCCTGTGCACGGATACTTGGCCGATCTCCCAGAAAGGAGTATGCATGCGCCGCGGCCCCGTCCGACGTGGCGACGCCAATATAGACGGTGCCAACCGGCTTCCCGTCGTGCGGCAATGGCCCCGCCACCCCTGTGGTGGAGACCCCGACGTCGGCCCCGCACGCGCGCCTCGCGCCGTCGGCCATAGCCGCGGCCACCTCGGCGTCGACGGATCCGACCGCGGAAAGCAGTTCCTCGGATACCCCCAGGATTCCGGCCTTGACCGCATTCTGGTAGGCGACGACCCCGCCCTGGAGCATGCCTGACGCCCCGGGAGTATCAGCGAGGGTGGCCGCAACCATCCCGGCTGTCAGGGATTCCGCGGTAGCCACTGTGACGCCCCGCTCGATGGCGAGGGCGACGGCGGAAGCGGCCACCTCATCAGCGGTGCGGCTCATGCGCGCTTTCCGGCCGAGCGGAGCTTTGCGGCTTCAATCACGTATTCGACGCCGGTCCACACGGTGATGACGAGAGCGGCGATCATGACCCAGAAGGCCACGCTGACGAGCCACGGCGCGAAGGAATTCAGCGGCAGGATGTAGAGGAAGATCGCGACAGTCTGGACGGCGGTCTTGAGCTTGCCGCCACGCGACGCCGGCATCACCCCATAGCGGATGACAAAGAAGCGCAAGGCGGTGACGCCCCATTCGCGCACGAGGATGAGGATGGTGATCCACCATGGCAGCTCCCCCAGCGCCGACAGGAGAACGAGGGCCGATCCGATCAGCAACTTGTCGGCAATGGGGTCTGCGATCTTGCCGAAGTTGGTGACGAGGTTGCGGCTCCGGGCGATGTCGCCGTCGAGCTTGTCCGTATAGATCGCCACGGCGAAGGCCACGACGGCGGCCCAGCGCCAGACGCCGTGCCGGCTGTTGTCCTCCAGGAGGAACCATACGAAGAACGGGACCAGGACAATTCGAAGCATCGTCAGGATATTGGGCAGGTTCCAGATATCGGAGCTGCTGGAACCGGCTTTGCTGCCGTCGGATGTAGTCACCCCTCTAGGCTACCGTCCGGTCAATGACCAGGCGTCTTCGCCGCCCTCGTCCTCGTCATCGATCCCATCTGCTCCGTCGTGGTATTCCGTGACCTGCTTGCGGCGTTCGAGATCGGCTGCCACGAGGTCCTCTGCGTAGCCTCCGACGGCGATGTTCGCGTTCGCGTTCTCGCTCAGGGCCGCCGTGTGCGCGTCGGGCGCAGCCGGAGCCTCCTGGCCCTTCATTGCCGCCAGCACGGGAGCGAGGTCGTCGGGCTTGACCAGGACATCGCGGGCCTTGGAGCCCTCGGACGGACCCACGACGCCGCGCGACTCCAGCAGGTCCATGAGGCGGCCGGCCTTGGCGAAGCCGACGCGGAGCTTGCGCTGCAGCATCGACGTGGAGCCGAACTGGGTGGTGACCACGAGTTCGGTCGCCTGAAGCAGGACTTCGAGATCGTCTCCGATGTCGTCGTCGATCTGCTTCTTCTGCGCCTCGGGCGCGACGTCGTCACGGTAGACGGCCTTGAGCTGGCCCTTGACGTGCTCCACCACGCGGTGGATTTCAGACTCGCTGACCCAGGCGCCCTGCACGCGCATCGCTTTGGAGGCGCCCATCGGCAGGAAGAGCGCGTCACCCTGGCCAATGAGTTTTTCCGCGCCGGGTTGGTCAAGGACCACGCGGGAGTCGGTGACAGAGGATGTGGCGAACGCCATGCGCGAGGGGACATTCGCCTTGATCAGGCCGGTGACGACGTCAACGGAGGGACGCTGGGTGGCCAGGACCAGGTGGATGCCGGCAGCACGGGCGAGCTGGGTGATCCGGACAATAGAGTCTTCGACATCGCGCGGGGCCACCATCATGAGGTCGGCGAGCTCGTCCACGATCACCAGCAAATAAGGGTAGGGCTTGATGACGCGCTTGGAGTCAACCGGCGGAACAACCTTGCCGGCGCGGACGGCCTTGTTGAAGTCGTCGATGTGCTTGAAGCCATAGTTGGCGAGGTCGTCGTAGCGGGCGTCCATTTCACGCACCACCCACTGAAGGGCTTCGGCCGCCTTCTTGGGGTTGGTGATGATGGGCGTGATGAGGTGCGGAACACCCTCGTACGCGGTCAGCTCGACGCGCTTGGGGTCCACCATGACCATGCGGACCTCATCGGGGGTCGCGCGCATCAGGATCGAGGTGATCATCGAGTTCACGAACGACGACTTACCGGCACCCGTAGCACCGGCCACGAGCAAGTGCGGCATCTTGGCGAGGTTCGCGACGACGTAGCCGCCCTCGACGTCCTTGCCGACGCCCATCACCATGGGGTGGTCGGTCCGCCGCGCGTTCTGGCTGCGCAGGACATCGCCAAGGGACACGGTCTCGCGGTCCGTGTTGGGGATCTCGATGCCGATGGCCGACTTGCCGGGGATGGGACTAAGGATACGTACGTCGCTCGACGCCACGGCGTAGGAGATGTTCTTGGACAACGCCGTGACGCGCTCCACCTTGGTGCCGGAAGCAAGTTCGATCTCGTAGCGGGTCACAGTGGGGCCCCGGCTGAAGCCGGTGACGGTAGCGTCCACGTTGAATTGTTGCAGGGTGTCCGTGAGGGCGGCCACGACGGCGTCGTTCGCTTCCGTGCGCTCCTTCGGAATGGAACCCGGGGTCAGGTTGTCCGAGGACGGCAGCGTGTAGGTAACGTCGCCGGCAAGCGAAAGCTGCTCGGTGCGCTGCGGGATCGGCGTCGGGGGCGGGGGCGGGCCGACCGGTGCCGAAGGCACGATGACAGGGGGGACGGCGGGGGCCGACGCGACCAGCGGGATCGCTTCGGTGGCATTGTCCGCAGCCGCTTTCGGACTTCCGAGTCCCTGCGCGGCCTTGATCTTCTCGACGGCGATTTCGGCCTGGGTCGGTCGGCGTACCCCTGGCGGCACCGACGGGCCGCCCTTTGCGGGAGGGGCATCGTCGTCGACGATTGCGTGCTCGAAGGCCTCGTCGCCGACATAGCCTTCGAGCGTGGGGTCGTCGTCGTGGTCCTTGCCGAAGAAGCGTTTGCGGCGCTTCTTCCTCGGTTCAACTGCCACCTCGTTTTCGTAGAGGTAGCTGCGGTCATGGGAATCGCCGCGTTGCGCGTCGGCATCCACCAGGTCGACGCCCATGAGGTGCTCGTAGGCGCCACGGATACGCCGGGGAATTGCGCCGAAGGGCGTGGCCGTGAGAATCAGGAGGGAGACGAACGCCAAGGCACCGTAGACCAGGACGGGGACCACGGGGTGGATGGCGGCAAGAGGCGACGCCGCGAGGAAACCGAGCATCCCGCCCGCGCGCCGGAGGCCCTCGAAGCCATCTGCGACAGTCGGCTGGCCCCCGATAACGTGGGCCAAGCCGGTCCCGGCGAACGTCATGACCAGGAAGCCGATGCCCACACGGTTGTTGCCACGGCTGTCCCACGGCTGCCGGAAGAGCCGGACGGCGCAGACGAAAAGCATGATCGGAAGAAGCAGGGATACCCAGCCGAAAGTTCCATTCACGATGCTGAAGACGACATCCGGGAACCAGCCTTTGAAGCCCCACCAGGCGAAGGTGGCTATGAAGACACCGAGCGCCAGGTTGAAAAGCGCGGCGCCGTCCCGGCGGTCCAGGGGATCAAGGTCACTGACGTCGTGGCCGATCCGGCGGATGCCCGCACCCACCACGTGCCCGATTCCCAGCCAGACGCCGGCAAGCGCCCGCAGGATCCACGGCTGTTGGGGTTCGACGACGGCGGCCTTGCCGCGGGCCGTGCCCGTGCCGCTCCGGCCGGTCCTGGCCGGGGTCCGGCCGCTGCCCGAGCCGCCGGATTTGCCATTGGAGCTGCCTCTAGGCGCGGAGGTAGTACGAGTCGCCATATCGGCCACGCTACCCCAACCCGTCCGGAAACCCGCGGATTTCAGGGGCGCGAAGGAACCATGTTGCCCCTGTTGAACAATCTGCGGACCCTGTTTTGCGCCGGGCCGGTCCGGAAACGCGAACGGCCCGGTTCGCTTGAACCGGGCCGTTCGGAGCCTGACTGGCCGTTCCTGCCGAAGTCGTGCCTCGGGATTAAGCTTCCAAGACCAACGGGATGATCATGGGGCGCCGGCGAAGCTTGCGGTTGACCCACGTGCCGATCACGCGACGCACCACTTGCTGGAGCTGGTGGTTGGTGTGGTCCGAGTGGTGGAGCACTGCGTCTTCCAGGGCCGCGTTGATCTTGGGGATGATCTCGTCAAAGACGGAATCGTCTTCGGCCACGCCGCGGGCGTGGATTTCCGGACCCGAGACTATCTTGCCGGTAGTCCGGTTGATCACGGTGATGACGGAGATGAAGCCCTCGTCGCCGAGGATCCTGCGGTCCTTGAGGTCGGCGTCGGTGATTTCGCCCACGCTGGAGCCGTCCACGTAGACGAAGCCCACTTCCACTTGGCCCACCACATTGGCTTTATGGTCCCTGACGTCGATGACCGTGCCGTTGTCGCTGAGGATAACGCGGTCCGAGGGCACGCCGGACTCTTCCGCCAGGTTTCCATTGGCGATGAGGTGCCGGGTTTCGCCGTGCACGGGCATGGCATTCAGGGGCTTGAGTATGTTGTAGCAGTAGAGCAATTCGCCGGCGGCAGCATGGCCGGAGACGTGCACTTTGGCATTGCCCTTGTGGACGACGTCGGCGCCGAGCTTGAGCAGCCCGTTGATGATCCGGTAGACCGCGTTCTCGTTGCCCGGGATGAGGCTCGAGGCCAGAATGACGGTATCGCCCTGGCCGACCACCACGCGGTGGTCTCCGTTGGCCATCCGCGACAGGGCCGCCATGGGTTCACCCTGGGATCCCGTGGACATCAGGACCACGCGGTGGTCCGGAAGGTCGTCGATGTTCTTGATGTCCACCAGGATTCCCGGCGGGACGTCAAGGTAGCCCAGTTTCGCGGCGATAGCCATGTTGCGCACCATGGAACGGCCCACGAAGGCGACATTGCGGCCATGCTTGGCTGCGGCGTCGAGCACCTGCTGGACCCGGTGCACGTGCGAGGAGAAGGACGCAACGATGATCCGTTTCCTGGCCTGGCTGAACAAGCGGTCCAGGGTGGGACCGATTTCCTTCTCCGCCGTGGTGAAGCCGGGGACATCCGCGTTGGTGGAGTCGGCCATGAACAGGTCCACCCCTTCCTCGCCCAGGCGGGCGAAGTGGCGCAGGTCCGTGATGCGGCCGTCGAGGGGCAACTGGTCCATCTTGAAGTCGCCCGTGTGCAGCACGTTGCCGCCGGCGGTGCGGATGAAGACGGCCAAGGCGTCCGGAATGGAGTGGTTGACGGCAACGAATTCGCATTCGAAGGGGCCGAACTGCTCCACTTGTCCTTCGGTGACCGTGAGCGTGTACGGCTTGATCCGGTGTTCCTGGAGCTTGGCCTCAACGAGGGCAAGCGTCAGCTGGGAACCAACCAACGGCAGGTCCGGACGCAGGCGCAGCAGGTACGGCACAGCGCCGATGTGGTCTTCGTGGCCGTGCGTCAGGACGATGGCAACGACGTCGTCCAGCCTGTCCTCGATATACGAGAAATCGGGCAGGATCAGGTCGACACCCGGCTGGGTCTCTTCAGGGAAGAGCACGCCGCAGTCAACCACCAGCAGCTTGCCGTTGATTTCGAAAACGGCCATGTTGCGGCCGATCTCCCCCAGGCCGCCCAGGGGCACAATCCGGAGTGTTCCCTGCGGAAGTTTGGGCGGGGTGACAAGTCCGGGAAGGGCGGTTTGGGTCATAATGCGCTACTTTCCGGCGGAATCCTTCTAGACAGTGAAGTCCATTCCAGCTTCCGCCAAGTCCTCGCGGATGATTGCGATCTCGGCGGCGTCCGGCTCCACGAGGGGCAAACGGACAACCGAGTTGGGCAGGACTCCCTGCCATTTAAGAATTTGTTTGGCGGCGACGGCGCCCTGGACCCGGGTCATGGTTGCACGGATCACGGGCTCGAGATCGAAGTTGATCTTGCGTGCCGTGCCAAGGTCGTTCGCGTTGATGGCGTCGATCAGTTCACGGAAACGGCGGGTGACGACGTGGGTGGTGACGCCAATCAGGCCCACCGCACCCATGGCCATCCACTGGAGGGTCAGGCCGTCGTCCCCCGAGTAGAAAAGGAGGTCGGTTTCCGCCATGACCCTGGTGGCCGCGGCGAAGTCGGCTTTGGCGTCCTTGACCGCAACGATGTTGGGGTGGGCGGCGAGGCCGATCATGGTCTCCGGCGCGATCTGAATGGAGGAGCGTCCGGGAATGTCATAGAGCATGACTGGGAGATCGGTGGCGGACGCAATGGCCTCGAAGTGGGCCCGGACTCCGGCCTGGCTCGGCTTGTTGTAGTACGGGGTGACGATCAGGAGTCCGTCGACGCCGAGCTTCGCGGCTTCCTGGGAGAGGTGCACCGAGTGCGCGGTGTCATTCGTCCCGGTTCCAGCGATGATTGCCGCGCGATCGCCCACGGCTTCCTTTACGGCGCGGAACATGCCGAGGTTTTCCTCATCGGTGAGGGTGGACGTCTCGCCGGTGGTTCCGGTGACGACCAAGCCATCGCAGCCGTCATCAACAAGTTTGACTGCCAGTTCCGCTGCCTGCTTGTAGTCGACTTCGCCGTCCTTGGTGAACGGGGTGACCATGGCGGTCAGAAGGGTACCGAGAGCAGGAACGTTCGCACGAGAGTCAGACATATGAAAAACGTTACCCTGTCAGCTGCGGGTTAGGAGAATGGGGCCCGCGTGATTGTCGTCAAATTTAGCGAAATGAGAGCAAGGCCTCAGGCTGAAGCGTCGCTATGGCGTCCGGGCTTCGCTGGCGTCTCCGGCGAGCAATACCGGGCAACCGCAGACTCCCGCAAGCGGTCCGCCCAAGCCCCGAGTCGCTGGGCTGCCCGCACATAGTCGAACAATTCAACGGGGGTCAACGATTCAAGGTCAGTCTCCGCGAGCCGCCTGGCGAGTTCGGCACCCGGCTGCTGGTCGGCCAGAACGGTTCCCTCGCGCCGCCACTGCACGTCTTCCGGAGGCTCGCCCGCCACTAGCTGCCGGAAGAGGAAATCGACGACGCCCGGGCTCATCGCCTTCATGGGCCCGTCCAGGCCTTGGGGATAGCCGTCCGGCCGCTTCGAAGGTTCGTTCATGCAGCCATGTTATTCGAACATATATTCGAATACAAGGAGTCCCCTTCGAGGGGCAGCCGCTACCGCTCCGCTGCGGTGGGTTCAGCGCGGAAGAGGCGCACGGCGTCGCGCATGGATTCCCTCGCGCGCTTGCGGTCGCCGGCGGCGTCGTACGCGCAGCTGAGCCGGAACCAGGAACGCCAGTCCTCGGGGGCAGCCTCGGCCTCCACGCGGTACTTCTCAAACTCGGCGTCCGCGGCGGCACGCACGATGCGCCCTCCCGGTGTGCGCGGCAAATTGTCCACGGGCAGCCCGCCCTCGGCGTCGAGCACCTTTGCCATCTTCTCGGTGCGAGCACCGAACACAAGCTCGCGGATCAATGCCCACGCTCCGATGACGGGAAGCACCAGGTACGCAGCGCCGATTCCCTTGGCGACCAGGTTCGCGTCACTGAGCAGCAGGATCGAGCGTTCGAAGGTGACCACGAGGTAGAGAACCAACAACAGGGTGACGGCACCCACCCAGATCTTGGTGCGGTTCTCCTTGAATGCGTTCCAGAGCGGGCCCACGCCTACAGCCCCAAATCCAGATAGCCGTCCAGGCCGACTGTCAGCCCGGGGCGGGACGCCACATTGCGAAGTCCCAGCAACACTCCGGGCATGAAGGATGCCCGGTCGAAGGAATCGTGGCGGATGGTCAGTTGCTCTCCCGGGCCACCGAGGAGCACTTCCTGATGTGCCACGAGTCCGCGCAGGCGGACGCTGTGGACGCGGACACCGTCTACCTCACAACCGCGGGCACCCTCAAGGCCGCTGTTCGTGGCGTCCGGGCTGGCCGGGACGCTGGCTTCTTCGCGGGCTGCGGCAATGAGCTGGGCCGTGCGGACGGCTGTGCCCGAAGGCGCGTCCACTTTGTTCGGGTGGTGCAGTTCGATGATTTCCACCGATTCGAAATACTTGGCGGCCTTGGCCGCGAAGGCGGAGGCGAGGACCGAACCGAGGGCGAAGTTGGGGGCGATGAGGACGCCTGACTCCGGGTTCGCCGCAAGCAGGCCGCGCAACGCGTCAAGCCGCGCGGCGTCCCAGCCGGTGGTCCCGACAACAGCATGCATCCCGTGTTCGACGGCGAAACGGACGTTCGCTTCGGTGCTGTCCGGAACGGTCAGGTCAACGACATACTTGGCGCCGGCGTCGAGCAGGGTATCAAGGGAATCGCCGCGGCCGAGCGCCGCGACGAGCTTCATATCGGAGGCTGCGTCCACCGCTTTGACGGCTTCGATACCCATGCGCCCCTGGGCGCCCAGCACGGCGACAGCAAGTTGTTCGGTCATGCCCTTAACCCTACCGGTTGGTGGCTGCCCCAACGCGGGGTCGCCGGAACGGTGCCGGTTCGCCCGAACGCTCCGGCGAACCGGCACCGTTCCGGCGATTTCGACGGGAAGGGCCCTACTCCCCGGCCCCGACCCACGGGTTCCCCTAGTCGCGGGTCGGAGAGACAGATCGCGGTCGCACAAGCTTTCGAACGCCCAGAACGATCAGTCCCAGGACCGCGCCAGCGACGACTGAAAGAATGAGCATGGCAACGATGGGAATCGCCAGTGAATCAGCACCGATTTCTTCCCGAGCCGCCTCGAGTCCCGGGATGCTGATTGCGATAACGACCGCAGCCAACACCAGCGTGGGCACAAGGAACCAGGGCCACGATTGGGTCTTTTTGGACATCGGATTATTTTCCTTTCAATCGCAGAGCAGCCAGGAGAAGCACTCCGGCGGACCAGATCGTAAGTAGAAGGAGCGCTCCCCAGGGCCCAAGGTTGTCCCCGGGCTCGGGGGTGCCGCTGATCGCTTGCCCAACCAATATCCCGATGGTGATGTTCGCAATTGCCGCAGCGCCGGCGACTCCGCTCAGTCCGGCGATGAGGAGCGTGATCGGCGCAAGCCAAAAAACGGTGATGATGACGATCGCGGCGATAGTGGCTGAGCGCACCGCGTACCCGAGCCCTGCGCCGAAGCATGAGGCGAGCACCACCGCAGCGATCGAACGCACTACCGCGGCGACGGAGTCAACAGAGAAGGGCGCGAGTGTCCCGCCCAACACGGCAGCGAACACGCCGCCCACGAACATGGCGAGCAACGCGAGTGCGGCGGCAACCCCGCTGTACCCGAGTGCACTTGCAGCAAGCAGCCGTCCGTGGCGCGGAACGAGCAACATCCGGAAAGCGATCGCCCCCGTCTGGTAGTCCCGGCCAACGCCGATGGCCGCAGCCAGAGCTGCCACGAACGCGAAGATGTCGACCCCGGCCGTCGCGAATCCCGTCGGGTCCGATGCCGGCGAAGACACCTTTCGATAGATCGCTTGTCCCACGCCGAGCGCGAGCGGTACGGCTGCTCCCAGGATCAGGACGACAAGGGAGGCACGGGTCCGGATGATCCGTGCCATCTCCGCGTACGCGAGGTCGGCCGGCCGTTGCGTGTCGTGGCGGTAGGCGATTCGGATGGGTGGGCGCGGCATCCTCAACGAGCTTCACCTTCTGCCTTCGTGTCCATGATCCGTCGATACACGTCGTCAAGAGAGACTCTCTCGGTGCGAAGCTCATCCAGGACAAGCCCATGCGCAGCTGCAAGGGAGAACACCTCACGCGCGGCGAGGTCTGCGACGACGGCGGCGCGACCGTCTGCCTCGACGATGGTGGCGCCGTTTTCCTTTGCGAGCGCGATGAGAGTGGTGACGTCCTCGCTGACGACGTGGACGTGTGCCCCGGCCCCTCGTGCGAGGTCGGCAAGGCTGCTTCGGAGTTTGAGCACTCCGTTGCAGATCAGTACGACGTCGTCGGCCACAAGTTCGAGCTCGGTGATGATGTGCGACGAAAGGAGAATCGCGGCTCCATCATCACGAAGTTGGATGAGTAGTTGACGCAGCCACTGGATCCCCGACGGGTCGAGACCGTTGAGCGGCTCATCAAGGACGTAGTTGCCCGGGTTGCCCAAGATGGCTGCGGCGAGCGCAAGGCGCTGCCGCATGCCGAGGGAGAGCTCGCGCACCCGCCGTCTGCGGGCCCCACCAAGGTCGACCATGTCCAGCACCTTTTCGGCCCGCGCGTTGTCGACCCCCTGAACCCGTGCGCAGTACCGGAGGAGCTCGATTGCCCGTAACTCAGGGATCAGGGCCCCGGCGTCGAGGACCGCTCCAACGCTCTGGCGAGGCTTGGGAAGCTCTCCATACACGCGTCCATCGAACAACGCCCGTCCCGAATCGGGCTTCTCAAGGCCGAGGGAGGTTCGCATGGTGGTGGTCTTGCCAGCGCCGTTAGGCCCGATGAAGCCGACGATGCGGCCGTCCCCGACGCTGAACGTGACGTCATCCACCCTTGTCCGTCCGCCGTATGACTTCGTGAGTCCAATCACTTCGATCATGGCACGTGCACCTGGACACCTGAGAACGCCGCCGTCAGAGTCGCGTGACCCGGGCGCCGGAGGAATGCTCTGATCGTCCACGGGATGGTGCCGCCGACACGGAACGCGAGCACGCAAAATCGCCATCCTGACCCGTTGCCGACGATGGTTCTGAAGGTAGGGCTGGTTGATGGGAGTACCCACGTCCTAGTGCCGAGCACTCCCGATCTCACTCGCCACAGTCGGCTGTCTCGCGAGAAGTCAGCGCGCTTAACCACCAGCTGCGCCACCGCGATGGCGATCAGCGCGGACGCTGTGATCGCGACGACAACCGGCGCTGAGAGCAAAGCCGCAAGCGTGCCCGCCGCGACGCTGCCCGCAATCAAACCTGCGCACCATCCCAGGACCGGGCTGACGCCGGCGACCTCATCGCCGCTGACGATCCGGAATCGCGGAAGGTATTGTGCGAGGAATCCGTCGATGTCTGACTGGCGTGCTATCGGGATCACAACTGTACGGCTCGCGCTGCCGGCCCCCTGCGCCCGAAGGATTACTCTCAGCGAGTACCGCCCGAACACCCGCATCACCACGTTCTGCCGCATTTCGAGTGCGTCGATTCGGTCGACGCGAATGGATTGGTCCGTGGTCGATATCAGCCCGTGCGCTACCCTCATCTTCAGCGTGCCGTCGGAGTCGGGTTCGACGCGGACAAGCATCTTCGCGTATTTCAGATAAGCCACTAAGGCCCCGTAAGCGACGCTCGCGGCGAGCAGCAAGGGCATCGCAGCCAGCACAAGGGCCGGATGCGCTCGCCACTGGTCTACAACCCACTCGAGCTGAGCAAAGCCGCTGTTGCCCGTGATCCGGGTGATCAACGACCAAAGCACCGGAACAAGAAGTAGATACTTGCCGTAGGTTACGGAGATAAGCCAACAGTCCGCGTTCCGAAGCGAAACCGCGTTCGCCACCCCGGAGGACGTTTCGATAACGCCGTCCGCAGATGCGCCTTGCCGCGCGGATCCTGCCGCAGTATGGACATCCTTTGCCTTCAGGGTCGGACGAACACCGTAGACGCGCGCGATCTCATCGACTTGGTCACGTGTGACCGCGTGGAGAACCGGGCTGGCGCGTCCTCCCGCAGTACTCTGCACCCGCACTTCGAACAGCTTCCACAACCGGTCCAGGCCGCCCTGCGAGAGATGGACTCCAGTGATATCACCGCGAGCTATGGTCAAGGTCTCCCGCGAGAAGAGGCCTCGTCGATAGTGGAAGCCCTCTGGCCGGACATCCCACGTGGTCGCCAAATAATCGTAGATGATCAGATAGATGCGCGTGTAGACGAAGTATGCAAGGAGCACCCACAACGCCACGGCAATCCCGCCTTGGAACGCGGAGATCGCAACGACGAGCCCGATGACGATGAGTACGGATTGGGGCAGCGTCTTCAGCAATCTGCCAAACATCAACAGTGGTGAGTTACGCATCATTCGGCCCCCTATCGACGTTTTTCAACGCACTCCGCAGCCGCTCAGCATCCTGGTCGTCGAGACAGGGAACCATGAACTCCCTGCCGAGTACGCCTACGTGCACACTTGCAAGTCGAAAATTGCGCAGCACGGGACCGCGTCGAATCCGGACATAGAGAATCTGCGCCCTCGGCACGAACGTCTCACGTCGAATCCACCGGCCCTGACCGATCGTCAGGCCCAGCGGCTCCACTCCATAACGGAAGGCAAGGGCTCGTCGAGCATTGACGATCAGGCACTCAGCGGCCGTCGAGACAACGGTTAGCCCCACCAAGACAACGAGGCTGATCGCAAGCCAGCCTTCTTGAAACACCAGGCGCAAGCCGAACAGCACGACGCAAGCGATCAATCCGGTGCAGACAGAGGCGATGTTCCACACTGTCACCGCGTGACGACTCACGGCTGCCGAAAACGTCCCGCCAGCATCATCTGCTTCCGTCACCTTTACCATCCCCCTCACGATCCTTGCGGGTCGTGAACTTTCGTCGTAATCATCGCGTCAGGTGCTCATGCACCGTTGTGTGAGACGGAAAAGGGCCGCCCAGGGTGTGGCTGGGCGGGCCCTTTCCCGCTGCTCACAGCCCGAGGATGTCCCGGACCCGCCGAACGATCCACTCGATCGTACGGCCGGCGTTGAGCCAGTCCAGTACCGTGCGCCAGTTGGCAGTCACCCAGTTGACCGCGCGGGACCCCAAGTGCATAACCGCTCGGATGACAGCCAGAATGATGGCAGGCATCGACCCACCCCACCTTCCTCTCAGTGCGACCTTGTTGTCGCCACTGACTACGATTCATCCCGACCTCTCGCCTCAAACACCGTCATTCGTATCGAGTTAGACATCGTTCGAATGCGCCCGTTCTCCTCGCCATGCAACTCAACATCCAACTTCCCGACGACCAAAGCGTCATCGGCATAGCTGCTTTCGTATGACTGGTCCTCTAGAACCTGGGCAGGGTCGCCGTCACGGTCCACCCCTTTTCAGCACCGCCCGCCTCGAACGTTCCGCCCAGTAACATCACGCGATCATTCATCCGCTTCAGCCCGTACCCCGTCGCATCAGCGGTCCCGTCCGACTTGCCGGTGGACGGGGCATTCCAAACCTGTAAGGTGATGCATTCACGATCAGAGGTGACCGCCAAACGAATCGACGGGGTCCGGCGAGCGTGCTTCATCACGTTGGTGGCTGCCTCGCGTGCGATGTGCACCAGCGTGGTCTCGATGCTGTTCGAAATTGAAATCTCATTGCCGGGGAAGGAGAGCTCCACCGAGGCTCCCGTCGAGCCGAGTCCAAGCCGTAAGGATTCCAACGTTGCTGCCAAGGACACGGTACCTGCTCCGGCTCCTCCGACGGTTTCGTCCGTCCCCTGGACCAAACGCAGCATCCGACGGATGTCTGTGAGCGCTTGTGTGGCGGCATCGGTGATCGCACGCCTCGATGTATCTCTCGTCAGGGGGTCGTCCACCAGTTCGAGGGCCCGGGCCTGCATAACAACGGTTGTAATGTCGTGGGCAATGACGTTGTGCAGCTCATCGGCGATTCGATCCCGCTCCATTTGTACGGCGGCCGCCGATTCTCTTCTGAGCCGATCAATGTGAGCAGAAAGCTGATGTTCCCTCGCCCGACCTTCGCGGAACCCACAACCGATCAGTCCTGAAGCAAGGCCAAGGGCAACGCCCCCGACCCCACCGCCTTGGACAAGCCCTTGGCCAACACCTTCGGCAACCATCGCCAACGCCACCGTGACGACGCAGTATGAGATGCTCAGCCACTGACCGCATGTACTCGTGACCAAGCCGGCCGAGACGGCAAGAGCCAGGGAGTAAGGCCCTCCCGCACCAAGCAACGTCGCGACGAGGCCGCATGCCACGAGCACCGTCGCCGCCACGGGAGGCCGCCACGCGAAAGCACCGATTGCGATCAGCGCGCCGACGTAAACGATCGAGGTGGGCATCGGCGTCTGGGCAAGCAACGCCAGCACACCATCCACGAGCAGCAGCACCGCGACAACCGCCGCCAATGCGAGACGAGCGCCGGCCGGCAAGGCAGTGAACGCCCAGAAGCCACGCAAACCGGAAAACCCGTGGTCATTGCGGGTAGCCACTGGCGGACCGCTTCGCTTCATCCCCCAATTATCCAGATGAAGCGCTCCGACGCTCAGGCAGGCCAGCCGGAGAGGGCGGGTTCCGGAGGGAACCCGAGGCCGCCCGCTGCGCTCGCTACGAACATGATCAAGTCCCCTTCTGCCTGAAAGTACCAACAACCTGATCGTCGCAGCCTGCAGGCGCAAGGTCTACCGACGAAGGTCGACTCCCTGTGCGACTTTCGTCTGATCTGAGAGTCGACTCCCGCCGCCTAAACTGTAGGAATGGAAGGCGTGCGTGTTCTGATCGTCGATGACGAAGCCCTCGTGCGCCACGCACTGCGCATCTTCCTGGAGTCGGCGCCGGCCACAGTTGTGGCAGGAGAAGCCGTTAATGGAACGGAAGCCGTCGGGCAGTACCGCAGGTTGCAACCCGACGTCGTGCTGATGGACATCCAGATGCCGGTGATGAACGGCATTGAGGCGACAGAGATGATCACGGCCGAATACCCGGACGCTCGGGTGCTTGCGGTGACCACCTTCTCCTCCGAAAGCCACGTCATCTCCGCGCTCAGGGCCGGAGCCTCCGGTTATCTCGTGAAGGACACACATCCGGACGAGATCGTCAGGGCCATCTTGGACGTGCACGCTGACATGTCAGTGCTCTCGCCGCGCATAACCCGTGGACTCATCGCATCCGTCCGTGACACGGCCAAACCCCATGGTCACGTTTCGCTCTCCCGCGCCCAAGCGCTTACGGAACGCGAACTGTCGATTGTGGAGTTTCTCGCGCAGGGCATGTCAAACGCCGAGATAGCACAGGCTCTCCACCTCTCAGAGGCGACGGTCAAGTCGAACCTCGGCCGCATCATGAACAAATGGGACGTGCGCGACCGCGTCCAAGTACTGATCCATGCTGTGCGCATAAATCTCGTGACGTTATAGCCCCCGCGATTCGATGCGCTCAGCTACTCCCCGGCCCCGACCCACTCGACCGTGCCGTCGCTGAAGAACTGTTCCTTCCAGATGGGCACCTGGGCTTTGATCCTGTCCACAAGCTCCGAGCACACCGCGAAGGCTTGCCCGCGGTGTGCAGCGGCAACGGCGCACACGAGCGCAGGGTCGCCAACCTCAAGCATGCCGATCCTGTGGGCGGCCCAGATGCGGACAGGTTGCGCGGCCTCCCCCGAGTGCTCGGCCACGAGCGTCGCAACGACGTCGGCCATGACCTGGTGTGCCGTGGGGTGGGCGCTGTAGCTGAGCCTGTCGACAGGTTTGCCGCCGTCGTGGTTCCGGACCACACCGCTGAAGCTCACTACGGCTCCCGCGGTGTCCGATTCCACGGCTGCTATGGCCTGGTCCACGGAAATCGGCTCCGCGCTGAGGATCGCGCTGACGACTTCGAAGTCGGTTTCAGTGGTCATGGCTACCCTCCAATTGATCGCAAAGGTGTGCGATGACGGGATCAAGGACGGCAAGGCCGTCCATCACGCCCTTCGGCGAACCCGGCAGGTTCACAATGAACGTCTTGCCGGCCGTACCGGCATGCCCCCGGCTCAGCATCGCCATGGGGGTCTTGGCCGCTCCGGCGCGGCGGATGCCTTCCATGAGCCCTGGTATTTCGCGATCCAGCAAAGGCAGGGTGACTTCGGGAGTGCGGTCATCGGGGCTCAGCCCGGTACCGCCGCTGGTAATGACGACGGCGGGTTCCTGGGTCAGCAGCGCACGGATGGCGGCACCGACGGGCTCGCCATCCGGCACCACCATGACGGGGAAGGTCTCGTAGCCGTGTTCGACCAGCCAGTCCAGGATCACGGGGCCGCTCTTGTCCTCGTAGATTCCTGCCGCGGCGCGGTTGGACGCGATGACAACGCCGGCCTTCCGCGGGCCGCGGCGGGGTTCGCACGCATTCATGCCCGCGCTCCGTCGCCGGGCACATCAGAGCCGGGCACATCAGAGGAGGCGGGAAGGGTCCAGTCGCCGCTCTTGCCGCCGCTCTTGGCCAGCACCTGGATGTCGCTGATGACGGCGTGCTTATCCACTGCCTTGATCATGTCGTAGACGCTCAAGGCAGCCACGGAGGCGGCAGTCAAAGCTTCCATCTCCACGCCCGTCACGCCCTTGGTCTTCACCGTTGCCAGGACAACTACCGTGTCCGGGCCGAGTTCGAAGTCCACCGTAACCTTCGAAATCGGCAGCGGATGGCACAGCGGGATGAGTTCAGGTGTCTTCTTTGCTGCCATGATGCCGGCAACGCGCGCCACTGCGAGGGCGTCGCCTTTCGGTAGCTCACCGGCGCCGAGCAGGGTGAGCACCTCGGACGTGCTGTGGACAGTGGCGGTGGCGGTCGCTTCCCGAGTGGTCACGGCCTTCTCGGAAACATCGACCATCTGGGCTGTACCGTCCTGGCGCAAATGCGTGAGGGCTGTACCGTCCTGACGCAAATGCGTGAGGGCGCCGCCGACGCCTGCGGGGTCTGGAGTGTCATTCACAACATCCATACTTCCACTTCCGCCCCGGCGTCGAGTTCCGTGACGGCTGCAGGCACCTGGACCAGCACGTTCGAGTTGGCGAGCGCATGGATCAGATGGGAGCCTGGGCCCCCCTCAAGCCTGACCGTTCCCCCCGGAAGCAGCGTGCCCCGGCGGACCTGGTGCTTACCGGCGGGCGAGGTCAGGGACTCCGCAAGGCGCGCCTGCAGGCTCGGACGCAATGCAGGGCTTCCCACGACTGCGGCGAGCGCCGGGCGAAGGAACATTTCGAAGGACACGAGGCAGCTCACCGGATTGCCCGGGAATCCCAGGAAAGGCAGTCCGTCGAAGGTTCCGATCCCCTGGGGACCGCCGGGTTGCATGGCCACCGACACGAACTCGACCGGCTGGCCGTTCATGGCCTGCCGGACCACTTCGTAGGCGCCCTTGCTGACGCCACCGGTGCTCACGATGAGGTCGATCGTTCCGCTCCGGCTGCGGAGGAGCGCAAGCAGATCGGCGGGATCGTCGCCACTGATTCGAGTCCGCGTGACGTGGAGGCCGGACTGCAGCATGGCGGCTTCGAGCAGGGTTCCGTTGGAATCGTAGATCTTGCCTTGCGGCAGCACGGTTCCGGGTTCCACGACCTCATCGCCGGTGGTCACCAGAAGCACGCGCACGGGCGTCCGGACCTCGACGGCGGTCATCCCCAAGGCGGCGAGCAGCCCCAATTGCCCGGGACCGAGCGTCGTTCCAGCGCGCAAGGCAACGGTTCCCGCGGCGATGTCGCTCCCGGCGTCGCGGACGAACGTGCCCGGCTCGGTGGTGGGAAGACGGACGGTTGCTGCCACACCGGGGGCCGGAAAGACATCAGGCACTGCCTGTTCGATAGGCACGACGGCGTCGGCACCCTCAGGCATCATGGCGCCGGTCATGATCGGGGCCGCTGTGCCGGGCATGAGCCGGACCGGTGCCGCACCGGCCGGAACGGGATCCACCACCTTCAGCTCCGCACCGGCGTCGCTTCCTGCGTGGGGGGCCAGGTCCGCTGCGCGGACGGCAAAACCGTCCATCTGGGAATTCGCAAAGGGCGGCAGGCTCAGCGGGGCCAGGACGTCGGCGGCGAGTACCCGGCCGAGCGCCCCCATCAACGGCAGCTCTTCGGTGCCCTCTTTCAACGGCAGCTCTTCGGTGCCCTCTTTGCGTGCAAGGCCGGACAGCAGCTCCTGGACGGCTTGGCGGTGGGCTGCGACGGATCGTGCCACGAGGGTTCCTCCCGGGTTGTTTCGCTCAGACCTACACAGCCTAATGTCAGTTGGCGGAGACGTGGATGGTGTGGAACCCCGTGGCGCCGTCCGGTGCTACAGGAGTTTGGGCTTCGGGCTGCGGGGTACCCGTGGCATCGGTGGCACGGACCTGGATTTCATGGTTCCCGGAGCCCAACTCGAGGCCCAGCTGCCATTGGTACCACGTGTCCGAGGAGATCCCCGGTGCGAGCTTGGCTTCCTGCCAATTGCCGCGGTCGACCCGCAACTCCACGCGGGAAACGCCGCGGTGTTGAGCCCAGGCGACACCACCGAACTGGACCGTTCCGGCCTTGACCGAGCGGCCGTCCCGCGGCACGTCGATGCGGGACTGCGTCTTGATGGGACCGTGGTCGCTCCAGCCGCGCGGAACCCAGTAGCCCTGGTCGTCAGCGAAACGAGTGACCTTCAGTTCCGTCAGCCATTTGGTGGCCGAAACATATCCATAGAGGCCCGGGACGACCATCCGGACGGGGAAGCCGTGCTCCAGCGGCAACGGTTCGCCGTTCATTCCGACGGCGAGGATCGCGTCGCGATTGTCGGTGAGCGCTTCGAGGGGGGTTCCGGCTGTCCAGCCGTCAGTGCTGCGGGACAGCACCATGTCCGCCCCTGGTTTCGGCCCGGCCATGGCGAGGAGCTCGCGGACCGGCCAGCCCAGCCAGAGGGCGTTGCCGATCAGGTCTCCGCCGACTTCGTTGGACACGCAGGCGATCGTCACGTACCGCTCGATCATCGGCTTGGTCAGCAGCGTGGCGAAATCCAACTGGACTTCGCGTTCCACCAGCCCGGTCACCTTGAGGGTCCAGTCCGGCGGGTTCACGGCTGGCGGGATGAGCGCCGTGTCGATCCGGTAGAAGTCGGTGTTCGGGGTGACGAGCGGCTGCAGACCCGCCAAAGTGAGCGCAGCGCCGTCGGGAACTTTTTGCGGAGGTGCCACCGGGGCGGGAAGGGCCACGCCGCGGCGGAAATCGGATGCCACTGTTCCGGCCCTGCGCAGCACCGTCGTCGCGATCCCTACGACGACGGCTGCGATCGCGCTTCCACCCAGCAACTGCATAAAGCTTCGGCGGGCCAGTGGCATGTCGGCTGCCTCGGGCACGGGACGCCAGGTTTCGAGCCGCTGGATCAGGAGCCTGAGGAAAAGCATGGTGATAATGGTGGCCACGACGGGGGCGATTGCCGCAGTAGGCGCGGCTTGGGCGCGGGTCAGCACGGCAGCCAGCCCTGCCGCTCCGGCGAGCAAGGCGAGCGCCAGGCCCGCGCCCTTTCGCCGATACTCCAGGAGGCCGGCGACCGCGGCGAGGACCAGGGTCACCAGGGCGATGCTGACGATCAAGGCAAGTTTGTCGGCGGTGCCGAAGAGGTTGACGGCCAGTTCCTTGGCCCACCCCGGCACGGCGTCGATCACCACACCGCCCAGTGCGGTGACCGGCGAGACCGTCGGGCTCAGGAACCCGGCCAGCAACTCCCCGGCCGCCACCCCGAGTCCGATGGCCACCACTCCGCATGCGGCCGCCCATCGGGCCGCCGTCCTGGTAGTGGCCTTCTTCGATGTGGTGCTGCTCATGATGTGCCTGCCTGTTTGGTGCTCTCCGCCGGAACGGTGTCCGCGGGAACTCTCTGGATCGGAAATGCCTCGTTGCGGGACGGGGTTGCCGCTGAACCCGAGGGAAGACGGAGCGTGAAACGGCAGCCCTCCCCCGTGTTCGCCACCGTGACAGTGCCGCCATGAGCCTTCACGATGCCCGCCACCATGCTGAGTCCGACGCCGGCCCCGCTGTATCGCGGCGGACCCCCTTCCACCGTGCTTCCCGCTCCCCGGGAACGGTCCTTTTGCCAGCCGGTCTCGAAGACGTGGGCGAGGTCCTCGTCGTCGATGCCGCCGCAGCTGTCCACGACGTCGACGACGGCGTCGCTTCCGTCGCGTCCGACGCGAACCAGGACCCCGCCGTCGGGCCGGCTGTAGATAATCGCATTGAGGAGCACGTTCCGGACGGCCCTTCCCAGGCTCGGGCCGTCAGCGACGGCCATGCACTCGCGGTCGCCGCCGCCGTCGAGCCGGATGCCGCGCTGCGCGGCGAGCGGCGCGAGATCCGCGATGGCGTCGCTCACGAGGTCGTAGAGGTCCAGGGATTCTGCGCTCAGCCGGAGCGTTCCGGCCTGGATTTTGGACAATTCCAGGAGGTCGTTGACCATGACTGCCATCTGGTCCGTCTGGGCGATGATCTTGCGATAATACGCGGGGACGTCGGAGGCCATGCCGTCTTCCAGCGCTTCGGCCATGGCCCGCATGCTGGCCAAGGGGGTCCGGAGGTCGTGCGAGATCCAGGAGACCAGTTCGCGGCGGGCAGTCTCGACGGCGGCCTCCCGTCGCCGGGATTCCTCCAGTTTGATGCTGCTCGCTTCGAGTTCCTGGGCGAGCTGGGCAAGCTCGGAGTTCATCGCCGGTCCGGCCCGCCGCGATGCTGATTGCGGCAGGAACGAGCCATCGAGGGCTTCTCCGCTGCCAAGGCGCCGCGCTGCTGCCACGAGCCGGATGGCGTTGCGGGACACCCCGGCCCCGAGGACCAGGGAAATCGCGATCGCCACGGCCGAGGCCACCCCGAGGATGTACCACATGACTTCGAGGTCCAGGGCGGAAATGAACATCGCGTTGAAGGCGCTCACCATCCCCGCCACGAGGACAGCAACGGTGGCCACCACCACGAGGCAAATCTGCACGAGGATCGACGCGCCGCGCAGGAAACGCAGCAAGGCGAGGGTCAAGGCGCCGATGAGGACGGCCCACAGCAGCATCCAGCCCAGGATCGTGAACATTTCAGCCGGCTGCATGTCCACCTTCCTTCGCGTCAAAGCGATAACCGACTCCCCAGACCGTCTTGAGCAGCACCGGGGTGGTGGGGTTGTCCTCGATCTTTTCGCGCAAGCGACGGACGTGGACGGTCACGGTGGACAAATCCCCGAAGTCCCAGCCCCAAACTGCTTTGATGAGGTCCTCGCGGCTGAAAACTTGGTTGGGCCGACGGAGCAGGAACGCCAGCAGATCGAACTCACGCACCGTAAGCGTCAGGGGTTTGCCGTCCTGGAGCACCGTGCGCGAGGCCGGATCCAGTGCGAACCCGGCGAGCTCCACGGGAGGTTCCGGGCTGAATTCCCGGATGCTCCGGCGCAACACGGACTTCACCCGGAGGACCAGCTCGCGGGGGGAGAAGGGCTTGGTGACGTAGTCGTCGGCGCCGGTTTCCAGGCCCAGGATCCGGTCGTCCTCCGTGCCAAGTGCGGTGACCATGATGATGGGAACGCTCATGGCCAGGCGCAGCCTGCGGCACACTTCCACGCCGTCGAGTCCGGGCAGCATCCGGTCCAGGATGACAAGGTCGGGCCGCCTGGCGGCCGCGAGGCTCAGCGCCGTGAAGCCGTCGCCCGCGAGATCCACCTGGAAGCCTGCCTGGACGAGGTAGTCCCGGACGACGTCGGCGATGGTCTGTTCGTCTTCGACCAGCAGAATGCGGCGGTTGCCGACTTCGGCAGCGTGCGGGGTGGGCTGCATGTTCACACCTTCAGCATAGATTCGCACGGTGCCCGCGGTATGTGTTCCTGGCACCGCCGGGCCAACCGTATGCATTCCGTAAGAACTCAGGCCTTGCGTCTTTCCACGGCGGGCGGCAGACGAAGGTGACCAGTGGGCGATATCACGCTTGGGCCCTCCCTGGCGTAGCCTGAATCCATGAGTGTTCAGCTAGGCATGCCGTTGCCCCCCACGGGCGACGGCCTGTCTGCGCCCCCGACGCGCCCTGCCGGCACTCCCCCAGGCCTGTTCGACCGTTACGGACGCCGGGCCACCGATATGCGCTTGTCCCTGACCGACAAATGCAATCTGCGCTGCACCTATTGCATGCCGGCCGAGGGCCTTGAGTGGTTGTCCAAACAGGCTGTCATGACCGCCGCCGAGATTGTCCGCCTGGTGCGGATCGGCGTCGAACAACTCGGGGTCCGCGAACTCCGTCTCACGGGAGGCGAGCCCCTGGTCCGTGCCGACCTCGTGGACATCATCTCGGCCCTCCGCGGCGCGCATCCCGAGCTGCCGATCTCCATGACCACCAACGGCGTAGGACTCGACAAAAAAGCGGCAGCGCTCAAGGACGCCGGACTCACGCGCATCAACGTGTCCCTCGACTCCCTGCACGAAGAAACGTTCACGAAGCTGACCAGGCGACCCTTCCTGGGCAAGGTGTTGGCGGGCGTCGATGCCGCCTGGGCTGCAGGCCTGGGGCCGGTCAAGATCAACGCCGTCCTCATGCGCGGAATCAACGACGTTGAGTCCCCCGAGCTCCTGGCCTGGGCTTTGGACCGCGGCTATGAACTGCGCTTTATCGAGCAAATGCCGCTGGACGCCGATCACGGCTGGACCCGGCGGGACATGATCACCGCAGCCGAGATCCGTGAACTGCTCTCCCGGGACTTCGTGCTCAGCCCGGACCCGCGCGAACGCGACGGCGCACCGGCCGAGCGATTCGATGTACGACGCCGGGACCCGGCATCTGCCGACGCCGCGGGTCCGCTTCTGGGCACCGTCGGCATCATCGCCTCCGTCACCGAACCGTTCTGTTCCGATTGCCGGCGCACAAGGATCACCGCCGAAGGCAAGATCATGAGCTGCTTGTTTTCCCGCGACGAATTCGACCTGTTGGGACTACTTCGCTCCGGAGCGTCTGACGAGGAACTCGCGCAGCGCTGGCAGGACGCCATGTGGATCAAACCCAAGGCGCACGGCATGGACCACACCGGGCTCGGCGCACCCGGCTTCGTCCAGCCGGACCGCAGCATGAGCGCAATCGGAGGCTGAGACTTTGCTCGTAAGATACTTCGCTGCCGCACGCGCCGCCGCGGGCGTCGAAGAGGAACACCACGATCTTCCGGAAGGTACGGGCCTGGACGGACTGATCGCGGCCGTGCTCGCTGTCGAACGTCCGGAACCACCGGCTGGCACGCCGCCCCTGGCCCGGATCATTTCGCGCAGCAGCTTCCTGCGCAATGAGGTGGCAGTCCGCGACCGTTCGGCCGCTCTCGGTGCGGACGACGTCGTCGACATCCTCCCGCCGTTTGCCGGGGGCTGAGCCGGCCACAGCCGAAGGGTGGTTCGCCCGCCCCAAGGGGCCTACGCTGTGCCTATCCGCGCAACGGCAAAGGAACAGCCATGTACACCCTCCTGATCGAACACGCTGTGAACGACTTCGACGCATGGAAACGGTCGTTCGACTCGGATCCGGCAGATCGCGCCGGCTCCGGCGTCGTCTCCTACAGGGTCTCCAGGCCCGTGGACGATTCCCAGCGCGTCCTGATCGAGCTTGATTTCGCCGGGCGCGAGCAAGCTGAATCAATGCTGAACACCTTGCGGACAAGGGTGTGGACCGGACCTGGACGGCCGGCCTCGCTCGATGGCATGCCCGATGCGCGGATCGTCGAGTCGATGGAGGCCAGGACCCTCTGAATTTCCGCCTGCCGGATGTGAGCCTCAGGCGCCTGCAGTTAGACGCGCCTGCAGACAGAGATCATGAACGGGCTGAACGTCGCGGCATCTCCAAGCCTTAGTTCAGCCATGTGGGTCAGTACACCGCCGTCCACCTTGAAAGTGTGCCTCGCGGTCCCGCGGGGGCTATGCCTCTCAAGCCTGAGTGTGCCGTCCTGCCAATGTCCCCGGGCCGGGGCTTCCGGTGGCCGGCCCATGCTGTCCACGTAGTACCACAGGGTGTCCCCGTGGTCCGGGTCAACGGTAAAGACACCGTGCCCCTCGAAGTGGGTGCCGTCCGGCTCAATGTGCCGGTAGCTCTGCACCAAGGCGTAACCTCCTGCCGCGCGCGAGAAAGTGACCTCGGCGTCGGCGGTCCGGGCAGGTCCCCACGGCGAGGCAGCGAGTTCGGTGCTCCCCCGCCAATGCCCCAGGAACGCCTCGAGCGCAGTGTTTGCATGACTCTTCAATGGCTCGTTCATGGCGACTCCTGCGCAAGACGATGGATACGTCACCATCATGTTCCCGATCGAGCAGGCGCGTCCAGCCTTCCCCGCCGGACATGCCCCCCGGCCCAACCCACGAATGGACATATCAGGGTTATGTCCACTCCCAGGCTCAAACGCAGGGGCATGTCCCACTGGTGAATCCAACGCCCCCACCGGACATGTCCCCTGTTCCAGACCACGAATGGACATATCAGGGTTATGTCCACTCCCAGGCTCAAACGGGGGGCATGTCCCACTGGTGAATCCAACGCCCGCCGCCGGACATGCCCCCCGGTCCAACCCAGGAATGGACATATCAGGGTTATGTCCACTCCCAGGCTTAAACGGGGGGCATGTCCCCTAGAGGCCGAACGTCTCTGTTTCTTCGAAGGGCCCGACGACGGTCACGGTGCGGGGGGCTTCGGCGAGCACCCGGGCGAGTTCCTGGACTTGTCCGGCGGTGACGGCCGTGATGCGGGCCAGCGTTTCGTCGATGTCCTGGAATTCGCCGGAAACGAGTTCGGCGCGGCCAAGGCGGGACATCCGGGATCCGGTGTCTTCAAGGGCCAGGACGATCCCTCCGCGCAATTGGCCCACGGCCTTGCGTAGTTCCTCCTCCGTGATTCCGTCGGCAGCGAGCTTGTCCAGTTCGGCGCCTAAAAGTTCGAGAACCTGCTTGACCTTCGACGGCGTGCAGCCGGCGTACATGCCGAAGTAGCCTGCGTCCGCGTAAGCGGAGGCAAAGGAATAGGTGGAGTAGACGAGGCCCCGCTTTTCGCGGATCTCCTGGAAGAGGCGCGAAGACATGCCACCGCCAAGGACCGCGTTCAGGACGCTCATCACAAAGCGACGATCGTCGGTAGCCACGATCGAGGGGCAACCCATGATGATATTGGCTTGCTCCACGGGACGCTTGATCACATGCAGCCCTGCAGTACCTGTGATATCTGCCCGTTCGGTGGAGCGGCGCTCGACGGGGGCTGCGGTGTCCTTCAGCTCCCACCCGGCCGTCCGCAGGGCATCGAGCACGAGGCGGCAAACGACGTCGTGGTCCAGGCCGCCAGCGGCGGTGATGACGATTTCGTCCGGCCGGTAGTAGCGCTGGTAGTGTGCCCACACGGAATCCCGGGACACGGCCTTGATGGCGGCAGGGGTGCCGCCGATCGGGCGTCCCAGCGGATGCACGCCGAGTACGGCGGCCACGAACTTTTCATGTGCGACGTCGGTGGGGTCATCGCTGTCCATGGCGATTTCCTCAAGGATCACGTCCCGTTCCTGTTCAAGTTCGGCAGGATCCAGGACGGCTCCGGTGATCATGTCGGCAATGACGTCGATGGCCATGGGGAGGTCCGTGTCCAGCACCCGCGCAAAGTAGCATGTGCTTTCCTTCGCGGTGGCCGCATTCGATTCACCGCCGACCTCGTCGAAGGCAGAAGCGATTTCCAGGGCGGTGCGCTTCTTGGTTCCTTTGAACAAGAGGTGCTCGAGGAAATGGGTGGAGCCGTGCTGACCGTCTGCCTCGTCCCGGGAGCCGACTCCCACCCAGAACCCGATGGTTGCCGAACGCTGCCCGGGCATGGCTTCGGTCAGGACCCGGACGCCTCCCGGAAGCACTGAACGCCGGACAACGGAGCCGCCCTCGGCACCATGGATCAATTCGCCGCCGGGCACGGTCTGCGCCAATGGGAGGGGTACGACAGTCATCAAGACCTTTCAGTTCTGCGGGAAATCATGGGGCCAAATCTGGCTGCAATCGTACCAGCGGGCGCATCGCCCCTGGGACGGGAATTAGTTGTTAAAACCGGGCAGGACCGGTGGACATGTCCACCGGTCCTGCCGCGTGTTTGCCGGTTCAGGCTACTCGGCGGAAACTTCAGCCTCTTCGGCGGGAGCTTCTTCAGAGGCGGCGCCTTCTTCCTCGGCCACAACCGGGGAAAGGGAGAGCTTGCCGCGGTCATCGATCTTGGTGATCTCGACCTGGATCTTCTGGCCCACGGAGACGACGTCGTCGACGTTGTCCACGCGCTTGCCGCTGGCGAGCTTGCGCAGCTCGGAGATGTGCAGCAGGCCGTCCTTGCCCGGGGTCAGGGAAACGAACGCGCCGAAGGTGGTGGTCTTGACGACCGTGCCCAGGTAACGCTCACCGATTTCCGGGATCTGCGGGTTGGCGATGGCGTTGATCGCGGCGCGGGCTGCTTCCGCAGACGGACCGTTGGTAGCGCCGATGTAGACGGTGCCGTCGTCCTCGATGGAGATGTCGGCGCCGGTGTCTTCCTGGATCTGGTTGATCATCTTGCCCTTGGGGCCAATGACCTCGCCGATCTTGTCAACGGGAATGTTGACGGCGATCACGCGCGGTGCGAACTCGGATAGCTCGTCCGGAGTGTCGATGGCTGCATTGATGACGTCCAGGATGTGCAGGCGGGCTTCGCGGGCCTGCTTCAGGGCTGCAGCCAAGACCGACGCCGGGATGCCGTCGAGCTTGGTGTCGAGCTGGATGGCGGTGACGAACTCGGAAGTACCGGCAACCTTGAAGTCCATGTCGCCGAAAGCGTCTTCGGCGCCGAGGATGTCGGTCAGGGCGGCGTAGCGGGTCTGGCCGTCAACCTGGTCGGAAACCAGGCCCATGGCGATACCGGCAACAGCGGCCTTCAGCGGCACACCTGCGTTGAGCAGGGACAGCGTGGAGGCGCAGACGGAACCCATCGACGTCGAACCGTTGGAACCGAGGGCCTCGGACACCTGGCGGATGGCGTACGGGAATTCCTCACGGGACGGCAGGACCGGAACCAGGGCGCGCTCGGCGAGTGCACCGTGGCCGATCTCGCGGCGCTTCGGGGAACCGACGCGGCCGGTCTCGCCGGTGGAGTACGGCGGGAAGTTGTAGTTGTGCATGTACCGCTTGCGCGTGACGGGAGACAGCGAGTCGATCTGCTGTTCCATCTTGAGCATGTTCAGCGTGGTGACACCCATGATCTGGGTTTCGCCGCGCTCGAAGATGGCGGAACCGTGAACGCGCGGCAGGACCTCTACCTCGGCAGTCAACTGGCGGATGTCCGTCAGGCCACGGCCGTCGATGCGGATCTGGTCCTTGAGGATACGCTGGCGGACAACCTGCTTGGTCAGGGAGCGGAAGGCTGCGGAGAGTTCCTTCTCGCGGCCCTCGAACTCGCCGGCGAGGGCGCCAAGGACCTCGTCCTTGAGCTCGTCGGAAGCGTTGTCGCGGTCCTGCTTGTCGGCGATCTGGAAGACAGCAGCAAGCTTCTCCGCAGCGGCAGCTTCAACAGCGGCGTAAACATCGTCCTGGTAGTCCAGGAAGACCGGGAACTCAACCGTCGGCTTGGCAGCGCGGGCGGCCAGGTCGGCCTGGGCCTCGCAGAGGGCCTTGATGAACGGCTTGGCGGCCTCGAGACCTTCGGAAACGACCTCTTCGGTGGGAGCGGTGGCGCCCTGTTCCTTGATGAGGTTCCAGGAGTTGTCCGTGGCTTCGGCTTCGACCATCATGATGGCGACGTCGTCCCCGTCGGAACCCGACACAACCCGGCCGGCAACAACCATGTTGAAGACGGCGTTCTCAAGCTGGGAGTGCTTCGGGAAAGCAACCCATTCGGTGCCCTGTTCGTCGGCGATGAGGGCGACGCGGACGCCACCGATCGGGCCGGAGAACGGGAGTCCGGAGAGCTGGGTGGACATGGACGAGGCGTTGATGGCCACGACGTCGTAGAGCTCGTCCGGGTTGATCGCCAATACGGTGACGACGATCTGGACCTCGTTGCGCAGGCCCTTGACGAACGCAGGGCGCAGGGGGCGGTCCATGAGGCGGCAAGCCAGGATGGCTTCGGTGGACGGGCGGCCTTCACGGCGGAAGAACGAGCCCGGGATGCGGCCGGCGGCGTACATGCGCTCTTCGACGTCGACAGTCAGCGGGAAGAAGTCGAAGCCTTCACGCGGGGACTTGCCTGCGGTGGTTGCGGACAGCAGTGCAGTGTCTTCGTCGATGTAGACCATCGCGGCGCCGGCTGCCTGCTTGGCGAGGCGGCCGGTTTCGAAGCGGATAACACGCTTGCCGAAGCGGCCGTTGTCGATGATGGCTTCTGAGAACTGGATTTCGGGACCCTCCATTGAGAGTCACCTCCGTTTCTTGTTTAGCGGAAGTCCTCCCGCATCGACCCAGGCCAGCGTCTGTTCCTGGCCTGTACGACACCCGGTCATCGATCGAGACCCACGGGCTGCGCCTTCATCACAGAAGACTGTTCCCGGGGATCACTACCGAGGACCGCGAATGCGCGATGCGGTTGAACTCCTGTTAAGTGTTGGATTTAGTTATGGAGAAAAGGCGGCCCGGTCCGCGGAGGATCGGGCCGCCCGAAGTCAAACTAGCGGCGCAGGCCGAGGCGCTCGATGAGCGCACGGTAGCGGGCAATGTCAGTCTTCTTGAGGTAGCCCAGCATGCGCTTGCGACGACCAACCATAGCCAGCAGACCGCGCTGGGTGTGGAAGTCGTGCTTGTGCTCCTTCATGTGCTCAGTCAGATCCTTGATCCGCTGAGTCAGGACTGCAATCTGGACCTCAGGCGAACCAGTGTCGCCCTTGGACGTTGCGTATGCCTCGATGATGGACTGCTTAACAGCGGCTTCAAGTGCCACGTGAACTCCTAGAGTTGTGCCGTGCGTCCCGATTCAGCGCCTCGCTGCCGGGTTGTGTTGTGCCGATGACCGCACACAAAACAGGTCCAGCCGCCACGGACTGCAGCCGGATCCATCCCTCAGTTTACCGGCAGCCCGGCAATCTTGTCGAAAGCTGCGGTGTGACCCTCCTCAAAGAGGAGCGCCGCTCACTGCCCGATCTCGGTCCGGACCGCGAAAAGTTCCGGGAAGAACGTCAGGTCAAGCGCCTTCTTCAGGAAGGAAACACCGCTTGAGCCTCCGGTTCCCGTTTTCATGCCGATGGTCCGCTGGACGGTGCGGAGGTGCCGGAAGCGCCACAATTGGAAGTTGTCTTCCAGGTCCACCAGTTCTTCGCAGGCCTCGTAGGCCGCCCAGTTGTCTGCGGCATGTTCGTAGATGTGCTTGAAAAGCGGCAAGAGCCCGGGGTCAAACTCGTGGGCACGGGTCACGTCCCGGTCCAGGACTGACCGTGGAACGTCGTAGCCGTGCCGGTCCAGGTAGGCCAGGAATTCGTCGTAGATGCTCGGGGCGTGCAGGAGCTCCTCGAGCATGGTCCTGGACTCCGGATCCGAGTCGAACACCGGCAACATCTTGGCGTTCTTGTTGCCGAGGATGAACTCGACCGCGCGGTACTGGGCCGACTGGAACCCTGAGGCGTTGCCCAGGAAGCCGCGGAACTGGGAATACTCCGTAGGGGTGAGCGTGGCGAGCACCGACCATTGTTCTGTGAGGGTCTTCTGGATGTGCTTGACGCGTGCGATGGCTTTGAGCGCGGAACCAAGATCGTCCTCGCGCAACCAGGCGGACGCGCTGCGGAGCTCGTGGAGGACCAGCTTCAGCCAAAGCTCGGTGGTTTGGTGCTGGATGATGAACAAAAGCTCGTCATGGTGCTCCGGCTGGCTGACAGGTTGCTGGGCGCTGAGCAGCAAGGGCAGCTTCAGGTAGGAGCCGTAGCTCATGCGTGAGCTGAAATCCTTGACGATGCCTTCGTCGAGCGGCCGGGTGTTCTTCTCAACGCTCACGGTGCGGGGCTACTTGTCCAGCAGGAGACCGTGGGCCTGGACGACGTCAAGACGCATCTGCTCCACCAGGGCCTCGGGCCCGCGGTAGGCCACCATGCCCCGCAGCCGCGCGGTAAATTCCACAACGACAGTCTGGCCGTAGAGGTTGAAGTCCTCCACCGCTTCCTCCGGGCGGTCGATCACATGCGCTTCCACCTGGCGGCTCACGCCGTCGAACGTGGGGTTGGAACCGACCGAAATTGCGGCGGGCCAGCGGGTTCCGGATTCGTCGATGAGCCAGCCGGCGTAGATTCCGTCCGCGGGGACGTAGCCCGTGGCGCCGTGGTCCAGGTTCGCCGTGGGAAAGCCCAGGGCGCGTCCGCGCGCAGCGCCGTGGACCACTTCGCCGCGCATCCTGTGCGGGCGGCCGAGGACGGCAGCCGCAGTCTCGACGTCGCCTTCGGCAAGGGCCTCGCGCACCCAGGTGGAGGAACAGCGGCGGTCCGTGCCGCCGTCGTCGTGGACTGGAAAGCCTTGCGCGCCGAACTCATTGACCACGTGGACGCCGAATCCGAGTTTCTCGCCCAATTCCTGCATGGTGCCGACGTCGCCGGAATTTCCCACCCCGAAACGGAGATCGTGGCCCACCACAACGTGTGCCGCGTGAAGCCCCTCCAGCAGAACGTTGACGACGAACTCCTCAGGTGTCATGGCCGCCAGCGTGAGGTTGTACTTCATGACGAGGACGGCGTCCACGCCTGTGCCGGCCAGGGCATCGAGCTTGTCCTGGAGCCCCATGAGGAGCTCCGGTGCGGAGTCGGGCCGGTGGACCAGGGCCGGGTGGGGATCGAAAGTCACGACGACGGACCGCGCACCGTGCTGCCCTGCCGTGCGCAACAGCTGCGTCAGCACCTGCTGGTGTCCGCGGTGGACCCCGTCAAAGTTGCCGATGGTAACGACGCTGGGACCGAAATCCTCGGGGACCTCGGTGGGATCGTTCCAGATGTGGACCATCAACCTCGCCTTTTACTGCTGGTATTCGCTACCCGGCGACCTGGTCCGGCGCCGGAATTCTCTAAGGTTACCCGCTATCCCGGGGCTGGCATGCCAGGGTGGCAGGGCCCTGATTTCTAGTGCGGGAGCCGTGCCGGGCGCCGGCGGTAGAGCCACAACAGGCCCAGGACCGGCAGGATCAACGGCACAAAGCCGTATCCGCGTCCGAACAAGGACCACACGGTGTCGTGCGGGAAAGCCACAGGATCGAAAAGGCTGATGGCACCAACCACCACCACTCCGACCATCTCCACGAGGACGGCCGCGAGCGATACCTTGAACCATGTGCGGCCCGGCTTCGCGAGGGAGACTGTGGCCACGATGTACACCACGGCGGCGAAGGCCGAGAGGATGTGGGCCAAGGGAGCATCCGCGAACTTGGTCAGGATCTGGTAGCCGGCACGGGCGGTGGCAGAGATCGCGAAAACCGCGTAGACCGCGATCAGCAGCCTCCCGGGCCCGGTGTTGCGGGTGTCCCGGTTCTTCTTGCCGGTGGTTTCAACAGTCACTTCTTGTGCTTCTTCCAATGTCAGTACCAGATCTGGTTCATGCGGGCCGCCATGACCAACGCGGTGACGCCCACGGCGCCCATGACGAAATTGCTCCAACGGGTCCGTTCCAGGATGGACCAGTAGACCGCGACGACGGGGAGGATCAGTGCCGTAATGATGTAGCCCCAGAATTCCCAGGGTTCCCCCGCGATCTTTTCACCCATCGCGACGCGGATGATCGAGCCCACCAGGTAGACCAGCAGGACGAGTTCGACGGCGGCGACGGACAGTATGGTGACGTCGTTGGGGGCCTTTTTCATGATGCCTGCCACGACGCAAATGATGGTGGACAGCAGGCCCACTACCAGGACGGCGTAAAAGTACCCATCCATGGCTAGTTGGCCTGCTTTTCGTTGTCGGGGGCGAACACCAGGACAGGCTTGGCGAAACTCCCCGCATCGGCCAACAACGCCACCAGCTCCCCTGCCGGCGAGAACGCGGCCGCCGGGTTCTCGGCGGTGGCCGCGTCGGCCGTGCCGGCTGCGGGTCCCGCGGCGATCCTGCGGCCAAAGGAGATCTCGGTGGTTTCGGCGTCGCTCAACTCCCGGTTGGGCATGAGCGCGCGGGCGGCGGCGGACATGTCGAGGACTTCGAGTTCCTCGGCAAGCTGTTCGAGGGTGCGGGCCTGCTCCAGGGAGTACGGCCCCACTTGGGTGCGGCGAAGCGCCGTGAGATGGCCGCCGACGCCGAGAGCCTCGCCGAGGTCGCGTGCCAGCGCGCGGATGTAGGTCCCTGAGGAGCACTCGACGGTCACGTCGATGTCTACCACCCTGCCGTCGTCGACCCTCCGGATGGCGTGGATCTCGAAACGGTGGATGGTCACCGGCCGGGCGGCGAGCTTGACCTCTTGCCCCGAACGGACGCGCGCGTAGGACCGTTCGCCGTTGACCTTGATGGCGCTGACGCTGCTGGGAACCTGCTGGATCTCGCCGCTGAGCTGCGCGACGCCGGCCCTGATGGCCTCTTCGGTGACCCCGGCGGCGCTGCGGCTTTCGGTGATGTCGCCTTCGGCATCGTCCGTGATGGTTGATTCGCCCAGCCGGATGGTCGCGGAGTACGTCTTGGAGGTGCCGACAATGTACGTCAGCAGTCGAGTCGCCTTGTTGATGCCAAGCACGAGCACCCCGGTTGCCATGGGGTCCAGGGTCCCCGCATGGCCCACTTTCCGGGTACCGGCCAGTCGCCGCATCCGTCCAACCACGTCGTGGCTGGTCCATCCTTGCGGCTTGTCAACGATTACCAGTCCAGAAAGCACGCCTCCCAGTATATCCGCGCCGAGGCATGCATCCTGCGGCCCGGCCCTTCCCTGAACGGTCCGGGACCGCGGCTAAGATGGCTCCCATGCCTGAGCTTGCCGCACACGTCCGCGAAGTGCCCGTCAACCAGATCCGCGAGATCACCGAGGCCGCGTGGGGCACCCCGGGGGCGATTGTCCTCAGCATCGGCGAGCCCGGCTTCGCGCTGCCCCGGCACATCCTGGACGCGGGGATCGCATGCCTGGAGAGGGACGAGACGAACTACACCCCCAATGCCGGGATCCCTGCGCTGCGTGAAGCCTTCGCCGATCGGTTCCGTGCCCACAACAAAGTGGATCTGGGGGCGGAGCGCGTGTACGTCGTGGACGGAGCCCAGCAGGGGCTGCACTTCGCGATGAGCCTGCTCCTCTCCCCCGGGGACGAGATCCTGATTCCCAACCCGGGCTACCCTACTTTTGCGATGACGAGCCATTTGCTGAACGCCGTCCCGGTGCGGTATCCGCTCTATCCCGAGCACGAGTTCCAACCCCGCATCGAGGACATCGAGGCGCTGATCACGCCCCGCACGAAGGTGCTGGTCCTGAATTCGCCGTCCAATCCCCTGGGCGCGGTGATCTGCGAGGAAACGACGCGCCAGCTCGTGGAATTGGCCGTCAAACACGATCTGTGGATCATCTCGGATGAATGCTACGAAGCCTTCACCTTCGACGTTCCACACACGAGCCCCGCCCGCTTCGACAGCACTGTTCCCGGAGAGGCACGCGTCTTCACGTCCCTGACATTGTCCAAGACGTACGGGCTCACCGGGCTGCGGATCGGCGCGCTCATTTGCCCGCCTGGCCTGGAACGGAAGATGAACAACGTCATGGAAGCGATCGTTTCCTGCGTGGCTTCGCCTTCCCAATACGCTGCGGTCGCTGCGCTGACCGGCCCGCAGGACTATGTGGACACCGCACGGGAGCATTACCGTTCCAACCGCGACGCCGCCTCGGCGGTGCTTGCGGAGAAGGGTATTCCCTTCCTGGGCGCGCAGGGAGCTTTCTATCTCTGGGCGGACGTCTCGCATGTGAGCGGCGGCGACGTGCGTACCTGGGTGCACCGGTTCCTCGAGGATTCCGGAGTGGCCGTCGCGCCGGGCACCGCGTTCGGTTCCATCGGCGAGGGCTGGATCAGGATCGCGTTGTGCGGTGATCACCAGCAGCTGCTCGACGGCGTCGGGCGGCTTCCGGAACGCGTTTAGGGGCCGGCGTTTGGCTGGCGGCGGTTTGGCTGGCGGCGGCCGGTTTCAGTATTTGGTCCGGTTTTTGTGCCCGCGCCAGGCCTCGAAAGGAGCCTCCGACGCGGCGACCTCCGTGTGTTGGACGGGCAGCAGTTCAGGCCTGTTGCCGTCGAAATATTCGTAGAACACCGCATCGTCGAAGCCGGCGGCTGCAGCCCCATGCCGATCCGCGGCAAAGTAGACCCGGCTCACGCGGCCCCATAGGGCTGCCGAGAGGCACAAAGGGCACGGCTCGCAGCTTGAGTAGAGCACCGAGCCGCTGAGATTGAAGCTTCCAAGTTCCGACGCAGCCCGCCTGATGGCCACCACTTCGGCGTGCGCTGTGGGGTCGTTGTCGCGGGTGACCCGGTTGACGCCATCATGGAGCCGACCGTCCGGGGTAACCACGACGGCGCCGAAAGGGCCGCCGCCGTCGGCGACGTTCTGCACCGCGAGCCGCAGGGCGTGTTCGAGGTAGTCTTCGGGACTCTGAGCTGCATCGTGCGCCGACATGCTCCGATCTTAGCGACGGCCCGTCAATTTGGCGCGGCTTTTCACGGTTAAACAGGGGTTAAACAGGGGTTAAACAGGAAGGACCGAATCCTGCAGCCCTAAGGGCTGCTGATCCGGTCCCGTCCGGTAAATGCTGGACTACTTGCCGCCGTCTTCGTCGATGTCTTCATCGGCACGGAGGTCGATGTCTTCTTCATCAAAGTCGTCTTCGTCGATGTCCGCGTCTTGCACGGCATCGCTCTTGTACGGGTCTGCATCGCCGGCGTGCTTGGCGCCGGCGGCCAGCGCGGCCACCTCGGCGTCGCGCTGCTTGGCGGTGCGCAACAGCTCCTCAAGGTTCGAGGCATTGACCGGAATAAGGTCGGCAACGAATTCCAAGGTAGGAGTCAGCCGCACCGTGATGTTGCGGCCCACTTCCTGACGCAAAACACCCTTGGCCTTCTCCAACGCCCGAGCAGCATCCGAATGAGCGGCTTCGTCACCGAAGACGGTGTAGTACACGGTGGCGTGCTGAAGATCGTTGGTGACGCGGGCATCCGTAATAGTGATGCCCTCAACCCGCGGATCCTTGATCCGCCGGCCCAGTGCCTCAGCAACAACAACCTTAATCCGCTGCGCCAACTTGGCAGCGCGTGCCGGATCAGCCATTTCAACTCCTAATAAAAATTGCGTACGACGGCGATAGGGCAACGTGCGTACTTAAGTCTAGAGATGCCACAAGTCGAGAAGACAGGAAGCGAACGGCGAGATACCCACCGAGGCCCCTGGAGCCGATATGGGGGCCCGGGAGTGGCATCGGGCCTGCCGAAGCTGGGTGGCAAAGGATCGCAGATCCTTTGCCACCCAGCGAAGGGGCGGGGCCCCCATATCGGCGGAACGGGCCGGAGCCGCCCGAAAGCAGCACCGGCCTGAGGACACCTTAGACGCGCGGCTTTTCGCGCATCTCGAAGGTCTCGATGATGTCACCTTCGTTGATGTCGTTGTACGAGCCAAGACCGATACCACACTCGAAGTCCGTGCGGACCTCGGTGGCGTCGTCCTTGAAGCGCTTGAGCGTCTCAACGGTGAGGTTGTCGCCGATGACCTTGCCATCGCGGCTGACGCGTGCCTTGGTGTTACGGCGGATGACGCCCGAGCGCACGATGGAACCGGCGATGTTTCCGAACTTGGAAGAACGGAAGACTTCGCGGACCTCGGCGGTACCGAGCTGGACTTCCTCGTACTCCGGCTTGAGCATGCCCTTGAGGGCCAGCTCGATGTCATCGATTGCCGAGTAGATGACGGAGTAGAAGCGCATGTCCACGCCTTCGCGATCGGCAAGGTCGGCCACGCGCTCTGCGGGCTTGACGTTGAAGCCGATGATGATGGCGTTGTCCACCGTGGCGAGGTTGACGTCGTTCTGCGTGATGGCACCCACACCGCGGTGGATGACCCGCAGCTGAACGTCTTCGTCGCCGACGTCGATCTTGAGCAGTGCGTCTTCGAGGGCTTCGACGGCACCGGAAACGTCACCCTTGAGGATGAGGTTGAGGGTGTCGATCTTGCCCGCGGCAACTGCCTGGTCGAAGTCTTCCAGGCTGATGCGCTTGCGACGCTTGGCCAGTGCCGCGTTGCGGTCGGCTGCTTCACGCTTTTCAGCGATCTGGCGGGCCGTACGCTCGTCGGAGGTCACCAGGAAGGTGTCGCCTGCACGCGGTACGTTGGACAGACCCAGGACCTGGACCGGACGGGACGGAAGCGCGACGTCGAGGGCGTTGCCGTCTTCGTCGAACATGGCGCGGACGCGGCCGTGGGCCGTACCGGCCACGATCGTGTCACCAACGGCCAGGGTACCGGACTGGACCAGGACGGTGGCCACGGAACCGCGGCCCTTGTCCAGGTTCGCTTCGATGGCAATGCCTCGAGCGTCCTTGTCCGGGTTGGCGCGCAGGTCCAAAGCGGCGTCTGCGGTCAGCAGGACGGCGTCGATCAGTTCATCGATGTTGATGTTCTGGCGGGCAGAGACCTCAACGAACATGGTGTCGCCACCGTATTCTTCGGGAACCAGACCGTACTCGGTGAGCTGGCCCTTGACCTTGTCCGGGTTCGCACCTTCCTTGTCGATCTTGTTGACCGCGACGACGATCGGCACGTTGGCCGCCTGTGCGTGGTTGAGTGCTTCCACCGTCTGCGGCATGACGCCGTCGTCGGCTGCGACAACCAGGATGGCGATGTCGGTGACCTTGGCACCACGTGCACGCATGGCGGTGAACGCCTCGTGACCGGGGGTGTCAATGAAGGTGATGTCGCGCGGAACGCCTTCGTGGATGTGGCTGATCTGGTAGGCACCGATGTGCTGCGTGATGCCGCCGTGTTCGCCGGCAACCACGTTGGTCTTCCGGATGGCGTCGAGCAGTCGGGTCTTACCGTGGTCAACGTGACCCATGACAGTGACAACCGGGGGACGCGGTTCGAGGACGTCGTCGCCTTCGGCTTCCAGTTCGGCATCAAGGTCGATGTCGAAGGAGTCGAGGAGCTCGCGCTCTTCGTCTTCCGGGGAAACTACCTGGATCTGGTAACCGAGTTCAACACCCAGCAGGCCGAAGGTGTCTTCGTCCAGCGACTGCGTAGCCGTTGCCATTTCACCGAGGTGGAACAGAACGGTGACCAGTGCGGCGGGGTTCGCCTCGATCTTGTCGGCGAAGTCCGTGATGGACGAGCCACGACGGAGCCGGACCACGGTGTTGCCGTCGCCGCGGGGTACGGATACGCCGCCCAGCGACGGAGCACTCATCTGCTCCAGTTCCTGACGCTTTGCACGCTTCGACTTGCGCTGCTTGCCGCGTCCTGCGCCACCCTTGCCGAAGGCACCCTGGGTACCGCCGCGTCCGCGGCCACCCTTGCCGAAGCCTCCGCCGGCGGGAGCTCCGCCACCGGTGCCTGCGCCAGGAGCGCCACCCGGACGGCCGGGGCCGCCACCACCGGGACGGCCAGCGCCACCCGGACGGCCTGCGCCGCCGGGAGCGGGACGCTCGGTGCGGTTGGGCATCATGCCCGGGCTGGGACGGTTTCCAGCGGCGCCACCTGCGGGGCGCGGAGCGCCCGGACGGGGAGCACCGGGGCGCGGGGCGCCCGGACGCGGACCACCGGAACCGGCTGCGGGACGGGGACCGCCTGCGCCGGCCGCGGGACGCGGACCGCCGGGACGTTCGCCGTCAGTGCGGCCACCGGAACGGGGCATGCCCTGCGATGTTGCGAAGGGGTTGTTGCCCGGACGGGGAGGACGCTCGCCGTCGCCACGGCCGCGGGGCATGCCCTGCGAGGTCGCGAACGGGTTGTTGCCCGGACGGGGGCCGCCGGGCCGGGGTGCCTGGCTGCCCGGACGTGCCGGGGCAGGGGCTTCGGCCTTGGGTGCCGGACGGGCGCCCGGCTTGGCGAAAACAGGACTTGCTGCAGCCGCGGGAGCCGCAGGCGCTGCCGGGGCGGGAGTCTCAGCCTTGGGGGCGGGAACCGGAGCCTTGGGCGCAGCGGGGCCCGGAGCCGGGCGGGATGCTGGGGGTGCGGCGGGTGCCGCGGGGGCTGCCATGCGAGGTGCTGCCGGGGCAGCCGCCTTTGCAGCGCCTGCACCCGGGTAGGCGTCGCGAAGCTTCTTCACGACGGGTGCCTCGATTGTTGATGAGGCGGAGCGAACGAATTCGCCCAATTCCTGCAGTTTTGTCACTGCATCTTTGGAAGTAATACCGAGCTCTTTGGCGAGCTCATGTACGCGGACCTTGGCCACATTTCTCCTGTCTCGGTCCGCACCGAGCCAGGCACGAACCGTCTAATTCTTACTGCGGGCCCCTGCCGCGAATGCGGCGGATAGGCCCTGTGCAGAGCGCAACAAAGTTGTCATCGTTGCGCACTCATCGCTGGGAACTCATCGGGTTTCCATCAGTTTTCTGACCCGCTTTCAGGTTTGGACGGTTTTCCTGCTTTCACGGGGTGTCCGCAGGGGGTATGACTGCCGCCAGGTAGCTTTCGACGGCGGTGATTTCACTTGCGCCCGCGAGGGCCCTTGCGAAAGCACGCCGTTTGCTTGCCAGCATCAGGCATGTGGTGCTGGGGTGCAGCCACGCACCCCGGCCAGCCATCCGGCTTCGTTCATCCACCAGGACGACGGGTGACCCGCCGCCTTCGGCGACAAGCCGGATCAACTCGCTCCGCTTGCCTTGTTTCCGGCATCCGATGCAGGTGCGCACAGGCTGGTGCCTGGTGTGAAGCAGTTCAGTCACTGGGTGTATCAACCTGCCTCAGTGTCTTTACCTGTCTTCTGCGGTTCTGCTTTGCTCGGCGCGCGCCCTTGCCTTGTTGGAGGTTGTTGCCCCACAAGCCGCGAGCACGCCAAAGCGCACGGATACCGGGCATAGGCCCGGTTCCATCTATTCTAAGCCCCCGAGGGCCCGGCCACCGAATCCGCAAAGTGCGAGGATCCGGGGCCCGGCATGGTTTGGTGTGTTCAGTTGCCCTTGGCCGGAGTGGCGTCGGAGACGATGTCGATCCGCCAGCCGGTCAGCTTGGCTGCGAGGCGCGCGTTCTGGCCTTCCTTGCCGATGGCGAGGGACAGCTGGTAATCGGGAACAACCACCCGGGCGGAGCGCGTGGCTTCGTCGGTGATAGTGACCGAATTCACGCGCGACGGCGACAGGGAGTTGGCGATGAAGGTCGCCGGATCGTCGCTGAAGTCGACAATGTCGATCTTTTCGTCGTTGAGTTCGGTCATGACTGCGCGGACGCGGGAGCCCATTTCACCAATGCAGGCACCCTTGGCGTTGATGCCGGGGGTGTTGGCTTTGACGGCCATCTTGGTGCGGTGACCGGCCTCGCGTGCCAGTGCCACGATCTCGACGGAACGGTCCGCGATCTCCGGGACCTCCAGTTCGAAAAGCTTCCGGACGAGGCCCGGGTGTGAACGCGACAGCGTGATGGAGGGTCCCTTGGCGCCGCGGTGGACGTCCACCACGAACGCGCGCAGGCGGTTGCCGTGGGTGTACTTCTCCCCCGGCACCTGCTCGGGCGGCGGCAGCAGGGCTTCCACGGAACCGAGGTTCACCTGGATCATGTGCGGGTTGTTTCCCTGCTGGATCAGCCCGGCAACGAGTTCACCTTCACGGCCCTTGAATTCGCCAAGGACGTTGTCGTCCTCGACGTCGCGCAGGCGCTGCAGGATGATCTGCCGTGCGGTGCTCGCCGCGATGCGGCCGAATCCCGCAGGAGTGTCCTCGAACTCGCCGATGGCTTCGCCGTCGTCGTCGATTTCCGTAGCCCAGATGGTCACGTGCCCGCTCTTGCGGTCCAGCTCGGCACGGGCCTTTTCGAAAGCGCCCGGCGTCTTGTGGTAGGCCACCAGCAGCGCCTGCTCGATGGTGGGAATCAGGAGGTCCAGCGGGATTTCACGCTCACGCTCCAGGAGTCTCAGCGCACTCATGTCAATATCCATTAGGCCTCCTCGGAAGGTCCGTTGTACTCGTCTTCCAGCGCGGCCTCGTTGAGGTGGCTGAACTCTATCTCGACTTTTCCTTGGCGGATCCTGTCGAAAGGAATTTTCACGGGTTCGCCCTGCTTGGGCTTCATGCCCTTCTTGACCTCTTGCTCGGGAACCAGAGTGACGCCGTCGTCGTCGACGGACTGGATACGGCCCGTCAGGTTCTCTCCCTGGATCACGTTGACCTTGACCATGCGTCCGCGGGCCCGGTGCCAGTGGCGGGGCTCCGTGAGGGGCCGGCCGACGCCGGGCGAGGAGACCTCAAGGTCGTAGGGGCGGCCGTCGGTGCCTGGATCGTTGTCCAGGATGTCCGAGAGAGCGCGGGAGATTTCCGCGATGACGTCCAGGCTGACGCCCCCGGTCTCCTCCTGGGGCAGGTCGATGACCACGTGGACTACCCGGTGCGAACCGGCAACGTGGATGGCAACATCCTCGAGATAGAGCCGGCTCGCCAGGACCGCAGGCTCCAGAAGCGCCTTCAGCCTGCTCTCCTCGGGGTTGCGGACCTCGTGTTGTGCTGGACTCGTCGGATCCGTTCCAGCCTGGTCTGTTGAAGTCGTGGCTTCCGAATGACTCACTGGCCAGCCGCCTCCCGATAGATGATGTTGTGACTACTAGCTTAACGACATTTGCGGCGGCATGGTGCACAGGGCCCCCTCCGCAGGGACGCAACTTGTCCGTGAGCGTGACACCATAGTCTGTTGTGAACCACGAGACTGTTGAGAAACCACGGAGCCATGGCTGGATGAAGGCCCTCCTGCTGGCTTTCCTCGCAGTACTCGTCCTCGGCGTCGGCGCCGTGCTTGTCCCGCGGGACGCCGTAAGGCCCCAGGCGGTGCCCTTTTCCGAAACTGCGCGTTTTGAAGCGCTCTCCTCGACCGAGACACTCCTCGCCAGCGCATCCCTCCTGGAGAGCACGGACACTGTGATGTTGCTGACAAGCCAGGCACGGGCGCTGCTGCAACCTTCCAGCCCTTCGGCGTCGAATACCCCTGCGGCTTCCCCGGGTCCCGGCGCCACCCGGGACCGCCCAACGCGGGCCGGCTTTGTCTCCGCGCTCGCCTCGAGCGCTTCCCGTCGCTTGGCGGACGCCGCGAACGCCGACGGCGGCATGGCCCGGCTGCTTGCCGCCGTCGGGACCGCCCAACTGCTTGAGTCATCGCGGCTGGCCGCGGCCTGGGGCTTGCCGCTACCGGCGACTCCGGCTGAGACGGGTACGGCCCCGACACCACCTCCGGGCTGCCCTGCCCCTGCGGGCACGTCGACGGCACCGGCACCCGGAACGGCGCCCACCAAGGCCGATCTGCCCGCAGCCCTTGCCGCCGTCGTCAGCTCCGAACAAGAGGCGATCTACGCCTACCAAGTGGCCCTGACCAAGCTGGACGCGAAGGCATCGGTGACGGCGGCCGCCTGGTTGGCGCGCCATCAGGAGCTGCTCCGGGGAGCGGAGGCCCAAGGCCGGCTGCACTGCATCGCCACGCCTCCGCTGGAGGCCGGCTATCGCCTGCCTGCCACTTTCGCCGCCAAACCCGGACTGGCACTGGGAAGCATGGAGGCCAGCTCGCTCACCGCCTACGCCGATCTCGTGGCGTTATCGGAGGGCGGGACGCGCCAATGGGCGATTGACGGGCTTGTCGACACCGCAAAACGCAGCCAGGCCTGGGGAACTCCGGTTGGCCCCTTCGCCGGACTTTCGATCGACAACACGGCGCTGCCCCCGCTGCCGACCGCCACCCCGGCTCCATAGGAAAGCCTTTCTTTGCTGGCGGCAGCAGTTTCCAAGTGCTTGGCTTGTACCATGGCTTCCATCGAAACTGCAGCCCTGCACGAGAACGAACCACACGCCAACGACCTCGCCCACAGGCTCAACTGGCTCCGGGCCGGGGTCCTTGGCGCCAATGACGGAATCGTCTCCGTTGCCGCCATCGTGGTCGGCGTCGCCGGCGCCACGACGAACACCGGCGCCATCCTCGCTGCCGGAGCAGCCGGACTCGTGGGCGGCGCGGTGTCCATGGCACTCGGCGAGTACGTATCCGTCAGCAGCCAAAGCGATAGCCAGAAGGCGCTCATCGAGAAGGAACGCCGGGAGCTTGCCGAGGAACCCGAAGAAGAGCTGGCCGAATTGACTGCGATCTACGAGGCCAAGGGCCTGCGGCCTGAAACCGCGCGGAAGGTGGCCGCGGAGTTGACCGAGCACGACGCCCTGGCCGCACACCTTTCCGCCGAATTGAACATCGACGAGGACGACATCGTCAGCCCGTGGCATGCGGCCTTCGCCTCCGCCATTGCCTTCACCCTCGGCGCGGTGCTGCCCATGCTCGCGATCCTGCTCCCGCCCCCGGGGCTGCGTGTACCGCTGACCTTCATTTCCGTGCTGCTCGCGCTGGCAATCACCGGAGCGATAGGAGCATGGATCGGCGGCAGCTCGAAGACCCGGGCCGCCCTGCGCGTCGTCATCGGCGGAGCCCTTGCGCTTGCCGCGACGTTCTTCATCGGAAGCCTCCTGGGCTCCTCCGGAGTGGTCTGAACCGCTCCCGGACCGGCTTGGGTAGGCTGACAGTGATGACTACCTTCGTTTCCATCCCTGGCGACCTCCAGGCACGCTACTCCCGCACAGCGGAGGGGCGGGCGTGGCTCTCAGGGCTGCCCGGGCTGATCGACGCCAGCTTGGAACGCTGGCAGCTGTCCGTGGACCTGGAACCTGGCGCGGAACCATGGAACGGCCACGGCGGGATCGTCATTCCGGTCCTCCACAAGGGCGCCCGTGCGGTACTCAAGATTGCGTTCCCGCACGAGGAGGCCCTCGTCGAACGGCATGCGCTGGACCTGTGGGCCGGTACCGGGGCCGTCAAGCTGCTCGACGCCGATGCTGCCTCCTGCGCGATGCTCCTGGAGCGGCTCGACGCCGTCAGCTGGCTGCAGAGCGCCCCGATGGACGACGCCCGCGACGTCTGGGGATCGCTCATGAGGGAACTCAGCATCGAGCCGGACGATCGGCCGGAATGGAAGGAGTTCGAGCACATAGCGGCCCGTGCCGAGCGCTGGAGCGATGAACTGCCTGCCGACTGGGAGCGACTTGGCCGCCCTTTCCCCCGCTGGCTCCTCGAAGCCGCGTTGGAGGTATGCCAAACGCGGGGCGCTGTCGGGCGCCGGGCGGGCAGGGATGTCCTGGTGCATTGCGACCTGCATTTCATGAATATCCTCCCCCACCTCAATGGCGCCCTCCGTGGCCCTCGCAACGGCGCCCGGGCCAGCGGACAACGCGGATACGTAGCGATCGATCCGCAACCGATGATCGGTGAAGCAGAATTCGCCGTCGCCCCGATCCTGTGGAACCGTATCCGCGATCTCTCCACGACCGCTCCGGAAGTTGCTCTCCTGGAGCGCTGCGCGGATTTCAGCAGCGCTGCCGGCCTGGACGGCGAAGCCGCCCGGGAATGGAGCCTGGTCCGCGAGGTCGAAAACGCCCAGGGGTATGCCGGAAAACCACGGCATGAGGGAGATCTGGCACGCTCCTTGTGGGTTGCCAGCACCCTCGCAGGACGGCCCCTGGACGGGCTGCCCGCCGCGCACGATCTACCCGAACCGGGACTGGCCGCCTCGACTTAGCTCCGGGGCGCCGGGTCGTCCAGGCGCCGGCTTAGCCGGTGGCCTCCAGAGCGTCTTTGACGGCCTGAACCGCGATGTCCAGGTCGGCCGAATCCGTTGACCAGTTGGTCACCGAAACACGCAGGATGTCCCTGCCCTGCCAGCGCGAACCGGACATCCAGACCCTCCCGTCGGCCATGATGAAGTCCGTCACGGCGCGGGTCCTCTCGTCTGAACCGAAGGCCAGGGACAACTGCGTGAACACCACGTCGTTGAGGACCTCGACGCCGGGCACTCCGGCAAGCCGCCTGGCCAATTCCGCGGCACACTCCGCACGTCCTGCGACGAGCTGCCGCACGCCGTCGCCACCCAAGGAACGCAAGGCCGCCCACACCGGCACTCCCCTGGCACGGCGGGACAACTCCGGCACCTTTTCCATGGGGTCGCCGGGGCCGTGGTCATCCTGCATCAAGTATTCGGCGTGCATGCCGATGGCGGACCGCAGGGCGGCAACGTCGCGTACCACCACGATTCCGGCGTCGTATGGAACGTTAAGGGTCTTGTGGGCATCGGTTCCCCACGAATCGGCCAACTCGACGCCTTCGACCAGATGCCGCAGTCCCGGCACGGCCGCTGCCCATAAGCCGAAGGCCCCGTCAACGTGGACCCACGCGCCGTGATCCTTCGCAGCCGGAATCGCCTCGAGGAACGGATCGAAAGCTCCGGAATGCAGGTTCCCGGCCTGAAGACACACGATTGCCGGACCGGAGCCGGCTTCCAACACGGCCCGCAGCGCGGCTGGATCGATCCTGCCTTGTTTGTCCGCCTCCACAACTTCGGGTGCCCCGAACCCCAGGAAACGCAGTGCCATGTCAAGGCTCTCGTGCCGCTCGGCTCCGACGAGGACACGCAGTTCCGGGGCGCCTTGGAGTCCCCCGGCGTTGACATCCCAGCCGACGCTTTCCAGCTGGCGCCATCGGGCCGCCGCGAGGGCCGTGAAGTTGGCCATGCTGGCGCCGGTCGCGAATCCGACGTCGGAGCCGGCAGGCAGGCCGAGAAGCTCAAGGAGCCATCGACCGGCAGCCTCTTCGATCCCGGCAGTTGCCGGTGTGGCGAAGCGCAGGCCCGAGTTCTGGTCCCACGCGGAAACCATCCAGTCCGCGGCCATGCCTGCCGGCACCGTACCGCCGATGACCCAGCCGAAGAAACGCCCCGATTGCATGGCCATCAGCCCGGGCTCGGCGTGTTCGGCGAGGAAATCAATGACCGCGGCCGGGTCCAGTCCGGTGGCCGGGAGGGGTCCGCCGAAGACCGCCGTGATGTCATCGGCCGCAGTACTCGGCCGTACCGGCCGCCCAGGCAAGGCCCTCAACCACTCGCGGGTGTGTTCCCAAGCCCGTTCGAGTGCCTGCTCATAGTCGCCGGAATCGACCCACATGAGTGCATGCTACGCCCGCGGGATCCCTCCGGCCATCGCTGGGGGGAATCGGAACACTACTTGGCGAAGTAGTCGTTCCAGACGTCCAGGCCGAGTTTGATGATCAACGCGGCAACCACGATCAGGAACACGATCCGTACAAAGCCGCTGCCCTGTTTCACGGCTGTCCGTGCGCCCAGGTAGCCGCCGGCCATGTTGGACAGGCCGAGCACAGCGCCCACGCCCCACAGCAGTGATCCGTGCGGCAGGAAGAACAACAGGGCCCCGGCGTTCGTGGCCATGTTGACGATCTTGGCCTTGGCGCTGGCCTCAAGGAAGGCATAGCCCATGGCGGAGACGAGGGCGATCACCAGGAACGAGCCGGTTCCGGGACCTATCAGGCCGTCGTAGAACCCGATCACCGCACCGATGGCGCAGGCCACCACATAGTGCGTGTGGCCGTCGTGGCGCAAGGCGGTCAGCTCGCCCGCATTGGGCCGCAGCGCGGTGAAGAGCGCGACGGCGATGAGCGCCACTACGATGATGGGTTTGAAAACGCTCGCGGGGAGGTTGGCGGCCAGCACGGCTCCGCCGAAACTGCCCGCGAGGGCAATCACGGCCATGGGCACGGCCGTCCTGAGGTCAGGGCCGACCCGGCGGTAGTAGGTGGCGGCACTGGTGGTTGTCCCGAAGATGGAGCCCATTTTGTTGGTGGCCAGCGCCTGGACCGGGGTGATCCCCGGAACCAGGAGCAAGGCGGGGAGCTGGATCAGTCCCCCGCCGCCCACCACAGCGTCTATCCAGCCGGCAACGAATCCAGCCACCACGATCATGATGAGCGTGGTGAGCTGGACCGACTCGAAGCCGGAGATCACTTCTGTCGTACGGCGTTGACCACGAAGTCGGCAGCCTTCTCGACCGCAACGTTTTCGGCCTCACCGGTGCGACGGTCCTTGATCTCCACAACGCCGTCTACCAAGCCTCGGCCGACCGCCACGATGGTGGGGACGCCCACGAGCTCGGCGTCACCGAACTTCACGCCCGGGGAAACCTTGGGGCGGTCGTCGTAAATCACGTCGAGGCCGGCGGCCTCGAGTTCAGCGGAAAGCTTCTCGGCTGCCGCGAAGATTTCCTCGCCACGTCCGACGGCGACCACGTGGACGTCCGCGGGGGCCACGGAGCGCGGCCAGATCAAGCCGCGCTCGTCGTTGTTGGCCTCGGCCAGGGCGGCCACGGCGCGGGTCACGCCGACGCCGTACGAGCCCATGGTGACCACGACCTGCTTGCCGTTCTGGTCAAGGACCTTCAGGTCGAGGGCCTCGGCGTACTTGCGGCCGAGCTGGAAGATGTGGCCCATTTCGATGCCGCGGGCAGTCTCCAGGGGACCGGACCCGTCCGGGGATTCGTCTCCCGCGCGGACCTCGGTGCATTCAATGACGCCATCCCAGGCGAAATCGCGTCCGGCCACGAGACCGAAGACGTGCTTGCCGTCTTCGTTCGCTCCGGTGACCCAGCTGGTGCCCGAAACAACCCGGGGGTCAACAAGGAAGAGCAACTTGGACGTGCCTTCGAGCCCGAGAACGGCTTCGCCAAGGTCCAGGCCGGGGCCGATGTAGCCCTTGACGAGTTCCGGGATCTTCTTGAGGTCTTCCTCGTTGGCCGCTTCCAGCCCGATCTCCCCGGCAATGGGCAGGAAGGCACCGATGTTGGCTTCGACGCGCTTGAGGTCCACCGCGCGGTCACCGGGAACGCCGATGACCACGATCTGGCGCTCGCCGGTGGGCAGCGTGACGGCGAGGACCACATTCTTGAGGGTGTCGGCGGCAGTCCAGGCGCCGCCGTCGGAATCGCTGCGGGGAGCGAGCTGGTTGGCAGCCGCCACGAGTGTTTCGATGGTGGGCGTGTCCGGGGTGTCCAGGACGCGTGCGGGAGGGGCGTTGCTGAAGTCGATCTCGGCCGGGACCACGGTGGTCACGGCTTCGACGTTGGCCGCGTAGCCGCCTGGCGAGCGCACGAAGGTGTCCTCGCCGATCTCGGTGGGGTGCAGGAATTCCTCGCTCTTGGATCCGCCCATGGCGCCTGCCGTGGCCGCTACGGGGATGACCTCAAGGCCAAGGCGCTCGAAGATCTTCAGGTACGCGGCGCGGTGGGCCGCGTAGCTCGCGTCCAGGCCGGCGTCGTCGACGTCGAACGAGTAGGAATCCTTCATGATGAATTCGCGGCCGCGGAGGAGGCCTGCCCGGGGGCGTGCTTCGTCGCGGTACTTGTTCTGGATCTGGTAGAGGCTTACGGGAAGGTCCTTGTACGAGGAGTACAGGTCCTTGACCAGGAGGGTGAACATTTCCTCGTGCGTGGGGGCGAGAAGGTAGTCGGCACCCTTGCGGTCCTGGAGGCGGAACAGCCCCTCGCCGTATTCGGTCCAGCGGTTGGTGGCCTCGTAGGGTTCCCGGGGCAGCAGCGCCGGGAAATGGACTTCCTGGGCGCCGATGGCGGCCATTTCCTCGCGGATGATCTGCTCTACCTTGCGCAGGACGCTCAATCCCAAAGGCAGCCACGTGTAGATGCCCGGTGCTGCACGGCGGATATAGCCCGCACGGACCAGGAGTCGGTGGCTTGCGACTTCGGCGTCGACGGGATCTTCACGCAGGGTGCGCAGGAACAGCTGGGAGAGGCGAAGGACCACGGGTCAGAATCCGTTTCTATGGCAAGAGCTGGCAAAAACTACTGTGTACCAATCTACCGGCTTGTGGCCGGGGAACCTGCCGGGGCCCGTCCCCCGCGTTCCTCCCCAAAGCAGTCACATCACCAAACGAAGATGAGCCACGCCATGGTGCGAAGAAGCCCCTGGCCGCTGGGCGGCTGGTCATCCTGCCATGGCGTGGCTCAGCGGCCGGTCGGCCGCGGGCGCTGTCCTGGAGGCTTAGTCAGACCTCTCGAATGCCTTCGAAGGATCAACGCTTACAGCCATTTGGTTTGTGTTTCCTCTCTGAAACCGCCCGCGCCCCAGCGACACGGCTGGTTCTGAATTTATGTGATGGTGGACACTTTTTTCAAGGGTTTGGACTTATCAAATTTTGTTGGTGCATGGGCCACGAACAACGCGGGGTCACTTAGCGCCCATCCGGAGGTCCGACATGGGCCGTAAGTGACCCCGCGTTGCAGAACGAAGGGGACAGATCCGTCCCCGAAGCCCACAGTTGACGGGCCTGCATATCGGACTTACCTTTTATTCATCACCTGATGAATAAATCGGAGGCCGCGATGTCCCACAGCCCAGCGGGAAGTCCCGCACCAGGCATGTCCCCTGCGCCCCCGGCGGTCACAGCGGAGGGCCTGCACGTCACGCGCGGCCACAAGAAGATCCTGCGCGGCTTGGACTTCGCCGTGGAGCCCGGGCGCATCACGGGCTTGCTTGGACCCTCCGGGAGCGGCAAGACGACCCTCATGCGCTGCATCGTAGGAGTCCAGCGCCTTACGGCCGGCAGCGTGGAAGTATTGGGCCGTCCGGCGGGCACGCCGTCATTGCGCCACGACGTCGGATACGTCACCCAGGCACCGAGCGTCTACACGGACCTCAGTGTCGAGGCGAACGTCAGGTATTTTGGAGCCATGCACGGCGTCTCGGCGGCCGACACCGCGGAGGCGATTGCCGCCGTCGGGCTCGAATCACTGGCGCGGCGGAAGACTGCAGACCTTTCCGGCGGTGAATTCAGCCGGGTTTCGCTGGCCTGCGCGCTCGTCTCGCATCCGAAGCTGCTGGTCCTCGACGAACCGACGGTTGGCTTGGATCCGGTACTGCGCGCCGAGCTGTGGGAACGGTTCGCCGCGATGGCCGTATCGGGCACCACCTTGCTGGTGTCCAGCCACGTCATGGAAGAGGCCTCGCATTGTTCCTCGTTGCTCCTGCTCCGCGATGGCCTGCTGCTGGCGCAGCTCAGTCCGGCGGAACTCAGCGAGCGGGGACACAGCAACGATCTGGAACAGGCCTTCCTGCACGTCATCCAGGAAACGAACGTTACTTCGAACCGCAGGGGTGCCAATGAAAGCCAGGTGGCGTCATGAACCCAAGGATGATGTTTGCGACCACCAGGCGGGTTTTGGAACAACTGCGGCACGACCACCGCAGCGTCGCGCTCATCATGGTGGTTCCCGCCCTGCTGCTCACGGGCGTCTACTATCTGTTCGAGAACGAAACCCTGCCTCCCGGATTCCCGCGCACCTTTGACCGAGTGGGACTCATGATGCTGGCCATTTTCCCGTTTGTGGTGATGTTCCTGGTCACGTCGATCACGATGTTGCGCGAACGGACTTCAGGGACGCTGGAACGGCTCCTGACAACGCCCATCCACAAAGCGGATCTCCTCTTCGGCTACGCGTTGGCGTTCTCGATCATGGCGGCCCTGCAATCGCTTGTAGCCACGGCCGTGGCCTACTGGATCTTCAATCTGGATATCAAGGGTGGCCCGGGTTACGTCGTGATGATCGCCGTCATCAACGCAGTGCTGGGTGTCGCGCTCGGCCTCTTGTGCTCAGCCTTCGCGCGGACCGAATTCCAAGCGGTGCAGTTCATGCCGGTAGTGGTCATTCCGCAGATCCTGTTGTGCGGACTCTTCGTGGCCCGGGACCACATGAACAGCCTCCTGGAGAGCATTTCCAATGTGCTGCCGCTGACGTTTTCGGTCGACGCGCTCCAACAGATCGCCGACAACACCGAGGCGACGCAGGCCATGTGGCAGGATGCCGGGGTCATGGCGGCGATCGTAGTGGGAGTATTGGTCCTTGCCTCGTTCACCCTCCGACGGCGGACCTCATGAGCGGGGCCTTGCCTCCCCTGCGGCGGGGACGCCGCAGCGGCGGGAGCGACTCCCGCGAACTGATCCTGGCCACAGCGCGCCGGCTCTTCGCCGAGCACGGTTTCGACGGCACGAGCCTGCGGCAAGTGGCGCGCGAAGCCGAAGTGGACCCGGCCATGGTCCACCACTTCTTCAAGGGCAAGGACGAACTCTTCGCCCAGAGCATCGAACTCCCGGCGGATCCCAACGAGGTCCTTGCCGGCGTCGAATCGTTGGATCCGTCGCAACGCTCTGAGGCGATCGTCCGCGCCGTCGTGCGTCTGTGGGAAAGCCCGGCGCAACACGGGCTTGTCGCGTTCGTCAGGGGAACGATCGGTTCCAAGGCCAAGACCGCCCTGTTGCGCGAGATGGTGGCGAGGACCATACTCTCCAGGATCACGGCAGGGCTTCCGGGCTCCCCTGAGGAAGCGAAAATGCGCGCTAACCTTGTTGCGACGCAGATGGTGGGGCTCATGCTGATGCGCTACGTGGTCCGGCTCGAGCCCTTGGCTTCGGCCTCCCAGGATGAGGTGGTGCGGCTCGTCGCACCGAACGTCCAGCACTACCTCACGGGCGAGCTCACTCCGCCCAACTAGCTCGCAGTAGTTGTCGTTGTGAGGCGTCAAAACGACAACAAATGCGAGTCAGTTGGGCTACTCAGTACAGAACGGTAGCGAAGGTTCCGAGGCGTTGGAAGCCGACCCGCTCGTAGGTGGCGCGCGCCCTGGTGTTGTATTCGTTGACGTACAGGCTCGTGATCGGCGCGAACTGCTGGGCGAGGACAACCACTCCCGCCATGTACCCGGCGCTGAGTCCCTGGCCGCGGAACTCCGGGTTCATCCAAACGCCCTGCACCTGGGTGGCCTGCGCCGTCACCGCCCCGAGTTCGGCTTTGAACTTCACGGTCCCGCCTGCGTCGATGTGCACCAAGGAATGGCCTTGCCGGATTAGTCCGGCCACCCTGCGGCTGTAGAAGTCCTCGCTCCCGAGAAAGGGCGAATAACCCACTTCCTCTTCGAACATGGCTGCACAAGCGGGCAGGATCCGGTCGAAATCCGCGATGTTTCCGAAGCCGAGCTGCGGATTGGCTTCGACGGCCGGTGGCCCCGAGATCGCCAGAAGCGGCTGGTCGGCCCGTACCTCGTGGGCGAAATGCCCCAATTGCTCCAAACGGGAATGGAGCGCCAGCACGGTCTCCGCAGGCCCGAAGATCGAGGCGTAGCGCCGTCCGGCCCGGTGTGCAACCGCCGCAACGCGGGAAGCCAGTACGGGGTCCAATTGCACCGGAACCAGGTTGGCGCCGGCCCAGCAGGCACCTACCAGGGCGTCGCCGTCGAACACTCCAAAGACGCTCGCGCCCCCGGAAGTGGGTGCGGCGCTCCCCGACGAATCGAGGTGGGCCAGAATGAAGACGTTCGCTACCGGGTCTTCCATCGCGAGCACGCGAAGGGCCCGGGTGTCGGCAGCGCCGAGCACCCGGACGGAAATCCCATCGGCGCCAGTCTCGTTACGAGACGCTAACCACGGGGCTACCCTTGACAGCATCTTCGCCATCGGCCTCCCCCATCTCTTCGGCGATACGCATGGCCTCTTCGATCAGTGTCTCAACAATCTGGCTCTCGGGGACAGTCTTAATGACTTCGCCCTTCACGAAGATCTGCCCCTTGCCGTTTCCGGAGGCCACGCCGAGATCGGCTTCACGTGCCTCGCCCGGGCCGTTCACGACGCAACCCATGACGGCGACGCGCAACGGGATCTCCATTCCTTCAAGCCCGGCCGTGACCTGCTCGGCGAGCGTATAGACGTCCACCTGGGCGCGTCCGCATGAAGGGCAGGAGACGATTTCGAGCTTGCGGGGGCGCAGGTTGAGGGACTGCAGGATCTGGTTGCCGACCTTGATTTCCTCAACGGGCGGCGCGGAGAGGGACACGCGGATGGTGTCACCGATGCCCCGGGACAGCAGCGCGCCGAAGGCCGTTGCGGACTTGATGGTGCCCTGGAAGGCGGGTCCGGCCTCGGTTACCCCAAGGTGCAGGGGCCAGTCGCCCTTTTCTGCAAGCATTTCGTAGGCGGCAACCATGATGACCGGGTCGTTGTGCTTGACGGAGATCTTGAAATCGTGGAAGCCGTGTTCCTCGAACAGCGAAGCTTCCCACACGGCCGACTCGACGAGCGCTTCCGGCGTGGCCTTGCCGTACTTCTTCAGGATGCCGGGCTCCAGGGATCCTGCGTTGACGCCGATCCTGATGGAGGTGCCGTGGTCCTTGGCAGCCTTGGCGATTTCCTTCACCTGGTCGTCGAACTTGCGGATGTTGCCCGGATTGACGCGCACCGCGGCGCAACCGGCCTCGATCGCGGCGAAGACGTACTTCGGCTGGAAGTGGATGTCTGCGATGACGGGAATCTGGGACTTACGGGCGATGATCGGCAGCGCCTCGGCGTCGTCCGCTGAAGGGCAAGCGACACGCACGATGTCGCAGCCGGACGCCGTCAGCTCCGCGATCTGCTGCAGGGTGGCGTTGATGTCCGTGGTGGGCGTGGTGGTCATCGATTGCACGCTGATGGGTGAATCGGAGCCGACGCCGACCGAACCCACCTTGATCTGGCGGGTCTTGCGGCGGGGCGCGAGAACGGGGGGCGGGGCTGACGGCATTCCCAGGCTGACCGAGGTCACGTGGACTCCTTGGGTTGAAATGGGTGGATCGTAGGGCCGGGGTCAGGACCCCGGCCGGTCACGCTGCTAGGAAGCGTGGGCGGAGAGCATTCCGATAATGGGGTTCCATTCCGACGTCCGGATGCCCGCAATCCCCTGGACGGCGGCGAACGGATCCTCCTTCAGCGTCGCGTTCAGCTCGGACTCGTCAGCGGCCTTGAGCAACAGCAGCGCACCCGCGCCGTCGGTGTAAGGGCCGCTCGCCAGCAGGGTTCCCTGCTCGGCGAGGCTGGCGAGCCAGGCGCGGTGGGCAGGGCGGTTCGCATCGCGCACCTCGGCGGACTCGGCGTCGTACACGTACTCAACAGCGAAAACAGTCATATGGATAGCCTATCCCCCCAATTCAGGGCCCGGCCCAATCCGGGGCGTCCACCGGGAGTTCCTGCGCACCCGGATCAGCCGAATCACCCGGATCAGCCGAAGAGGTTGACGGGCTTGACGATGTCCGCGTAGATCAGCAAGGCGCTCATGGCCATCAGGACACTCGCCACAACGTAAGTGAGCGGCAGGAGCTTGGCGATGTCGAAGGCGCCTGGATCCGGCTTGCCGAACAGCTTGGCGATCCGACGCCGGGCTCCCTCGTAGAGCGCGCCCGCCACGTGTCCGCCGTCGAGCGGCAAGAGCGGAACCAGGTTGAACACGGCGAGGGCGAAATTCAGTCCGGCGAGGAGCCCCACGAGGGCGCTGAGGCGCGATTGCAGCGGAACCTGATCCATGGCAGCCACTTCACCGGCCACCCGGCCGACGCCCACCACGCTGATGGGCCCGTTGGGATCGCGCGGTTCGGAGCCGAAAGCCGCTTGCGCCACGCCGACTACCCTGGCGGGGAGGTTGAGGATGACTCCTGCGATCTGCTTGATGTTCTCACCGGCCATCGGAAGAACGGTCGACGCCGGTTGGGGCACCATGGCGGTCTGCGCACCTATGCCGAGGAACCCGACTTCCTCGTACAACGGCTTGCCGTCCGCTCCCTTGGCCTGCAGGCCGTTGGCGCCGATGACGGGGCGCGCAGAGAGCACGGGAGTTACTTGCGTGGTGACGCTCTTGCCACCGCGGTCCACGGTGATCTGGACGGCCTTGCCGGCGGACGCCCGGATCCAGCCGCTCATTTCGGCCCAGCTCGTCACGGGCTTGCCGTCAAAGCTGGTGACGACGTCGTTGGGCTGGAGCTTGGCCACTGCGGCCGGGGTCAGTTTGCAGTTCGGCGAGTTCGGATCGACGGTCTCGCCGGCCTTGACCTGGCACTTGGACACCTCGGCAATGGTGGTGGTGGCCGTGGACACGCCGAAACCCATGAGCAGCACCGCGGTCAACACCAGGCCGATGAGCAGGTTCATGGCCGGTCCACCCAGCATGATGATGACCTTCTTCCAGACCGGCAGCCTGTAGAAGACCCTGTTCTCATCGCCCGGGCCAACTTCCTCGTGCGCAGCGGACCGGGCCTCGGTGGCCAGGGTCTGGAACATGCCGGTGCTGGACGGCCTGACGCTGCCGTCTTCCTTGTTGGGCGGGTACATGCCGATCATGGCGACGTAGCCGCCCAGCGGGATGGCCTTGACGCCGTACTCGGTCTCGCCTTTCCGGGTGGACCAAAGGGTAGGGCCGAACCCGATCATGTATTTCGTGACGCGCACTTTGAACAGCTTGGCGGGAAGCAAGTGCCCCACCTCGTGCAGCGCAATGGAGACGGCCACGCCGATCGCGACGAAGACGACTCCGAGAATGAACAGAATGACGGGATTCATGCCTTAAGTACTGCTTCCTAAAGGGTGCTGTTGGCTAAACGATCATGGGTGCGCGTGCGTGCCCACCTCTCAGCATCCAACACAGAGTCCACTGTCAGCTCCAAGGATCCTGAATGTTCGCTGAGGACGGACTCCACCGTGTCCACGATGTCGGTGAAGCGGATCCGGCCGGCATGGAAGGCCTCAACGGCTTCCTCGTTGGCCGCGTTGAAAACCGCCGGAAAGGTGCTCCCCTGCTTCGCGGCGTCCTTGGCCAGCTCCACGGCCGGGAAGGCCGCCGAGTCAAGGGGCTCGAACGTCCAACTCGTGGCCTGGCTCCAGTCGCAGGCCTTGGCGGCGCGGGGCACGCGGTCCGGCCAACCGAGTCCCAGCGCGATAGGCAACCGCATGTCCGGCGGAGAAGCCTGGGCAATGATGGAGCCGTCCACGAACTCCACCATGGAGTGCACCACGGATTGCGGGTGGACCACGACGTCGATCCTGTCCAACGGGACGTCGAAGAGCAGATGCGCTTCGATGACCTCCAGGCCCTTGTTGACCAGGCTGGCCGAGTTGGTGGTGACCATCAGGCCCATGTCCCACGTGGGGTGCGCAAGGGCCTCGGCCGGGGTGACGCCGCGGAGTTGTGCCCGACTGCGGCCCCGGAAAGGTCCGCCGGAAGCCGTCAGGATAAGCCTCTCAACTTCATTGTCGGTTCCCGCGCGAAGGCATTGAGCAATGGCCGAATGCTCGGAATCAACAGGCACGATCTGGTCAACGGCCGCGGCGGCCTTCACCAGCGCACCGCCCACGATCAGGGATTCCTTATTCGCCAAGGCCAGGATGGCGCCGGACTTCAATGCTGCGAGCGTCGGTGCCAGGCCGATCGACCCCGTGATGCCGTTGAGCACGACGTCCGCTTCGATCGCGGCGATCTTGGTGGCCGCATCCGGTCCCGTGATGATCGCCGGATCGTAGTTCCGTAGACCGGCGGCGGAGGCGGCGGCGGCGATGAGTTTCTGGAGTTCGTGGGCGTCGCCGTAGGCGATGCCGACTGCCTGGGCCTTGGTATGGACGGCCTGCTGGGCGAGGAGTTCCAGATTCCCGCCGCCCGCGCTCAGTGCCACGACCTCGAACCGGTGGGGAGCGGCGTCGACGACGTCAATCGCCTGTGTACCGATGGAACCAGTGGACCCGAGGAGGATGATTTTGCGCGGCTGCATTGCTTAAGTATCCCGCACCCCAGGCGTAGCGTTGGTTTGTGGACTGGGTCTCGTGGTTCGAGGCGCCGGACTATGAATTCGCCCGGCAGGTGCTCCAGCGTGGCACGGCCGCGCTCTATTTCATCGCGTTCCTGTCCAGCCTCAACCAGTTTCCCGCGCTCCTTGGCGAACACGGGCTCCTGCCTGTCCCGAGGTACGTGGACGGCCCCAGGGTCTTGCGCAGGCCCAGCCTGTTCCGCTGGAAGTATTCGGACACGTTGCTCCGCGCCGTTTGCGCTGCCGGGCTTGCCCTTTCCCTCGCGCTCGTGGGCGGGCTGCCGCAGCTGGGCCCGCCATGGGTCCCGATGCTGGCGTACTTGGCGCTCTGGTTGCTCTACATGTCCATCGTCAACGTCGGCCAGACCTTCTATAGCTTCGGCTGGGAGATGCTGCTGCTGGAAATGGGCTTCACTGTGGCCTTCCTCGGTTCGGAGCAGACTCCCCCTCCGAAGACCATCCTGGTCCTGCTCGTGTGGCTGCTGTTCAGGCTGGAATTCGGGGCGGGCATGATCAAGATCCATGGCGGAAGCGAGTGGCGTGATTTAACCGCCCTGTACTACCACCACGAGACGCAGCCCATGCCCGGGCCGTTGAGCCGCCAGGCGCACCTCCTGCCTAAGCCACTGCACCGCATGGAAGTGCTCGGCAACCACTTCGCCCAGCTGGTGGTGCCGTTCTTCCTGTTCGCTCCGCAGCCACTGGCCACCATCGCCGCAGGCATCGTGGTCTTCACGCAGCTCTGGCTTGTGGGGACCGGTAACTTCGCATGGCTTAACTGGTCCGCGATCGTGCTTGCCTTCGCCGCGGTGAGCGACCCGGTGGCCCATGCTGTGCTGCCCTTCATACCGCAACAGCGGTACCCTGCCACGGCTCAGACCCCGGTGTGGTGGCTCGCCGTCGTACTCGCGGTGACGGTGCTCCTCGTGGTCCTCAGCTATTGGCCCGTCCGCAACCTGCTCTCGCGGGAACAGCTCATGAACGCCAGTTTCAACCGCTGGCAATTGGTCAACACCTATGGGGCGTTCGGTACGGTGACGCGCCACCGGGTGGAAATTGTGGTGGAAGGCACCCAGGCCGACGTTCCCGTCGATGAGGCCGACTGGCGCGAATACGGCTTCAAAGGCAAGCCCGGCGACGTCCACCAGCTGCCCCGGCAATGGGCGCCGTACCACCTGCGCCTGGACTGGTTGATGTGGTTCCTGCCCTTGCGCACGGTGCACGAGGAATGGTTCTACGCGTTCCTCGCCAAGCTGCTCGACGCCGATCCGCCCACCTTGCGCTTGTTGGGCCGGGACCCGTTCGACGGCGCACGGCCGCGTTGGGTGCGGGCCCGCAGCTTCCTGTACCGCTTCGCCACGAGGGCCGAGTTCCGCGAAACAGGCCAGCGCTGGATCCGGATGGAGCTCTACGAGGTCATCGCGCCGTTGTCCCTGCCAACGTCCCGACGACGCGGGCAATAGACCGGGCCGGAACAACTTTCAGGAAAGCCGGGCCCTACGCAGCGTGGATTCAGCGTGTTTCAGGATGGGTCCGTCCACCATTTTGCCCTTGTGCTGGAACACGCCGGTTCCAGCCGCAGCGGCAGCATCAAGCAGTTCCCGGGCCCCTGCGACTGCCTCCGGCGAGGGTGCATAGGCTTCGCGGACCACTGCGGCCTGGCTCGGGTGGATGCAGGCCTTGGCACCGAATCCGCTGGCTACGGCGTCGGCGGATTCCACAGCCAGACCGGCGAGGTCGGGAATGTCGACGTAGACCGCGTCGATGGCCTCCTTGCCCGCGGCTTTGGCGGCGAGCAGCACCGCGGAACGGGAGTGCGTTGCGACGGCGCGGTAGCCGCCGTCGTCCTTGCGGCTCGAGGCGCCGCCCATGGAGGCAATCAGGTCCTCGGCACCCCACATTAGTGCGACGACGTTGGGTGCCTGGGCGATCTCGCTCGCGTTGATAATTCCCTTGGCCGTCTCGCACAGGGCGATCACGTGGTAGCCCTCAAGTGCCTTCAGCTGTTCGACCGTCTCGGCCTTGGCCAGCATGACAGTGCGGTAAGGGGTGTGCGCGAGGCAGTGCAGGTCCTTCTCGAAGTCCGGGGTGCCCACCGGATTGACGCGCACAATCGTGCGGCTGGGGTCGAGTTCAGCGGTCTCCCCACCCGAGCCGAGCTGGGCGAGGATGGCGCCCCGGGCCCGTTTCTTGTCTGCGGGCGCGACGGCGTCCTCAAGGTCAACTATGACGGCGTCGGAACGCTCGGCGGCCTTTTGGAACCGTTCCGGACGGTCGGCTGGACAGAAAAGCAAAGCGGGGCCCATGGTGAAGGTCATGTATTGATTGTCCTCTGTTGCGCCTCCAGATGCGCGGTCCGGGTCCACATGAGGCACGCCCTCGTGGCCAAAGCCACCACCGTGCCGTCCTGGTTGCGCCCGGTGTGTTTCATGGTCACGACGCCCTGCCCGGGACGCGAGGACGACTCCCGTTTCCCGGCGACCACAGTCTCCGTGTAGAGGGTGTCACCATGGTAGAGCGGGTGCGGGAAAGACACGTCGGTAAGGCCCAGCTGGGCGATGATGGTGCCTTGGGTCAGTTGCGTCACGGACTGTCCCACCATGGTGGACAAGGTGAACATCGAGTTCATGAGCCTCTGCCCGAAGGGCTGCGTGGCGCTCCAGGCCGCGTCCAGGTGCAGGGCCTGGGTGTTCATCGTCAGCGTAGTGAACAGGACGTTGTCCGTTTCAGTGACTGTCCGCCCGGGCCTGTGGGCGTAGACAACACCTTCCTCAAGCTCCTCAAAGTACAGCCCGCGCTGTTCGATAATGCGCGGCTCGGGGACCCGGGACTCGGCGCCCGCGGTCATACAGTCAACTCCTGGTCCTCTTCGAAAAGCTCGACGCCGGTCGCGGCGGCCACGTCCTCGGCAGAGACATTCGGTGCCAACTCGCGCAGGACGAGCCTGGAGACTCCGCCCTCGGAGACGACATCGATCACGGCAAGGTCGGTGATGATCCGGTCCACGCAGCCCTTCCCCGTGACGGGCAACGAGCATTCCTTGACGATCTTGGGCTTGCCGTTGCGGTCCACGTGCTCCATCATGACGATCACCCGTTTGGCGCCGAAGACCAGATCCATGGCGCCGCCCATGCCCTTGACCATCTTGCCCGGGATCATCCAATTGGCCAGGTCCCCGTTGGCCGCGACTTCCATCGCGCCAAGCACTGCGACGTCCACATGTCCGCCGCGGATCATGCCGAACGAGGTAGCCGAGTCAAAGAACGCGGCGCCCGCATTGACGGTGACAGTTTCCTTGCCAGCGTTGATCAGATCGGGGTCAACGGCGTCCTCGGCCGGGTAGGGGCCGACGCCAAGGATCCCGTTCTCGGAATGCAGGATCACCTCGACCCCCTCGGGGATGTAGTTCGGAATCAGGGTGGGCATCCCGATCCCGAGGTTGACGTATTGCCCGTTGCTGAGTTCGCGGGCTACCCGGGCGGCCAGTTCGTTCCGCGTCCAGCCTTTGCCCTCGTGGTGTTCGGCACCGGCGCGGCGGTACTCGTGCCTGACGGCCTCGGGACGCGGCGGCACATCCTGGGTGATGTTCGATTCCATGGCTACGCTCCTGCCTGCTCGGTTGAGCCCGCAGACGCCGGGGTCAACGCGGACGCTGGGGTCAACGCGACGGTCCGCTTTTCGATGCGCTTCTCGGTGTCCGGTGCGAGCACAACCCGGTGGACGAAGATGCCCGGAGTATGGATATGTTGCGGATCGAGTTCGCCGGGTTCCACAAGCTCCTCGACCTCGGCGATGGTGATCCGGGCCGCCATGGCACACAGCGGATTGAAGTTCATGGCCGTCGCATGGAAGACGAGGTTCCCGTGCCGGTCGCCCTTCCAGGCGTGGACCAGTCCGAAATCGGGTGTCAGGGATTCCTCCAGGACATAGTCCGCGCCGTTGAAGGTGCGCACTTCCTTGGGTGAGGACGCGATCGCCACGTTGCCGTCGCCGTCGTACTTTTGCGGAAGGCCGCCTTCCGAGACCTGTGTCCCGACGCCGGCCGCCGTGAAGAACGCGGGAATGCCCGCGCCGCCGGCGCGCAGTTTCTCGGCCAGGGTGCCTTGCGGGGTGAGGACCACCTCAAGCTCGCCGGCAAGGTACTGCCGTGCGAACTCCTTGTTCTCACCGACATAGGAACTGATGGTCCGGCGGATACGCCCGTCCCTCAGCAGGATGCCCAGGCCCCAGTCGTCCACGCCGCAGTTGTTGCTGACTGTTTCAAGGTCCTTGGTGCCTTGATCGTGGAGCGCATCGATCAGCGCCACCGGGATACCGCACAAGCCGAACCCGCCGACGGCGAGAGAGGCGCCGTCGTGGATGTCCTTCACCGCTTCCGCGGCGCTGGCAACAACTTTGTCAATCATCGTTTACCTTCCCTGACGGTTAAAGGCCCAGCTCGCGGGCGATGAGCATCAACTGGACCTCGGTGGTGCCTTCCCCGACTTCCAGGATCTTGGAGTCGCGGTAGTGGCGTGCCACCGTGAATTCGTTGATGAAGCCATAGCCACCGAACACCTGGGTGGCGTCCCGTGCGTTGTCCATGGCTGCCTCGCCTGCGACCATCTTAGCGATGGCCGCTTCGGTCTTGAACGGCTTGCCGCCGAGCATCCTCGCGGCAGCGTCGTAGTAGGCCAGTCGCGCAGTGTGGGCCCGTGCCTGCATGCGGGCGATCTTGAACTGGATGGCCTGGTACTTGCCGATGTTCTGCCCAAAGGCCATGCGTTCCTTGGCGTATTTCACGGACAAGTCGACGCAGCCCTGGGCCGCACCGGTGGCGAGCGCGGCGATGGCGATCCGGCCTTCGTCCAGGATCGACAGGAAGTTCGCGTAACCCCGTCCCCGGACGCCGAGCAGGTTCTCTTCGGGTACCCGGACGTTGTTCAGTGTCAGCGGGTGGGTGTCGGAGGCGTTCCAGCCCACCTTGTTGTAGGCCTTTTCCGCGGTGAAACCGGGCGTGTCGGTGGGAACCAGGATGGTGGAGATTTCCTTCTTGATGCTCCCGTCCTTGCGTTCGTGCTGCCCGGTGACTGCGGTAACGGTGACGAGCCGGGTGATGTCGGTCCCGGAGTTGGTGATGAACTCCTTGTTGCCGTTGATGACCCAGTTTTTTGCGTCTCCGACGCCCTCCAGGTGGGCGTGCGTTTTGGTGCCTCCAGCGTCCGAGCCGGCTTCCGGCTCGGTCAGGCCGAAGCCTGCGAGCGCTTCGGCCGAGGTCAGCTGCGGCAGCCAGTGTTCCTTCTGCTCCTGGGTGCCGAAGCGGTACACCGGCATGGCGCCGAGCGAGACGCCCGCTTCGAGGGTGATCGCCACCGACTGGTCCACCCTGCCCAGCTGTTCCAGCGCGAGGGCGAGCGCGAAGTAGTCCCCGCCCATGCCGCCGAACTCTTCGGGGAAGGGCAGTCCGAAGAGGCCCATCTCGCCCATCTGCTTGACCACCTCGTACGGGAAGCTGTGTTCCTCGTCGTGCTTGGTGGACACCGGGGCCACTACCTCGTCGGCGAATTCCCGGACGGAGTCGCTCAGGTCCTGGTATTCCTCGGTGAGTTCAAAACTTGCCATGGCTAGACTTCCTCGTCTTTCTGGTTTTCTGCTGTAACTTCAGGGGCCGGTTCCGCTGTGGCTTCAGGGGCGGGTTCTGCCGCCACATGGATGGTGGCGAGGACTTGGTCGGCCTTGACGAGGTCCCCGGTCTTGCTGGCGAGGTGCACGGTGCCGGACACTGAGGCCACCAGCTGGTGTTCCATCTTCATTGCCTCCACGGAGAGGAGGACGTCGCCGGATTCCACGTGATCGCCGTTGTGCACCGAAACGGAAACGACGGTTCCCGGCATGGGAGACCGGACTTCGGGATCCGCCGCGCCTTCTTCGCGCTGGATGCCCGCGAGGATGCGTTGGAGCCGGGCCTCACGGTCCAGGATCTCCAGCCTGCAGGACCAGCCGTCGCTGCCCAGCCAAAGTTCCCGCACCTCACGCCCCGGAGACGGTGAGCCGTGCGCGAATTGGTGCTCAACGCCGTCGAGCACCAATACCGCATGCCCGGCGGATCCCGGTCGCAGGGCGGCAGAGTGCTCGACGCCGTTATCCACGCGCGCCGTGAAGCCGGGCCCGTCAACAGTCAGCCCCACGGTGGCCAGGCCGCCGTCGGGACGTCCGATGGTGGTCTTCCACGGAGCGGGGGCGCCGACGCGCCAGCCATCGGCGGTGTTCCAGGGGGCTGCCGCCCCGGCCGGAGCCGGTTCTGAACGTCCGAGCAGTTCTGAGCGGTTCAACATCGCTGCGGCGATCAGCTCGACGTCGGTCACTTGACGGAATTCCATCCCTTGCAGCTTGCGCTCGATCAGGCCGGTATCGAGGCGGCCCGCGCGGACGTCGTCGTCGTTGATCAGGAGCCGCAAGTACTCAACGTTCGTGTGCACGCCCAGCAGCGTGTAGTCCCCCAGTGCGTGGTCAAGGGTGTCCAGCGCGGCTTTGCGGTCCGGGCCCCAGGCAATGACCTTCGCGAGCATAGGATCGTAGTCGCCGGTGACGGACAGTCCGGGAAGCATGGCGGAGTCGACGCGGACGTGTGGATCGCTGCTTGCCCGTTCCCGGAGCGTCACGATCTCGCCGATGGATGGCATGAAACCGCGTTCGGGCACCTCCGCGTAGACGCGCGCCTCCACCGCGTGGCCGTCAAGCACGACGTCGGACTGCGCCACCGTGAGGACCTCACCTGCGGCGATGCGCACTTGCCATTCGACAAGGTCGACGCCCGTCACCATTTCCGTGACCGGGTGCTCCACCTGGAGGCGGGTGTTCATCTCCATGAAGAAGAAGTGCTCCGGGTCCTGGTCCGAGACGAGGAACTCGACCGTGCCCGCACCGCTGTACTTGACGCTCCGGGCAGCCTGGCAGGCGGCCTCGCCTATCCGGGCCCTGACCTCTGCCCCATTTGCCAGGGACTCCAGCAAGGGGGACGGTGCTTCCTCGATGACTTTCTGGTGGCGCCGCTGGAGCGAGCATTCGCGTTCGCCGAGGTGGATGACGTTGCCGTGGTTGTCGGCGAGGACCTGGACCTCGATGTGCCGGGGCGACTGGATGAGCCGCTCGAGGAACAGGGTGTCATCACCGAAGGCGCTCGCCGCCACGCGGCGGGCCGTCAGCAGCGTGGCCGCCATGTCCTCGGGCCGCTCCACGATGTGCATGCCCTTGCCGCCGCCCCCGGCCGAAGGCTTGATGAGCAGCGGGAAGCCGACGCCTGGCGCCGCCTCGATCAGGGCCTCGTCGCTCAACCCGGGTTCGGCGATGCCCGGAACACAGGGGACGCCGTAGGACATGACGTGGTTCTTGGACCGGATCTTGTCGCCCATGATCTCGATGGCGTCAATGCCCGGGCCGATGAACGCGATACCGGCGGCATCCAGGGCCTTGGCGAACTCCACGTTTTCGGCGAGGAACCCATAGCCCGGGTGGACGGCTTGGGCGCCGCTTTGCAGGCAAGCTTCGATGATCGCGTCAATCCGCAGATAACTGTCCGCCGCCGCGGCTGTGCCGATCCGGACGGCAGCGTCGGCTTCGCGCACGTGGCGGGCACCGGCGTCGGCGTCTGAATAGACCGCCACCGAACGGATGCCCATGGCCTTGAGGGTGCGGATCACGCGGCAGGCGATTTCGCCGCGGTTGGCGACAAGGACGGTGTCGAAGGAGTTGATTGTCATGGGGTCACATCCGGAAGAGGCCGAAGGAGGTTTCCGGCAGGGGTTGGCGGGAGACGACGTCCAGGGCCATGCCCAGCACGCGCCGGGTGTCTGCGGGGTCGATGATGCCGTCGTCCCAGAGCCGGGCGGTGGAGTAATACGGGCTGCCTTGGTCCTCGTACTGCTGTTTGATGGGAGCCTTGAAGGCTTCCTCGTCCTCGGCGGACCATTCCTCGCCGCGGGCCTCGTACTGGTCCCGTTTGACGGTGGCCAGCACGCTCGAGGCCTGGTTCCCGCCCATGACCGAAATCCGGGACGCCGGCCACATCCACAGGAAGCGCGGGGAGTAGGCCCGGCCGCACATCGAGTAGTTCCCGGCACCGAAGGAACCGCCGATCACCACAGTCAGTTTGGGCACGCGGGCGGTGGCCACGGCGGTGACCATCTTGGCGCCGTTCTTGGCGATGCCGCCGTGCTCGTAGTCCTTCCCGACCATGAAGCCCGAAAGGTTCTGCAGGAAGACCAGCGGGATGCCGCGCTGGTCGCACAGTTCAATGAAGTGCGCGCCCTTGAGCGCAGACTCGCTGAACAACACGCCGTTGTTGGCCACGATGCCCACCGGGTGGCCGTGCAGCTTCGCGAACCCGGTCACCAGGGTGGAACCGTAGTTCTTCTTGAACTCGTGGAACCTCGAGCCGTCCACGAGCCGGGCGATGACTTCGCGGACGTCGTATTGCGCATTGACGTCCGTGGGAACGGCGCCATAGATCTCGCCCGGCTCCACTACGGGCTCGACGGTGGTGTCCACGTCCCACGCCGGGGCGGCCGGCTTGGGCAGGGTGGAGACGATATCGCGGACAATCTGCAGGGCATGCTCGTCGTTTTCGGCCAAGTGGTCCGTCACACCGGAAATCCTTGAGTGGACGTCCCCGCCGCCGAGTTCCTCGGCCGTGACGATCTCCCCGATGGCCGCCTTCACCAGGGGTGGCCCGCCCAGGAAGATGGTGCCCTGGTTGCGGACAATCACGGTCTCATCGCTCATGGCAGGAACGTAGGCCCCGCCGGCCGTGCAGGACCCCATGACCGAGGCGATCTGCGGGATCTTCGCCGCGGACATCTTCGCCTGGTTGAAGAAGATCCGGCCAAAGTGCTCCTTGTCCGGGAACACTTCGTCCTGCTTGGGCAGGAACGCTCCCCCGGAATCCACGAGGTAGACGCACGGCAGCCGGTTCTCCAAGGCGATTTCCTGGGCCCGGAGGTGCTTCTTCACCGTCATGGGGTAATACGTCCCGCCCTTGACCGTGGCGTCGTTGGAAACCACCATCACCTGGCGGCCATGGACGAGGCCGATGCCCGCAATCACCCCGGCACCCGGCGAGTCATCGTTGTACATCCCGTTGGCCGCCAGCGGGGCGATCTCCAGGAACGGGCTTCCCTCGTCCAGCAAATAGTTGATGCGCTCGCGCGGCAACAACTTGCCCCGCTCAAGATGGCGCTGACGGGACTTTTCCGGGCCGCCCAGGGCCGCCACGGCAAGGCGCTTCTTCAGCTCGTGCACGAGTGACAGCTGCGCTTCCGCGTTGGCCGCGAACTGCTCGCTGCTGGTATCCAGCTGGCTGGCGAGTGTCTCCATCGACTGTGTCCCATCCCGGCCCAAGGCCATCTCAGTTAGTACCGCATAACTGGAATTTAGGTTAGTCTCTATTAACTGTGTTGTCCATCACCTCCGCACCGGGCCCATCCCGGTATCGGCGCTGAACTGGACGCGTGCAAAAGGAGGAATTGTGGTCACCTTCCAGCGGAGCTCCCAGCAGGACGGCCCAAGCCCGCGGAGTCCCAAGCTAGACGCCCCGACCCAAAGAAGCCAAGCCAAGGAAACGCGGCGCAAGGCCCTCCTGACCGCCGCAGCCGGGTTGTTCGCCGCGGACGGTTTCAACCGCGTGTCCCTTGAGGACCTGGGCGCCGCGGCGGGAGTCAGCGGCCCGGCGGTGTACCGGCATTTCCCGGGAAAGCAGGCCGTGCTGGCCGAGCTGCTGTTGAGCGTGAGCCGGAATCTGCTCGACGGCGGCCGCACCGTGGCGTCCGAGGCCCCCGACGCCGAAGCTGCCTTGCGCGGACTGGTGGAGTTCCATGTGGACTTCGCCCTCAGCAATCCCGATGTCATCCGGGTCCAGGACCGCGATTTCAGCAACCTCAGCGACTCCGACCAGGCCGAAGTCCGCACCCTGCAGCGCAACTACGTGGAACTGTGGGTGGGAGTGCTCAGCGAACTGCACCCCGACACGGATCCTGCCGAGCTACGGGTCCGCGCCCACGCAGCCTTCGGCCTCATCAACTCGACTCCCCACTCGGTCCGGCACCACGGACGACGCATGGCCGTGAAAAGCGCCCGGCCGATCCTCGAACGCATGGCACTGGCGGCCTTGACGGTGCGCTAGCTGGCCAGTTCGACGCCCGCTCACCAATGTGCGCTCCACGGCCAACCCCCGGGACTGTCCTTTGTATACGTGAGCGAGCGTCCCCCAGAAACACGACATACGTGAGCGAGCGTCCCCCAGAAACACGACATACGTGAGCGAGCGTCCCCCAGAAACACGACATACGTGAGCGAGCGTCGTCGGAAAGCCCCCTCTAGATCATCGTCATGACGGTTGCAGGGTCGGACAGGATCGCGCCCAAATCGGCCAGGAATTTCGAGCCTTGTTCGCCGTCCACCAGCCGGTGGTCGAAGGACAGGCTCAGGGACATCACCTGGCGCACCGCTAGTTCGTCGTTGTGAACCCAAGGAGCTTTGCGCACCGATCCCAGCGCCACGATGGCTGCCTCGCCCGGATTCAGGATGGGGGTTCCGGCGTCGATCCCGAACACGCCGATGTTCGTAATCGAGATGGTCCCGCCCATCAGGTCTGCCGGGGAGGTCTTGCCTGATCGTGCCGTGTCCGTGAGTTCGGACAGAGCCGCGGACAGTTCCAGCAGCGTCATCTTGTCCGCGTCTTTGATGTTGGGAACAGTCAGGCCCCGGGGCGTGGCTGCCGCGATACCCAGGTTCACGTAGTTGAACTGCACGATCTCCTGCGCAGCTTCGTCCCAGCGGGAGTTCAGCGTCGGGTTCCTGCGCAGGGCTATCAACACCGCCTTCGCGGCGATGGTCAACGGCGTGAGCTTGTACCCGGCAAACTCGCGACTGGCCTTGAGCCGCGTCAGCAGTTCCATGGTGGGCGTGACATCGATGGTCAGGAACTCCGTCACGTGCGGCGCCGTGAATGCGCTTTGCACCATGGCAGCGGCCGTGAACTTGCGGACTCCCTTGATGGGGGTGCGCGTCTCGCGTTCAGCGGAAACCCCGACGGCGGGCGCGGCGGCGGGCGCGGTCTCGGAAACGGAGACCGGTGCCTGGGACCCGGCCGCGAACTCCTGGACGTCCGAGCGGGTGATGAGCCCTCCTGGTCCGGTTCCCTCGACCAGTTCGAGGTCGATTCCAAGATCCCGTGCCAGTTTGCGGACCGGAGGCGTGGACCGTGGACGCTCGTGCTCCACTGCCGGACCGCTTGGAACCGCGGGCGGTGCGATGGTTTCGACAGCGCGAACGGGTTCGACGGCGGGAACGGGTTCCCGGACCGGTTCGCGTCCGGGGGCGCCGGCAAACATCCGCTGGCGCCGCGCCGGGCGTCCGGATTTGTCGACGACGGCGCCATAGCCTACGAGGTTCGGTTCGCGTTTTGCCGCTGACTCCGCCGGGCTTTCCGTGGAGGCGACCTCACTGGAGGCGACCTCGTCGGAACCGGCAACAGCGGAAGGCGGGGCTCCGGCGTCGTCGACTTCGAACGAGACGATCGGCTTGCCGACCTCGACAACCGAACCGGCCTGTTCGTGCAAAGCGGCGACGGTTCCCGCGAAGGGCGAAGGCAACTCAACCACGGCCTTGGCCGTCTCGACCTCGGCAATGACCTGGTTCAAGGTCACGGTGTCCCCCACCGCAACCTTCCAGCTGAGAATTTCCGACTCAGTGAGTCCCTCGCCGAGGTCGGGCAGCCTGAATTCCTTGATCATGATGGCGCTCATCCTTCCAGCCCGCTCAGGGAGTTGCCGCGGCCCAGTGCCCGGTCCACGCCGTCGAGGATCCTGTCCAGATCCGGCAGGTGGTGCATCTCGAGCTTTGAGTACGGGTACGGGATGTCGAATCCCGTGATCCGGACGGGCGCCGATTCGAGGTAGTTGAAGCAGCGCTCGGTGATGCTGGCGGCGATTTCGGCACCGAGTCCGCCGGACTGCGCAGCCTCATGGGTGACGACAAGCCTGCCGGTCTTGCGGACGGATGCTTCCACTGCCTGGAAGTCGATCGGGGCCAGCGAGCGCAGGTCGATTACCTCCACGGAGACTCCTTCGTCGGCGGCGGCCATGGCTGCGTCGTTCGCGGTTTTCACGAGCGGGCCGTACGCCACCAAGGTGACGTCGCTGCCTGGTGTGACCACCCTGGCCTTCTCCATGGACAGCGCCGTGGAAAGATCTGCCGTCTCATCCACTTCGCCCTTGTCGTGGTAGCGGCGCTTTGGCTCGAAGTACAGCACCGGATCGTCCGAGGCGATGGCCTGCTGGATCATGGTGTAGGCATCCTGCGGGTTGGAGACGCTGATGACGCGGAGGCCCGAGGTGTGGGTGAAGTAGGCTTCCGGGGACTCGGAGTGGTGCTCGGGTGAACCGATTCCGCCGCCGAAGGGAACCCGGATGGTGATGGGCATCTTGACGCGGCCCTGTGTCCGGTAGTGCATCTTGGCTACCTGGCTGACGATCTGGTCGAAAGCCGGGTAGATGAAGCCATCGAATTGGATTTCGCAGACCGGCCGGTAGCCGCGGTAGGCCAATCCGACGGCGGTGCCGATAATCGCGGATTCGGCCAAGGGGGTGTCAACGACCCGGTGTTTGCCGAAGTCCTTCTGCAGGCCGTCGGTGACCCGGAAGACGCCGCCGAGCGCTCCAATGTCCTCACCCATGAGGACAACTTTGGGATCGTTTTCGAGGGACTTGCGCAGGCCGGCGTTGATGGCGCGGGCGAAGGTCAGCTTGCTCATCAGAGTGCACCTTCCTGGGTTGATCCGCTGAAGCTTTCCAGATAGCGGGAGTAGTGGTCCTTCTGGCGTTCGATCCAGGAGTTGGGCGTGCTGTACACGTGCTTGAAGAGGTCAAGCGGCGCGGGATCGGGCATGTTGATGACTCCTGCCCGCAGGCTCCTTGCCACCTCGTCCGCTTTGGCCTGGGTCTTGGCTTCGACCTCTTCCGTCAGGAGGCCCTTGGTGCGAAGCAGCGCCTTGAGCCGGGCAATCGGGTCCTTTGCAGCCCAGTCCTCAAGCTCATTGGCGTCGCGGTAGCGTGTGGGATCATCCGCCGTCGTGTGCGGGCCCATGCGATAGGTCACCGCTTCAATGAACGTAGGTCCGCCGCCCTTGCGGGCCCGGTCCAGCGCAATACGGGTGACGGCCAAAACAGCCAGGACGTCGTTCCCGTCCACCCGCATGCTGGGGATCCCGAAGCCGGAAGCACGGTCGGCGATCTGGATGTGGGACTGAATCCGGACGGGTTCGGAGATGGCCCAGTGGTTGTTCTGGCAGATGAATACCACGGGCACCTGGAAGCTCGCCGCAAAGACCATTGCCTCGTTGACATCGCCTTCGCTCGTGGCGCCGTCGCCGAAGAATGCAACTGCGACTGAGTCTGCTCCGTCGTGCTGGATGCCCATGGCGTAGCCGGTTGCGTGCAGCGATTGCGAACCGATGATGATCTGCTGGGTGGCAATGTTGTGACGGTACGGGTCCCAACCGGACGAAGCGTTGCCGCGCCAGGCCCGGACCAAGTCCGTTGGTTCCACACCGCGGCAGTAGGCAACGCCGTTGTCCCGGTAGCTCGGGAAGACAAAGTCGTCGTCCCGGAGGGCCCGGCCCGCACCGATCTGCGATGCTTCCTGGCCTAGCAGCGGCGGCCACAAGGCGAGCTCGCCCTGACGCTGCAAGGCGGTGGCCTCGGCGTCGATACGGCGGATGACCATCATGTCCTCATACAGCGAGCACAGTTGCTCGTCCGTGACATCGCTGACCCAGAGATCGAACTCCGGGTGGCTGATGCGTTCCCCTTCCGGGGAAACCAATTGGACCAGATCCCCGCCGGTCCGACGCGGGCTTGCTGCACTGATTCCGGGATTCGAAGCCTTGTAGGCGTCCTGGCCGGGTTCGTCCGTCAACACAGTTGATCGCACCTTTCAGCTCGTGCTCGCAGGCCCTTGGAGGGACTTGTGATCCACCCGCGGGCCAGCATCCGGGCGTCGTCGCCTAGATTAATTGTGACCCTACTCACAATGCTCATTGGGTACAACCACCGTTGAAAATTCTGCGCATTCTGCCCTATCTGGGTGGCCTTCACCGTGCTAACGTTGCGCATTATGCAAGCTTTAGATGGCACCGACACGCGCCTGCTTTCAGCCATGGCGAAGGACCCCCGCGGCACGGTTGTCGCCCTGGCGCAGAAGCTGGGACTATCGCGGAATACGGTCCAGGCGCGGATGGCCCAACTGGAGAAGAAGCATGCGTTTCTCTCCTTCGAACGGCGCATCAACCCTGCAGCCCTCGGCTATCCCCTCATGGCGTTCATCTCGGTGCATGTGCAGCAGCAAAAGCTTGGGCAGCTTGCCTTGGACCTCGCCGAAATCCCGGAAATCCTGGAGGGGTACGGCCTGACCGGATCAGCTGACCTGCTGCTGCGGGTGGTTGCGCTCGACGCCGAGGATTTGTTCCGGATCAACGGCAAGATCCTTGCGTGCGACGGAGTGGAACGAACGGACACCGCCATGTCCATGGGCGAGTTGATTCCCTTCCGGGTGCAGCCGTTGTTGAACCGCAACACCAAGACGGCCCTCCGCACCGGCTGAGCCGGACAAGCTGGAAAATATTCGCCCCATCGCACCCATCCATACTCCTTGGTGGTCCGAATATCTGGTTGAGAGCCCCGTCCGGGGTTTCAACCACAGGCCGGATACTAAACCGGCCATACCGGAAGGTTTGGACCATGCGCACTTCGCCCAACCGCCTGATCGCCACCATCTTTGGAGCCGTCTACCTGCTCGTGGGTGTCGTTGGATTCTTCGTCACCTCGGGAATTGGATTCTTCGCCACCGAGGGTGCCAATCTGATCATCTTTGCGGTAAACCCCCTGCACAACATCATCCACCTCGCCATCGGCGCCGCCCTGCTCTACTCGGGCATGAACAGCACGGCGTTGTCCAAGACCGTCAACACCACCGTCGGCGCCGTCTACTTGCTTGTCGGCATCCTCGGACTGTTCCTCGTGGGCTCCGCCCTGAACATCATCGCCCTTAACGGCGCGGACAACGTCCTGCACCTGGCCAGCGCAGTGGTGCTTCTCGGCATCGGTCTCTCGCAGGACAAGGTTCGGGCCACCACCGCCAGGGCCCACGTCTAGAAGACCTCGAAACCGGAAGGAGCCGTCCGTGTCAGCTCAAGCAGCGACGTCCGTGGGACCAACCGCCGGGGCCTCCCTGACCTTGTTTTCGTGTTTCGCCGGAATGGGGGCCGGGCTCGTGGAGCTTTCCATCGCATCGAGCTACCTTTCGGGCCGGGGAAACCTTATGTGGGCGGGCGGCGTCTTCGCGGCCTGGGGCCTGGCGCTGCTCGCCAGCTCGATTGCCAGCCTCCAACGGGGGCGGCTCCGGTTCCGTAAGCCAACAACCCTCGCCCTCCTCGCGGCCGTGCTGGTCCACCTTGGATTCCTGGTTGCCGGCGTGGCCCAAAGAGTGCTCGACGGCGGGCACCTGGCGGCTCTTTTCCTCGTCCTGATGGCCCTGGGATCCTCTGCCTGGCTCGCCCGCAGGTACCGCGACGACGGCGGAGCCGCCTCGGCTCCCCCACGGGCGGGTGCGCTTTTGGGGGCTGCCTTCGCCGCCGCCGTCGTCGTCGCGGCAATTACGACGCCGGGGCTCGCCGCCTCGGTGGCCGGAGCGCACGCCGTCCCGCATGGAGAGCACTCTCTGCCGGGCGGCCATAACCACTGAGACCTCCCTGCCCGGCAACAGCGATCCCTCCCGCACTGGATGCGGGAGGGATCGCTGTGTTGAACCGGTGCGCTTAGTGGTTCACCGCTTTCTCGGCTCCTACGCCGGTCAGGGAACGGACTTCCATCTCGGCCTGCTTCGCCGTGTCTTCGCGCCGCTTGTCCACCACGGTTCCGAGCCAGCCAAGCAGGAAAGCGAATGGAATGGACACGATTCCCGGGTTGCTCAACGGGAAGACCGCGAAGTTGGCACCCGGGATCATTGACGTCTTGGCACCGGAAACAACGGGCGACAAGGCAATGAGGACGATGGCAGCCGTCAGTCCGCCGTACATGCTCCAAATGGCACCCTGGGTGGTGAACTTCTTCCAGAACAGGGAGTAGACGATGGTCGGCAGATTCGCTGACGCCGCCACCGCGAAGGCGAGCGCGACGAGGAAGGCTACGTTCTGGCCATTGGCGAAAATACCGCCAAGGATCGCAAGAATCCCGATGACCACCACAGTGCGCCGGGCCACCTTGACCTCGGTCCCGGCGTCGGCCTTGCCCTTGGAAATGACGTTCGCATAGATATCGTGTGCGAACGACGCCGCAGCCGTGATGGTCAGGCCGGCGACCACCGCAAGGATGGTGGCGAATGCGACTGCCGAGATGAAGCCCAGCAGCAACGGGCCGCCCAGGTGGAAGGCGAGGAGCGGTGCAGCGGAGTTCACCCCGCCGGGGGCCGACTTGATGGTGTCGGCTCCCACGAGGGCTGCCGCGCCGTAGCCGAGGACCAGGGTGAACAGGTAGAACAACCCGATCAGCCAAATGGACCAGACCACCGATTTGCGGGCTTCCTTCGCCGTGGGCACCGTGTAGAAGCGCATCAGCACGTGCGGCAGGGCGGCCGTGCCGAGGACGAGTGCCAACCCCAGGGACAGGAAGTCCAGCTTGGAGGTCTCGGTCTTGCCGTACTGCAAGCCGGGGTTCAGCACGTTGGGGTTCTTTGCTGAGTCCGCGGCAGCACCCAACAGGTTCGACAGGTTGAAGCCGTAGATGGACAGCACCCAGAGTGTCATGACTGCCGCACCGCAGATGAGCAGCACCGCTTTGATGATCTGGACCCACGTGGTGCCCTTCATTCCTCCGATCAGCACGTACAGGATCATGAGGGCGCCGACGACGACGATCACCAGGGCTTGTCCGCCCCAGTCGCTGATGCCCAGGAGCAAGGAGATGAGGCTTCCGGCGCCGGCCATCTGTGCCAGCAGGTAGAAGAAGCAGACGGCCAAAGTGGAGAGGGCCGCGGCGATCCGCACCGGGCGCTGGCGCAGCCGGAAGGAAAGCACATCGGCCATGGTGAACTTGCCCGTGTTGCGCAGCAGTTCGGCGACAAGCAGCAGCGCCACAAGCCATGCGACGAGGAACCCGATGGAGTACAGGAAGCCGTCGTAGCCGTTGACAGCGATTGCCCCGGTGATCCCGAGGAAGGAAGCTGCGGAGAGGTAGTCTCCGGCAATGGCAGTGCCGTTCTGCGAACCGGTGAACGAACGCCCGGCGGCATAGTAGTCGGCGGCCGTTTTGTTGTTCCGGCTGGCCCGGAAAACGATCACCATGGTGACCAGGACGAACAGGGCGAAGATGCCCATGTTCAACAGCGTGGTGTCCTTAAGGGCGGCGACGTTGACCATCGGGACCATGGCGCTCATTTCGCAGTCCCCCTCACCGTGCTGCCCTTGTCGAACTCATGGCCCTCGATCTCATTACGGATTTCCGCGGCGATCGGGTCCAGTTTCCGGTTGGAGTAGTGAACGTACCAGGCCGTAATTCCGAAGGTTGAGACGAACTGCAGCAGGCCCAGGACCAGGCCGACGTTGATGTTGCCCCACAGCTTGGTGGACATGAAGCCCACCGCGTAGTCGGCCAGCAGGACATATGCGAAATACCAAAGCAGGAATGCGATGGCCATTGGAAAGACAAAACTACGGTGGCGCTTGCGGAGCTCCTGAAACTGCCCCGTTTGCTGGACTTCCTGGAAATCCACGGACGCCGCTGCGTCCGGTGTCTGGGCCTCGTTACCCATGGCTTCCTCCTGTTGTGGGGTGCCTACATCGACCACGCGCTCCGGGTCGATGTGACTGGAATCACTATCTGCCAGGCTGCTGCGCCACTTCCAGATTCGCCGGCATAGGCGTCGCCCAGTGGACGCATTGCTGCGCCGAACGGCGGGTTCGCTAGTCTTGCTCCATGCCGGATTCCCCGCTCGTCACTGCCGCCGCCATCGCGGTCATCGTGCTTGCCGTGGCGGTCGTCGTCGGTGTCGGCCTCAAGGTGATCCGTTCCTTCCGCGAGTTGGGAACCGACGCCGAGAGGGCCACGTACCAGACGCTGCACGCGGCGTCGCGCGCGGGACAGCACCTGCGCACCGGGCTCCACGCGGCGGGAGCGGCCAAGGCGAGCAAGCAATTGCGTTCCTTGCTTGGCTGCGACGCCCTGGCGATCACGGACACCGAGTCCGTCCTGGCATGGGACGGCGCAGCAGAAGAACTCAAAGCCGTGCTGATGGAGCTCGCCGCGGGAGTTCTCTCCGACGGCCGGACCGTGGTTGTCCCGGCTTCGCACGCGCTGAACGCCGTTGTCGCGCCGATCAGGGCCGGAAACCGCGTGGTGGGAGCCGTCGCGGCCTTCGCCCCGCAAACCGGTGCCGGGTTGGTCCGGGCGACAAGCGAGCTGGCCGACTGGGTTGCCGTGCAAGTGGAGTTGGCCGAACTCGACGCTTCCCGCACCTTGCTCATGGAGGCCGAGGTCCGGGCCCTGCGCGCACAAATCAGTCCACACTTCATCTACAACTCGCTCAACGCCATTGCCTCGTTCATCAACACCGACCCCGCCCGGGCAAGGGAGTTGGTGGTCGAGTTCGCGGATTTCACCCGGTATTCCTTCCGCCGCCACGGCAATTTCACCACCTTGGCGGAGGAACTTCGGAGCATCGACCGCTACTTGCTGTTGGAGAAGGCACGCTTCGGAGACCGGGTGCAGGTGAGCCTCAGGATCGCGCCCGAAGTCCTGAGCACGGTGATTCCTTTCCTGAGCCTGCAGCCGCTCGTGGAGAACGCCGTGCGCCATGGGCTTGAAGCGAAGGAGGGACCGGGGCACATCACGATCTGTGCCAACGACTCCGGGGCCTTCGCGGAGGTCACCATCGAGGACGACGGCGTGGGCATCGATCCGGAACACCTGCGCTCGGTCCTCGCGGGGCATGCCGACGGAGACCACGTTGGACTGCGGAATGTCGATGCCCGCCTGCGGCAGGTCTACGGGGACGAACACGGCCTCGTCATCGAGACCGCGCCGGGCGAAGGCACCTTGATCACCATGCGCGTGCCCAAGTCCCAGCCGAGCCATGATGCCTGAGGCTAATCTATAACCATGATCAACGTACTCGTCGCCGACGACGAGCTCCCCGCCGTTGAAGAGCTCGCCTTCCTGCTGGGTCGGGACGAGCGCATCGGTGCCATCCACCGTGCAGCCTCGGGCGCCGAGGCCCTCAGCGCCCTCGAAACGGAATCCGTGGACGCGGTCTTCCTGGACATCCATATGCCCGCACTTTCCGGGTTGGACATCGCCCGCGCCATCTCGCGCAGCCCCCGCCCTCCCGCCGTCGTCTTCGTCACCGCCGACGAAGACTGTGCGCTCGAGGCGTTCGAACTGGCCGCCGTCGACTACCTGCTCAAGCCGGTGCGCGCCGAACGCCTGGCGCGTTCCATCAGCCGCATCAGCGAGCTCATCAAGGACGGCAGCAAGGTGCCGGAGATGATCACGGTTGACCAAGGCGGAACAACCAGGATGATCCGCAGGGACGACGTCAGCTACGTCCAGGCCCAGGGAGACTACGCCCGGCTGCACACAGCGGAGGCGAGCTACCTGATCCGGGTACCCCTGAGCGATCTCGAACAGCAGTGGGCGGGAGCCGGATTCATCCGTATCCACCGTTCATATCTGATGTCCCTCAACCACGTGGGGCACATGAAACTCGCGGCGGCACGGCCAAGTGTCACGGTGGCCGGAGCCGAACTGCCGATCAGCCGCAGGCACCTTCCGGCCGTGCGGGACAAGCTCGAGGCCACCCGGATCCGGCCGCAAGGATGACCCGCGTCAGGGTCACGGCCCCGCAGTCAGCTGCCCGGATAGCCCCGAAGCGTCCATACCATTCGCGCGAAGCTGCCGAGGACTCGGACGTCGGGCAGGTCTTCGTCCGGTCTCTCATCCGTTCGCAGCTGCGCCTGGCTGTGGTTGTGGCTTCGGGATTCCTGCTGGTGCTCGCCGCCTACGGCTCCATGGTGGCGCTGGTGCCCCAGCTCGCGCAAATGCGGATTCTGGGCATCCCGGTAAATTGGATCATCCTCGGAGCGGCGCTTTATCCCGTGATCGGCCTGAGCGCATGGCTGTACAACCGCTCCGCGGCAAGGAACGAAGCCCGCTATCGCGATCTTGTGGAGGAGAAATGAATCCCGCCGTCGGGCTCGCCGCTTTTCTGGGTGTGGCGCTCGCGACGGCGGCGATCGGCTTCTACGGTCTGCGCATTTCGCGCACCACGGGCGACTTTTACGTGGCATCCCGCACTGTCCGCCCGTGGTGGAATGCCTCGGCGATCGGCGGCGAATACCTGTCGGCCGCGAGTTTCCTGGGCGTCGCGGGGCTGATCCTGTTGACCGGAACGGACGCACTGTGGTTCCCCGTGGGCTACACGGCGGGCTACCTGATGCTGCTGCTGTTCGTGGCCGCCCCCTTGCGCCGATCGGGTGCCTACACGATTCCGGACTTCACGGAGGCCAGGCTCGAGTCGAAAGCCGTCCGCCGGGTGACGAGCCTTGTTGTGGTTGCTGTCGGGTGGCTCTACATCGTGCCGCAGCTTCAGGGCGCCGGGCTCACGATCCGGATCAGCACGGGATTGCCTTCCTGGGTGGGCTCCGTCGCCGTCGTCGCGGTGGTCTGCGTGACGGTAGTGGCCGGCGGGATGCGCTCCATCACTTTCGTCCAGGCTTTCCAATACTGGCTCAAATTGACGGCATTGGCCGTTCCTGTGGTGTTCCTGCTGCTGAACCAGGCGGGCGGCGGCTCAGCCGTCCTGGCGGAGGCATCCAGCAATCCCACGGGCCTCCCCGCGGCCGGCCTTTACCAGACTGTCTCGCTCCTGGTGGCATTGCTTTTCGGAACACTGGGACTGCCCCACGTCCTTGTCCGCTTCTACACCAATCCGGACGGCCAATCGGCCCGCCGGACCACCCTTATCGTGCTGGGCCTGTTGTCGGTCTTCTATTTGTTCCCGACGGCATCCGGCCTCCTCGGGCGGGTCTTCGCGCCTGAGCTTGCGCGCAACGGACGCCCCGATGCCCTGGTCCTGCTGCTCCCGGGAAAGCTGCTGGGTGGAGTGCCCGGCGATCTGCTGTCGGCGTTGGTCGTTGCCGGTGCGTTTGCGGCCTTCCTCTCGACGACGTCGGGACTTGTGGTTTCGCTGGCCGGCGTCATCAGCCAGGACCTTCTTGGTGGCAGCGTGCGCGGATTCCGGATGGCCGCCCTCCTGGCTGCCGCCGTCCCCCTGGCCTTTGCATTCACGACGGATTCCATGGCCTTGGCCGGCAGTGTCGGGCTGGTGTTCGCTTTCACCGCGTCCACCATTTGTCCGGTCCTGGTGCTGGGCATTTGGTGGCGCGGCCTGAGCGACGCGGGAGCGATTGCCGGCATGCTGACGGGAGCCGTCCTGTGCGGGGGTGCGCTTGTATCAAGCACGATCATCGGTTCAGCCGCACCCGGATGGATTGCCCAGCCCGCGGCCTGGACGGTGCCGGCGGCCTTTGCCGTGATGGTGCTGGTCTCGCGAGCCACGAAACACCGTGTCCCCGGGACGGTGACCCGGCTGATGACCAGGCTTCATGTCCCGGAACGGCCGGTGGCCACGGAGCGCCAGCTCCGCTAGTCGATCGCCGCCATGAGCTCGACGACCCGGTCGAGGAAGGCGTCAACCTGCGCCTCTTCGTAGCCGTCGCGCCCGCGGGCCTCGGAGAAAGTGGCCCGGCGGACGTTGTCGACGCTCAGCGGTTTATCGTTCTCCAGGTAACCGATCAAGGAGACGCACAAGGCGTCGACCTCGGCGATGTTGTAGCTGCGCGCACGCTTCTTGTCCGGCCGGCGGAAACGTTCGCCGTCAGGCCGGTGCAAACGGCCGCGCAAGACTCCGGAGAGTTTGCCGATCTTCAGCAACCAGGCTTCCTCGCCTTCGGCCGCTATCAGCTCGTCGCGTTCACGCCGGGCAAAGGCATCTTCGAGGCGGTCCAATGCGGCGTCCACAGCGGTGGCGTCGTAGCCGCCCTTGACAGGGTCAAACGAAACCGCGCGGACATCGCTGCTGCCGATTTTCTCCGATGCCTCGGCCCGGTTTTCAAACGACTTCCGGGCGCGCTGGAAAAACTCGTCCACTTGCCTTGCGTTGTAGCCATACTTGCTGTGCGCCACGCGCTCAAATGCTGCGGGGATCTGGCGACGAATGTCCACTGCCACTGCTTTCCTTCTGGGTGGTTGTCAGGCGCCGCTCAACAGCGCGAAAAGAATATATGCTGCAGGGGCCGCGAAGACGATCGAGTCGAGGCGGTCCATGACCCCGCCATGACCGGGCAGGATGCTGCTCATGTCTTTGACGCCAAGTTCCCGTTTGACCATGGATTCCGCGAGGTCACCGGCGGTAGCGGCGGCCACCATGCCTACCGCAAGCACCACGCCGACCCACCACGGCCTGCCCAGGACGAAGATGCTGGCGAGGATCCCGATGACCATGGCACCTGCCACCGAGCCGGCGAACCCTTCCCAGGTCTTTTTGGGGCTGATCTTGGGAGCCATCGGATGCTTGCCGAAGAGCGCCCCGACGAGGTACCCGAAAGTATCGTTGGACACTACCAGCAGCAACATCACCGCAATCTGCCAGGCACCCGCCGGAACCTGCCCATCAGGCCAGGGACCCGCCGTCGTCGCTCCCCCGCCTGTATGGAGAGGCAGGATGGCAAAGCTGATCAGGAAAGGCACCCACGCAAGCGTGAAGATTCCGGAGAAGACACTGCGCGGAGCTCCGGGAGCGCTTTCAAGGGAACGCCAGAGCAGGACGGCGGTGCTGCTCAGCACCATCGCGAAGAGCAGGCTTTCGGTGCCACCGAAGTAAGCCGCCAGCGGCATCGCCACGGTACCGGTCAACACGGGGACGATCGGCATCCTGGTGCCCTGGGCCTCGAGCGCACGGAAAATTTCCCAGACGCCGAGGACGGCAAACGCGGTGGTCAGGAGAACGAACCCCAGCGGAAGGAACAGCAGCCCGCCGAGAACGGCAAAGAGCATGGCGAGCCCGACGCCGATGGCGGCCGGAAGATTCCGGCCGGCCTTGGGCGTCGGGTTGCCTCGTTGGCGTCTGGCGCGTGTGGGAATTCCCTGCAAGGGCGCCGGCTCAGCCTCGCTCATCAGACCTCGAGCAGCTCGGCTTCCTTGCGCTTGAGGAGCTCGTCAATACCATCGACGTGTGCCTTGGTGATGGCGTCGAGCTCCTTCTCGCCGCGGGCGCCTTCGTCTTCTCCGGCTTCGCCGTCCTTGACGAGCTTGTCCAGCGAATCCTTGGCCTTGCGACGGATGCTTCGGATGGTGACCTTTGCGTCCTCACCCTTGCCCTTGACGATCTTGACGTATTCCTTGCGGCGTTCCTGGGTGAGCTCCGGGATGGTGATCCGGATGACGTTGCCGTCATTGGACGGATTGGCGCCGACCTCGGAGTCGCTCAGGGCCCTCTCGATGTCGCGCATCGCCGTCTTGTCATAGGGCGTGATGAGGATGGTCCTGGCGTCCGGAATCGCGAAGGAAGCCAGTTGCTGCAGCGGTGTGGGGGTGCCGTAGTATTCCACGATCACCTTGCTGTACAGCCCGGGGTTCGCACGACCGGTACGGATCGTCGCGAAATCCTCCTTGGCTACCTCGACCGCCTTGTCCATCTTTTCCCCGGCTTCGAGCAAGGTTTCTTCGATCACGGTTTCTCCTCAGAAATAGTCGCGCCCCGGTCCACGGGCCGCAATGCACAATAAATTTCCGCCCCTGAGGGCGGAAGAGTCCTAGAAATATCCTAGCCCTTGCTAGGGGGTGACCATCGTGCCCAGCTTTTCGCCGAGAATGGCCCGGGTGACGTTCCCTTCGCCTTCCATGCCGAAGACGACCATGGACAAATCGTTGTCCTTGCACATGGTCATGGCGGTCTGGTCCATGACGCGGATATCGCGGCGCAGGGCCTCGTCGTAGCTGAGCCGTTCGAGCTTCTCAGCGGTGGGATCCTTCTTGGGATCCGCGGTGTATACACCGTCCACGCCGCTCTTTGCCATGAGCACGACGTCGGCGTGCACTTCGAGTGCACGCTGGGCGGCCACAGTGTCTGTGGAAAAGTACGGAAGGCCTGCGCCCGCACCGAAGATGACCACGCGGCCCTTCTCCATATGGCGGATGGCACGGCGCGGAATGTAGGCCTCGGCTACCTGGCCCATGGTGATGGCGCTCTGCACGCGGGTCTCGACGCCGGCTTGTTCCAGGAAATCCTGGAGGGCCAGGCAGTTCATGACAGTGCCGAGCATTCCCATGTAGTCGGCGCGGGAGCGGTCCATGCCGCTCTGGGACAGTTCGGCGCCGCGGAAGAAGTTACCGCCGCCGACGACGATTGCCACCTCGACCTCGGAAACAGCGGCGGCGATTTGCTTGGCGATGGCGCGGACGGTTTCCGGGTCCACTCCAAGCTTTCCGCCGCCGATGACCTCGCCGGACAGCTTCAGCAGTACACGACGACGGGTCTTCTCCGGATGGAGTGCAGTGTTCTCGGTTTCCATGGTGCCTTCCCGTTTGTGGACTCTGGCTAGATTATCTTGCTGGGGGCCGGGCAGAAAGCTGCCGGCTGTAGATGCAGTCGGTGCGGGCCTGCCGTTGCATGCAAAAGGGGCGGCCACCGAAGTGACCACCCCTTTTGTATGTCTGACTAGTTTCCGACGCGGAAACGGGCAACAGCAGTTGCCTTGACGCCGGCCTCTTCGAGGACCTGTGCAACGGTCTTCTTGGAGTCCTTGGCGAATGCCTGGTCCAAGAGAACTTCGCCCTTGTAGAAGCCCGTCACGCGTCCTTCGACGATCTTGGCGAGAGCGGCTTCCGGCTTGCCTTCAGCCTTGGCGGTCTCTTCGGCGATGCGGCGCTCGGATTCGACCAGTTCGGCCGGGACATCTTCGCGGCTCAGGTAGTTCGGGGCCATGGCTGCAACGTGGACAGCGACGTCGTGGGCTGCGGTAGCAGCGGCGTCGCCCTCGCCGTCAACGGCGAACAGGACGCCGACCTGGGCCGGGAGGTCCTTGGAGGTCTTGTGCAGGTAAGCGTCAACCGTGCCGCCTTCAATGCGCGCAATACGGCGGACAACAACCTTTTCGCCAAGAACGGCGCCTTCTTCGACGACAACCTCGGAAAGGGGCTTACCGTCGACGTCGATGGCCAGCAGGGTCTCGAGGTCGGCAGCGCCGGACTCGACGGCGACAGCCAGGACCTTGTCGGCCAGCTGGATGAACTTGTCAGCCTTGGCGACGAAGTCGGTCTCGCAGTTGACCTCGATCATTACGCCAACGCCGCCGGTGACCTTGGCTGCAACCAGGCCTTCGGCGGTGGAGCGGCCTTCGCGCTTGGTAGCGCCCTTGAGGCCCTTGATGCGGATGATCTCGATGGCCTTCTCGGCGTCGCCGTTGGCCTCGTCAAGAGCCTTCTTGACGTCCATCATGCCGGCGCCGGTGCGCTCGCGCAGGGCCTTGATGTCAGCAGCAGTGTAGTTCGCCATGTGAACCCCTCTGTCTAGAAATTTATGTGTTTACGGACTGACAGGACGGCAGCCACCTGGTGGGCCGCCATCCTGTCAGTAGCTCCCCGCACCGGAATCGGCGCGGGAAAGGTCCGGATTTACTTGTCTGCTTCGGCTTCGCCGGCAGCAGCTTCGGTGGCCTCGGCGGCCGGGGCTTCGACAGCTTCCGCAGCCGGAGCTTCGGCGGCCGGAGCTTCAGCGGCCTCGGCCTTGCTGCCTTCGAGGAGCTCGCGCTCCCACTCAGCCAGCGGCTCTTCCGGGGCCTCTGCAGCACCGGTTGCGCGCTGGTTACGGGCGATGAGGCCCTCAGCAACGGCGTCGGCAACCACGCGGGTGAGCAGGTTTACGGAGCGGATGGCGTCATCGTTACCCGGGATCGGGAAGTCAACTTCATCGGGGTCGCAGTTGGTGTCCAGGATGGCAACAACCGGGATGTTCAGCTTCTTGGCTTCGTCAACAGCCAGGTGTTCCTTCCTCGTGTCAACAACCCACAGAACGGAAGGAGCCTTGGTCAGGTTGCGGATACCACCGAGGTTGGTTTCCAGCTTGGTGAGTTCACGCTTGAGGAGCAGGAGCTCCTTCTTGGTGTAACCCGAGCCTGCGACGTCCTCGAAGTTGATCTCTTCGAGTTCCTTCATGCGCTGGATGCGCTTGGCAACGGTCTGGAAGTTGGTGAGCATACCGCCCAACCAACGCTGGTTGACGTACGGCTGGCCAACACGGGTAGCCTGCTCAGCAATTGCTTCCTGGGCCTGCTTCTTGGTGCCGACGAACAGGACGGTGCCGCCGTGGGCGACAGTAGCCTTGACGAACTCGAAAGCGCGGTCGATGTAGGACAGCGACTGCTGAAGGTCAATGATGTAGATGCCGTTGCGCTCCGTGAAGATAAATCGCTTCATCTTCGGGTTCCAACGACGGGTCTGGTGTCCAAAGTGGACGCCGCTGTCAAGCAGCTGGCGCATAGTTACGACGGGCATGCCGACGCTCCTTCCGGCAGGTCATTCATGAGAGAGCCACACGGGCCGCTCTTACCCTGCCAATAGTTGACGGTTAATTAGCCGGACCCGAACGGGCCTTGGCTCCTGGCATCCATTGCACTTCTCATCCGGCCAATGACTCGCCGGACCGCAAGAGGCGCAATCCTCCGCAGCACTGAATCCACGGGGATTCGCAATTGGAGGGTTGGATACGCGTAGTCAGCCTGGGACCCCCGCGCAACTGAATGAGAAGCGCTCCTGAACAAGCTTGAGGGCACAGCAAACTGCTCCACCAAGTGTACTACAGCGCCTTCAGCCTAATGACCGCAGAAGCCCCGGGTTCAGCTTCTGTCCTCCGGCAGATTTCCGGGACCGTTTTCCACATAGCCGAACTGGCCGCTTTCGCACCCTGCGGCGCCCGCGAAGGCTTGCTCCATGGGAACTTCACATCTTCCGGCCTGCATTCTTTTGCTTATCGCCCTGGGCGCGGCGCCTGCCGTTGCATCGGGCCCGCCGGGCATGGCCGTCCCGCCCGGCACCCACCCGGGGTGGGGGTGGCCGCTCTCCCCCAAGCCCGCCGTCGTGCGCGGCTTCGACCCTCCGGACAAGCCGTGGTTGAGCGGGCACCGCGGCGTGGATCTACAAGCAGCGGACGACGGCGCCACGGTCGCCTCCCCCGCCGAAGGCACCGTGAGCTTCGTGGGTGTCGTGGTGGACCGGCCCGTGATCGTCATCGACCACGGAGGCGGCCTACGCAGCAGCTTTGAGCCCGTGGACAGCGAACTCGCAGCGGGTGCCGCCGTGAGCAAGGGCCAAGCCATCGGCGTAGTGGGAATCGGCCACTGCGCCGGATCGCCGTGCCTCCACTGGGGAGTCCGGCATGGACAGGACTACGTCAACCCGCTTGCCTTCGTCACGGACCTCCGGCCGTCCGTGTTGCTGCCTCTGGAGGATTTGCTGCCCCTAGACGATGGCGGAAATCCCCGTGATGGCCCGCCCCGTGACAAGGGTGTTGATTTCGTGGGTGCCTTCGTAGGAGTAGATAGCCTCGGCGTCGGCGAAGATCTTGGCCATCTCGTAGTCCGTGACGATGCCGTTGCCGCCCAGGATTCCCCGGCCCAGCGCAACGCTTTCGCGCATGCGGGCCGTGGTGAAGGCTTTCGCCAAAGCGGATTGTTCGTCCTTGGCCAGACCGGCATCTTCAAGCTGCGCGAGTCGGACCATCATGCCCATGGAGCTGACTGCGTTGCCCAGGATCTGCACGAGTTGTTGCTGCACCAATTGGAACGATGCCAGGGGCCTCCCGAACTGCATGCGTTCAACCGCGTAGCGGCGGGCGACATCGAATGCCGCAAGCTGCTGGCCCACAGCCTGCCACGCGACCGAAAGCCGCGTGACCTTGAGGACCTTGTTGGTGTCCCTGAAGCTGTTGGCATGGGCCAGTTTGAAAAAGTCCGGGACCACCACGTTCTCAAGGGTGATATCAGCATTCTGGACAGTCCGCAGCGAGATCTTGTTCTCGATCTTGCTGGCCGTGAATCCGGGGAGGCTTGTGTCCACCAGGAAGCCCTTGACCTGGTTGTCGCCGAGGTCGCGGGCGAAGACCACAACCCAGTCCGAGAAGGTGGCGTTGCCGATCCAGCGCTTGGCCCCGTTGAGTATCCAGTTGCCGCCGTCGCGGCGCGCCGTGGTCCGGGTGCCGCCGGCAACGTCCGAGCCGCCTAAGGGCTCGGTCAGCCCGAAGGCGCCGATTTTCCTGAGGGAGTAGATGTCCGGCAGCCAGGCGTCCTGTTGCTTTTGAGATGCCAACGCCTCGATCGAACCAGTGAACAAGCCATCGTGAACGCCCATGAACGTGGCGATTGAGGCATCGGCGCGGGTCGCCTCTGCGTGGACCAAGCCAGCGAAAAGGTTGGAATAGCCCTGCCGCCTCACCGGGCTGACCAGGTCAATCTCGGCCAGCTTGGGGATCAGGCCCATGGGGAACTCGCCACGGTTCCAGCAATCGACAGCAATCGGCTTGACCTCACGGGCAAGGAAACCCCGGATCTCAGCCAGCCGGTCTTGTTCCTTGCCCGTGAGCAATTGCTCAAAGCCGTAGAAGTCGCCGTCGGCGTACGGGAGATTCTCGAGGTCGATTGCTGCCTTGGACATGGCGCTCCTTTGCATAAGTTACCGGTGAGTAACTTACCGCACTGGCAGTCCTCTAGACAAGCAACCAGGCATCCCGGGCCGAGCGATTCAGCCTGCTGTGCCCAGCCGGGCTCGAAGCCATGCGTCGATGTGTCCGTTGGCGGCTCGGGCCATCGGCGTCGCGTGTCCGGTGAATCCGTGAGGGGAGGCCGGATAGATACGCAGGTCGACATCGACACCGGCGTCCGAGATCCGTGCGGCCATGGCGAGATTGTCTTCCAGAAGGATGTCCTCGCTGCCGATCACGATCAGGATGGGCGGTAGCTCCGCGAGCTCGGCGAAGAGCGGCGAGATGTCGGGGTGGGTGCGATCCGGAGTAGTCCCGGCATAGGCGTCAAGAAAATACTCGTCGGCGATCAGGCGTCCGGCTGGAGTCTTCGCGGCGAGGTCATAGGTGCCGAACTGCAGCACGCCGCCACCGAATGCCGTGACCCGGCGGTCGCGCAAGCGCACAAGCGTAGACACCGCCAAGGTCGCGCCGGCAGAGAAGCCACCGATAGCGAGGTTCGCGGTACCAAAACGATCTTCGGCGTGCTCTACCAGCCACAGCGCTGCCGTCTCGCAGTCGTCGGGTGCGGATGGCCATGGGTGTTCGGGAGCGAGCCGGTAGTCCACGCTGACCACTGCGATACCCAGCGAATCCGCAAGCCGCCTGTTGCGAACGTCGCTTCCGGCCGCCGAGCCCATGTAAAAGCCGCCGCCGTGGATTTCCAGGAACACGCCGGCCACCGGCGTGCTGACCGGCACATGGATCCGCACCGGGACACTTCGGCCGAGTGCGGTTGCCACTTCTGCGGTTGGCCGTGGATCACACTCTGCAGGTGCCGCCGAGCCCGCTCGGAATGCGAGCAGCTCTTCCCGGTTGCCCGGACCGCGGCCGGCAGGCCTGCCGGCGTAGAACGCGCGGGATTCATCGACGAGTGACCACAGTTCGCGATCGATCAGCGAGGGCAATTTGAAGCTCACAATATGACTTTAGGGTGTGCATCCGGCACGTGAACAAGGCAGCACGCCGTGGCGCGTCCGGCCCGGCAGGTGCAGTATGGGGGGATGAATGCTACCGGCGCCGATGGTCCGGCGCAGGGGGGCCCTGTTGGTTCCGGGGCCCGCCTGCACCCGTGGAGCCGCTATGTGGCGCTCGGTGATTCGTTCACCGAAGGAGTGGGAGATCCGGAGCCGCGCAGCCCGGGAGGCCTGCGGGGCTGGGCGGACCGCGTCGCGGAAGAACTGAGCGCCGGACACGAAGATTTCGCGTACGCGAACCTGGCAGTCCGCGGACGGTTGCTCCATCAGATCCTGGATGAGCAGGTGGGCCCGGCGCTGGCCCTGAAACCGGATCTGATCACTCTCAATGCCGGGGGCAATGACCTGATCTTCCGCAGGAGCGATCCCGACAAACTCGCCGTGCGGATGGATGCCGGCGTGCAACTCCTGGCCTCGACCGGGGCAACAATCGTACTTTTCGCCGGCCCGGACTGGGGCGCTACGCCGGTCCTGGGACGGACCCGCGCCAAGGTGGCCATCTTCAACGAGAACCTGCGCACCATCGCTGCGCGCCACGATGCGGTCATCGCCGACCTTTGGGCCCTGCGTGAGCTCACCCACCCCCGGATGTGGGATCCGGACCGGCTGCACTTCTCGCCCCTGGGGCAGCACACCATCGCGATCATGGTGCTCAATACCCTCAACGTCCCCCACACCCTGGAACCGATGACACCGAAAGACCTTCCCGCTCGAAGCTGGCGGGAAGCAAGGACCGATGACATTATCTGGGCACGCGAGCACTTGTTCCCCTGGGTCCTGCAACGCCTCAAACAAGGAATCTCCGACGACGGGCGGCACGCGAAGCGGCCGGATCCGGGCCCGGTGTTCGGCGCCTGGATGCCGCCCGGGACGTTCGTGGAAAACGATCCAACGGCAACTAACTAGCTACATCAGGACGGCTACCTAACGCAGTGACAGAAAGAACGAGTGTTGACCACTCGTTCTTGCGGCGATCGGTCAGTCGTAGGCTCTAAAGTACGCGTGTGTGAAGTAATCACAACCGGGTGCCACCCGCCGGAACCCAAAGCGGACTCCCTTTTCGAGCGGCACCTTCCTGGAAAATCAACGAAGGATCACCCAGCTTCTGGTGCGTTATCCGGGCTGGGGAGGAGTTGACCATGAGGACCACGGATAAGCAACGGGAGGCAGCTGTATCGCGGCTCGAGGGCCGTGCACGGCTGGACCTCACAGGGATACTGCCCGCCAAGCACTTTCGCAAGCGCTGGACTGCTTTTGGCAGCACGGCGCTGATTGTTGCTGGCCTGCTGGCCGGGGTGGGGTTCGCCGCACCGGCGCATGCTGCCCCGAACACGGTGGTGTCACTGACGTTCGATGACGGCAACGCGGACCAGTTGACGGCCGAAGCCACGATGAAGAACCTGGGCTTGGTCGGCACGTTTTTCATCACCACCGGGTGGATCGACCAGCCCACTTACCTGACCACTGCAAACCTGCAGCAAATCGCCGCTGACGGCAATGAGATCGGCGGCCACACCGTCACCCACCCGGATCTTGTGTCCTTGACCCCCGCTGAGTCGACACGGCAAATCTGTAACGGCCGCGTGGCGCTGATGAACATGGGCTTCAAAGTCACCAGTTTCGCCTATCCGTTCGCTTCCGAAGACCCGCCCACCGAGGCCCTGGTGAAAGGGTGCGGGTTCAACAGTGCCCGCGGCCTGGGCGACGCGGCGAGCAAGGACCCGGCCTCGGCGACGCTTCCGGCGGCGGACACGATCCCGCCCGCCAATCCCTACGTGACTGTGGCACCGGATGAGGTGGACAGCACGTGGACCCTGCAGAATCTGCAGGACCAGGTCACCCACGCTCAAACAACCGGCGGGTGGGTCCAACTGACGTTCCACCACGTCGCCGTCGGAACGGACCCGACCCTGACGATCACCCCGACCCTGTTTAACCAGTTCGCCACCTGGCTGGCCCAGCAGAAGGCGGCTGGTACGGTCGCTGTGAAGACCGTGGACCAGGTCATTGGCGGCACCCAGCAGCCAGCGGTTCCGGGCCCTGCTGTACCTCCGCCACCCCCTCCGGGAACGAACATGATTCAAAACCCCGGCTTGGAGACCCTGGTCAACACGATCCCGCAGTGCTGGGCCGCAGGCGGGTACGGCACAAACACTCCCGCTTTCTCTATCGTCACGCCAGGTCACGCCGGTACGAACGCTGAACAGCTCACAGTCACAGGCTGGGTGTCAGGGGACGCGAAACTCCTGCCCGCCCTGGACCTGGGTGGTTGCTCACCGACCGGCACAACCGGACATAGATATCAGCTGAAGGCCTGGTTCAAATCCACTGCGCCAACCCAGTTCGAGCTCTATTACCGCATCGGTAACGGGTATTGGAAGTACTGGACCGCAAGCCCCTTGGTCCTCGCCTCGGCGAACTGGACCCAAATCACCTGGATCACGCCTCCCCTGCCGGCCGGTGCCTCGGGGATCAGTTGGGGCCTGAACATCCAAGCCAACGGGACCATCACCACCGACGACTACGAGATGTATGACATCGGCCCCTGATTCCCGAGATCGGGGTCAGCGGCGACTTTTGATGCGGCGGACGACCGCGGACGTGGAATAGTCAGGCACGTAGTCCAGGATCACCACCCGACCACCGCACCTTTCGACCACCGGGGCTTCCTCCAGGCTCCCCGCCTGGTAGTCGCCGCCTTTCGCATAGACATCTGGCCGGAGCGCCTCTATCAAGGGTATGGGCGTATCCGAGTGGAACACCGTGATGTAGTCCACGCAGCGGAGCGATGCAAGAAGGGCCGTCCTATCCTCCAGCCGGTTGACGGGCCGGCCCTCGCCTTTGAGCCTGCGCGTGGACTCATCCCCGTTGACCGCGACGACAAGGACGTCCCCCAGCTCCTTGGCCTGCTCAAGGTAACTCGTGTGGCCGCGGTGCAGCACATCGAAAACGCCGTTGGTCAGGACGATCCGCAGACCATGGGCGCGGGCCACGGAAACCTCACGCAACAACGTTCCGGGGTCGACCACCTTACCGGGAATGTCACTCAGGCGGTCAGAGAGATCCCCCAGTGAACACACTGCGGTCCCCGGCCGGTGGACTGCCACGTCTGCGGCCACTTGCGCCAGGTCTGCACTCAAGCGCAGTGGTAACCCGCTGGCCGCGGCCACGGTCAATGCGGCCACGAACGTGTCTCCCCCGCCACTGGCCTGCTTGTTCGGCACCGGATGGGCCCACGTTCGGTGGGCCTGCGCGCGCCCTTCAGCTGCGCCGGCGCTTTCTACCAGGACCGTTCCCTCGCGGTCCAGGGTCACCACTACGTTCCTCGACCGTGTCCTCGACAAGATGATCGGCGCTACTTCCCGCGCCCAATCGACTCGGCGGTCCGTCTCGACATCGCGTCCCGCCAGCCGTGCGGCCTCCGCGGCATTCGGCGTAACCAGGTCCGGTTCCAAAGGCGCCCACCGAGAGGCATCATGGGCGTCCACCACGAACAGTGGATTTTGCGGCGCCCAGCTGCGCAACTCGGAGGCGAGTCCGAGCGGCAAGAGCTCCTGCCCGTAATCGCATACAACCACTGCCCGGGAATCGGGGAGCACTTCCCGGGCGACGGCGACCATCTCGCCTTGTGCCTGGCCGAGCAGCAGAGTCTCCGTTGTCCCGGCCCGGCGGCGTGCACCGTCGTCGTACCTGAGGAGCAATTGATCCTCGCTGGACAACCGTGTTTTGCTTTGGGTCCTGAGGCCCGGCACGGTGATCACCCCGTGTGTGCCTACTCCGGCTTCCGTGAGGAGCCGCCGGAGCAGCCGGCCGTCGTCGTCGTCCCCGATCAACCCCAGGAGGGAAACCTTTGCGCCCAAGGCCGCCAGGTTCACGGCCGTATTGGCTCCTCCCCCCGGGCTGTATTCGCGGCTCAAGACATCGAACACCGGAACCGGGGCCTCCCGACAGAGCCGGTCGATGGACCCGGACCACCAACCATCAAGGATGAGTTCTCCAAGCACCACCACATGCGGGCGGCAGGCAGCGATGTCCTGTGGAAGCCTCGGATCCAGGGAGCGCCGGCCGGCGATGCGGCGGAAAACGCCGGCGTCGAAGGTGTCAATGGCGTTCATGAATCCCACCCCCCCGAAGGTTGATAGCCCGTGTGGCCGCCGCGGCAAGCGACGGCGGCCCTTGACGGCAGCTGCGCCCTGGCCCTTATGGTGAAAGTCCCGGTGTGAGGCAGGCTTCCATGGAAACACGTCCGATAGAGATCGATCCGCGTCGGTTCTGGCCCCAGGCGGGCTACGGCGACCTCTTCCCGGATGTGCGTCGAATTGGTGTTCTTCGAGGCGGGGGGCTGGGCGACCTGATTTTCGCGCTTCCCGCCATCGCCGCATTGTCCGCCGCTTACCCCGGCGCGTCCCTCACTTTGCTGGGCAGTGATGTCCACCGTTCCCTCGTGGCTGCCTGCGACACGGAGATTGAGGATGTGGAAGTGCTTGCCGACGGCTGGGACGGCTCCGCCGCGCCCTCCGGGCCGGGGGGCCCGCGATCCGGCGGCCGCGCCAACGATGGGTTGGAAGCCGCGGTCGCCCGGCTCCGGGGTCGGAGCTTCGACCTCTTGGTGCAGTTGCACGGCGGAGGACGCCAGTCCAATCCGTTCGTGCACCGCCTTGGCGCAAAACACACGGTCGGATGCGCCACACCTGAGGCAGCGAAGCTTGAGCGCAGTCTCCCCTATCAGGTATCGCAACCTGAAGTACTCCGCTGGCTCGAGGTGGCTTCGTTGGCCGGAGCGCAGCCTGTTGTTCTTGAACCGGTACTGAAGGCCAAGGCGCGGCCCTCGGCCCGACTGCGTGGAAACGTGCCCCGGCCTGTCGGACGGCGGGAAGTAGTGGTTGTCCACCCTGGCGCAAGCGATCCGCGTCGGCGCTGGCCGGCAGGATCTTTCGCACAGGTCGTGGCAGCCGTGGCCCGCGTCGGCTACGACGTGACCATCGTTGGCGGCGAAGAAGATGCGGCGACGGCGGAAGAGATCCGCGACCACGCGCGTGTGCTCCTCCAAGGCTCGGCTTCGGCCCCAAGAGGTGCCGGCCTGGTCACCGCAACGGCCGGGCGCTACGCCCTCGCCGATGTCGTGTCCCTCCTGTCTCATGCCACGGCCTTCCTTGGCAACGACAGCGGCCCAAGGCACCTGGCACAAGCCTTGGGTTGTCCTACCGTGGCCATCTTCTGGGGTCCGAACGCGATCAATGCCGCCCCCTTTTCGCGTGCCCGTCACGGCATCCACCTCGGGTGGCGAACGACGTGTCCGGTGTGCGGCGCCGCATCGGCGTTGGGAACCGGGCGTTGTCCTCATGATGTTTCCTATGTGGACGACGTTTCACCGGAAGCTGTATACGCAGATCTTTCACGTTTCCTCCTCCAGTAACCCCGGTTCCCAGGCCCACGTGACCCACGGCTTCACGGCCACGAGTCTTCGCCGCTAGGGCAAATGAGCAGCTCCCGGATTTCGCAGCCTTTTGGCTGCCCGAGGGCGAAAAGCACTGCATCAGCCACCTGCGCCGGATCGTTCAGCGAGGACCGATCGGAAGGCTTGTACTTCTCCTCCCGGTCATCGAAGAACGCCGTGTTCATCCCGCCGGGAATGAGGGTAGTGACACCGATCTGTCCGCGGGTTTCCGCCGCCAGTGCGCGGCTGAAGCCGATGACGCCGAACTTGGACGCGCAATACGCCGTGGCCTCGGGGAGCGCACGGAGCCCCAAAGTCGACGCAACGGTAACCACTCGCCCATTTGTTGACCGTTTGAGCCACGGCATGGCAGCCCGCACGACCGAGGCGGTTCCGAGAAGGTTGACGCCGATCACTTTGTCCCAGTCCCCGGGGGCCACGTCCTCAAGACGGCCGCACCGATCGATTCCTGCCGCGGTGACCACCGCGTCGAGGCCGCCGAAGGCATCTGCGGCGCTCGCGACGACGTCGGGCACCGCGCGTGGGTCCGACACGTCGAGCGCGAATCCGGCCCTCCGTGAACCATTCCCGTTGCTGCCACTCGCCGCGCTGACATCCAGGACCACCGCGTTTCCGCCTGCTGACAGGACGCCCTGCACCACAGCGGCCCCGAGTCCGGACGAACCACCCGTCACCATTACCGTCCGTCCGGCGAGCTTTCCTTGCGTTTCCGTCTCCATGTCCAGCCTCCCTGTTGGATGTTCACCTTTATTCGCGTCGACCATCTTGGCCCTGGCCGCCCTACCCGATCTTTTCGAGGACGGCTGCCAGCTGCGTCGTGGAACGGTCGGGGTGATGGGGCAATGTCACCGTGCGTCCTCCCCACTGCTCCAACAACATCGATTCCGGCAACCGCGTCCCGGCGTAATCTCCGCCCTTGATCCACAAGTCGGGGCGGATTTCGGCAAGGACCTGCTCCGGTGTGTCCTCCTCGAAGACCGCAACGGCGTCAACGCACCTGAGTGCGAGCAACAACTCGACCCTGTCCCGCAGACCGATCACAGGGCGCCCAGGCCCTTTGAGCCGCCTTACGGACTCGTCCGAGTTCAGGCAGACAATCAAACAATCACCAAGCCGCCTGGCGGCTTCGAGGGTACGGACATGACCGGCGTGGACAAGATCGAAACAGCCACCGGTGGCAACCACGGTCCCGTGCCGGGACCGTACTCGACGGGCGAGTTCGACGGCGGCAGATCGCGATTCCCACTTGTCTGCGTCATCCACCTCCTTGGCCTTCGCAACATGGCCGACCCCTCCGGAGTCCAGGAACTGAGCGGCTTCCGTGACTGCCGCCTGCACTGCCTCCGGCATGGACTCCCGAGCTGCCAGTTGCAGGCCCAGGGAAGCGGCGAATCTGTCACCGGCACCGCACGGATCCACGACTGAAACGGACGGAGCGGGGATCATCCGTGGGACACTTGGCCCGTTCGACGCCGCAGGTTCGCCCGGATGTTCCAACAACAGGGCGCCCAGCTCACCGAGGGTCACCACGACGGAGGCGCTGGACCATCGTTCGAGAAGCTGTTCCGCGGCAGCGGCCGCGGACACGGCGCCGTTGGCAGGGATGCCGCTGAACCCTGCGGCCTCGGCCGCGTTCGGCGTTACCGCGGCCACTCCGGGAACCGGCTCGGCACCAGCTGGATGCGGATCCCAGATGATAGGTATCCGCTCGGCGAGTGCCTCAAGGCGCGATCGGAGCCGCGGATTGCGCGTCAGTCCGCGGCCGTAGTCTGCCACAACGATGGCGTCCATTTCGTCCAGCGGAGACAACAGATAGTCACCCAGCTCAGGAACAGGAGCCGTTCCGCATCCGGTGTCGATTCGCACCACTGCCTGGTCAGCCGCCCTAACCCTTGTTTTGATGGGTGTTGGCCCCAGCAAGGGTGCTTCCGAAATAGCAACTCCGGCGAGCGCCGCACGGATCTTCCCGGCCCACTCGTCCGCGGACAGAGCCGTGAGCAGCCGGACGTCATGTCCATCCTCCAGCAGCATGGATGCCACGAGCCCGGCGCCGCCTGCCCGGTAGAGGGTTTCTTTGATGTCCACGATCGGTACAGGCGCGTCCGGGCACAGCCGCTCGGCGTCCCCGAACATATCGACGTCCAGCAGAACGTCACCAACCACCGCAATTTTCATAATTGCCCCACCAGCCTTTCCACAGCGGCGTCGAAGCACCCGCACAGCGCGTGCAGCGCGATCAGGTGGGCTTCCTGGACGTTCGGCGCCGGAGCGTTGACACAGATGGCCTCGTCGACGACGTCGGCCAATGGATTTGGGGCAGGCCCGGTCAGGGCCCAGGTGGTAGCGCCCGCTTCTTTGGCCGCGCGTGCCGCCGCCAGGAGGTTGGGGCTTCTGCCACTGGTCGTCAGGAGGAGAAGCACGTCGCCCCTGCGGATATGCCCTGTTACCTGCCGTGCGAACACTGAGTCGTAGCCGTAGTCGTTCCCGATCGCCGTCATGGCGGAGCTGTCACCGTGCAGGGCGATAGCGGAAAACGGCGGACGCTCCCCGGAATAGCGGCCCAGCAGCTCGGCGGTGAAATGCTGGACTTCTGCGGCAGATCCTCCGTTGCCCGCTGCAAGGATCCGGTGGCCGACTATGAGGCGGCGTGCCAGGTCTTCGCCCCATTCGGCCAGGCGGGAGGACTCGCGTCGCAGCGACGCCACCGCCGGGCCCACCTGAAAAAGGTGTTCAAGGACGACGTCCACGCCTTGGGGTGTGTGGGCGACGGGCATTCGGCGATTGCGTGGCAGTCGCCTTCCAACGGTCGTCATCACGCCCCGCTCCTTCCGAATCCACTGCCGTCCAATCTCACGACGCGCCGTCTGGATGCGCCGCCCAGCATGGATTCATAAACGCGTTCCGTGTCTGCGGCGACGCGGCTCCAGGTATAGCGGTCCCGCACACGGGTCACGCCTGCACGCCCCATGGAGCGGGCCATATCCGGCTGGGAGAGCAATTCAGCAAGGGCCTCGGCGAGGGCGTCCGGGTCCTTGGGAGGAATTTGAAGGCCGGTGACGCCATGGGTGATTGTGTCCGAAAGCCCGCCAACGGCCGTCGCGATGACCGGGATGCCGCATCCCATCGCTTCGAGCGGAACAATCCCGAAGGGCTCATACCAGGGAGCACAAACCACGACGTCTGCGCTCCTCAGTACGGCCGGCATCCTTTCACGCGGCACCTGACCGGTGAATTTCACTTGCGTTGAGACACCGACGTCGGAGGCGAGATTGCGCAGTCTGCGCACCTCAGGGTCCTCGTCCAACGCGTCGGTTCCTGCACCGCCCCCCACCACCCAGAGCTCGGCATTCCTGATGCCGCGCAGTGCCAAGCCGGAGAGCGACTGAATAACAGTGTCCACGCCCTTGCGTGGAACCAAGCGGCCGACGGTGAGGATCCGATACCCCTCGGGCCCGGGTTCGGCAGGTCCGTGGGGAGTGAACATCGCCGTGTCGACACCACACGGGACGATGGAGATGCGCGTGCGATCAACCCCGAGCCTTTTCAACTCGAAGACCTCATCAGTGCACGTCGCCACCACCCGGTCTACCGACTGTCCCACCCACGGCTCCATCCATTCCCGTTCCTTCGGGCTTGTGTCTTGGGCACCCTGATGGCGGCGCTTGACGCTGCCCAGGGCGTGGAAGGTTTGCGCCATGTGCGGACTCTCTTCGGTGTCGGAGCCGAGCTGCTGAGTGGCCTCGATGCACGCAACCCCCGACATCCAGAAATGGCTGTGTGCCACCTCCGGGGCTCCGCCCCTCCAGTCCGCAGCGATTCCCTCCGCGAGGGCCGGCATGAAGGGAAGCAGTTCGTCCTTGGGGACGGGCTCAGGCGGACCGGCCGCTACATTGACTACCTCATATCCCTCGCTGAGCGTCACCCGGGCTGGCAATGCCCGGTTGTCCTTGCGGGTGTAGACCGTGACGTCGTGTCCACGGACCGCAAGGGCCTTCGCAAGTTCGGCCACGTGGACGTTCTGGCCGCCGGCATCCACTCCCCCGATGGTCGCCAAGGGGCTCGCATGTTCCGAAATCAGGGAAATCTTCATTCCGCTCTCCTTCCACGCATGGCTGCAGCGCAGATCACTGGCCCAGCACCAGATCCCAACGCTGTAGGAACATTTCGAGACCGTACTTCTCCAGGGCGGCCGCGCGGGCCGCCCGTCCGCAGGCAGCTGCGTGGTCCGGTTCGGCGATGAACCGGGCCGCAGCTTCCGTCAGTTCCCCCAAGTCGTCCGAGACGGCGCCCGCATCGGGCGGCACCGCCCTGCACGCTTCCGTAGCGGCTACGACAATGACCGGCATCGCCATGAACATCGCTTCCAGGAGGGACAGGCCCAGGGAAGTCCATCTGGCGGTGTGCAGGTATGCGCGATTGTCCGCAAGCTTCGTATGAACGTCCGCTGTCGGCAGGTCTCCTTTCCATATGAGCCGCCCGGCGGGGAGGTTCAGCCTCGCGGCCGTTTCCAGGCCTCCGATGCCGAAGAGCTCTATTGGGGCGACTCCTGCGAAGGCCGGCAGGAGATCAGTGCCTGTTATCCGCCACCGCCGGACGGGTTCGTTGATCATGACGCCGAGGCCTTCGCGGCTCCCGGTGTAAAGCGCTCCGGGGTCGGGAATACCGTGTTCGATTACCACGGTCGGTGCCCGTCCGTTATCCCAGTACAGCCGGTTGAAATGGGTGACGTGGATTATCGGAATCCGATTCTGGCCGGCGAGCGGGTGAACGGAGTTGGTAGCGTGGGGCTTCGGGGTGTTGTGTTCCACATAGAAGGCAGGCAGATCCCGTCCCGGCGTCCGGCCTGTCAGGCGATTGGCGAAGTCCAGTTCCTCGGGGCGCTGCAGGACCACAGCATCGATTTCCATTCCCGCAAGATCTTCGGGAGAGACCTCAAGGACCGTCTCCGGCCAATTTCTCCCGGCCCGTCCAAGTCCCCAAGGGCCGCGATCTGGCGTCGTGGGCAGCAAATACTGGTGCCCGCCCCTGACGAAGGAGTCTGTCCAGCCGCCGTGGACGTGCCATAGCAGGATCTTCATCGCCCCGCTCCTGACCGCGGGATGCCGCGTGATCCGAGGGCGGCCCCTGTGCGCGAAGCGAGGCGGTGAACTGCCTCCACTACCCGTTCCGGAGTGATCGAACTGAGGCAGGGATGTCCGGGAACGGGACATTCCCTGGCCCGGGTCATCGCACAGGGGGCATCCTGGTAGCCGAGCAATTCGAGGGGGATCCCGTACGGGGCCCAGTTCGCCGCCGCCGTCACCGGGGCGAAAAGGCAAACCACCGGAGTATGGACGGCCGCCGCGAGGTGCGCCGGCCCCGTGTTGCCGGTGATCATCAGGGCCGCACCGGAGATGAGCTGGCCGAGTCCGGCGACGTCGGTCCGTCCGGCCAGGTTGTGCGCCCCGTTCCCCGCTATCCCGGCACATAAGGCGATATCGCCGGGGCCGCCTGTCACCAGGACCTCCAAGCCTTCAGCGACCAACAGCCGAACGCATTCCGCGTAGTGCCCGGCGGGCCAGGTCCGGGCAGGAGCGTCGGCGCCGGGATGTACCACGATGTAAGGGGGCGTCGCTTCGGACTGCCAGAGCGCGGCGAGCTGGGAAGGCGGCACCCATGGTTCCGGCAACAGCACAGCGAGTGAGCCGTCGTCGTCGGCCGCCAGCTCAAAACCCGCCGCGCGGACGACGGCGAGGCCTCGCTCCGGTTCGGGAAGCAGGTCCTCGACGTCGGTGCCTGGGCGGAGCCGGATGTCGAGGAGCGATCCCGGGTAGTCCTCGGAAATGGCGGTGATGTGTTTGACGCCTGCCATCCGCAGCAGGAGGGCGGTGGGGAGGGGAGACTGGTGGAAAGAAGTCAGGATCACTGCTTCGGCGGGCGGGTCTTTCAACGAAGCCAGCAGTTCCACCACGCTTGTTGTGGTCGCGGCCGGGGCTGGATTCGCTATCCAGGGACAATCCCAGACAATAACCCGTTCGACGCCGGGAAGGAGGCGGGCAGCCTCTTCCCCGCGCGGACCGCACAACATAGTCACCGTCCGGGGACCATGCGCCACCGCCCGCACGGCTGGCCCGGTCATCAGCATGTCGCCCATGCTGTCGAACCGCACAACCAGGGCGTCGTCCGTCATGGCGTGACCCGCCGGTCCCGGCCGTCGGGGCCGTTCCCTTCCTGCTCCGCTTGAAGCAGGGGCAGGACTGCCCAGAGGTCTTGGGCGACGCGGGACGCCCGGCTCACCTCGACTTCAAGGGTCTCCCGTGTCGGCACGAGGATCCCCCGGCTGCCTGCGGCATGCGCGGCCGCGATGTCTGCACCGATATCTCCCACTACCGCGACTTCGTCCGGCCGGAGCCCCAGCTCGGCCGCGGCAGCGAGGACCATGCCAGGCCGCGGCTTGCGGCAGGAACACCCGTCCGCCGGCCCGTGGGGACAGAACTTCCATACATCGAACGGCCCGATCAGCGCGTCCACCTTCCGGTTGACCGCTTGCACTTGCTCCTTCGTGAGAAGCCCACGGGCGATTCCGGATTGGTTGCTGATCACGCCGAGTTTGACGCCCGTCCGGCGCAGTTCGCTGAGGAGGGCCTCGGCACCTGGCATGGGCCGAACGAGTGCTAGCTCCGAATTGTATGGAACGTTGACAATCAAGGTCCCGTCCCGATCGAAAAGTACGCCTCGAATCGACGTAGTTTTGCCGCGTCTCTCCATGACTCCCCCGGATTCCAGTCCGTACCATTGATAATAGTAAGCTTGCTTAGCTTTTAGGAAGGGTGAAATGTGAACAAGCCAGGGGACCCGCCGGGAAGCACAGCTCCCGGCCTCCTGATCCTCCGGGCCCTGGGCCTGGGAGACCTTCTCGTGGCAGTCCCCGCATTGCGGGCCCTGAGGCGGCATTTCTCCGCACACTTCCTGGTCCTTGCCACCGCGCCGTGGCTTTCGCCGATCGTGAAAATGACCGGCATTGCCGACCGGCATCTCCCCGTAGCCGGATTGGGGCCGGCCACAACGACCGCCCTGGCCGAAATCGAACCACCCGACGTCGCAGTCAACCTGCATGGAAACGGGCAGCAGAGCCGGGACGCAGTCCTCGCGTCCAAGCCGTCCCGGTATTTGGGCCATGCCGTGCAGGGCCCAGGCTCGGGACCGGCTTTCGGCCGATCAACCCAGGCGGAGGGAGCCCCGTGGATGGAGGAGCTCCACGAGCGCGAGCGCTGGGTCAGGATGCTGGACTGGTACGGGATCGAGGGCGACCCTGAGGACTTCCGGCTGGCAATGCCCGCCGCCCACGGCTCGGCAATAATCCCGCTTGGGGCGTCGGTGCTGCACGTCGGAGCGGCATCCGGAAGCAGGCTCTGGCCGGTGGATCGCTTTGCTGAAGTAGCCCGGGAACTGGAGGGGCACGGCCACCGGGTTGCACTCACCGGGGGAAAGGCCGATCAGCATCGGGCACGGGCCGTGGCCAGGCTCGCCGGCTTGGACGACGGCCAGATCCTCGCGGGACGGCAGGACCTCGAAGAATTCGCCGCAACACTGGCCAACGCCCGTCTACTCGTATCCGGCGACACCGGAGCGGCCCATCTTGCCAGCGCCTTCGCGACGCCGTCGGCAGTCATCTTCGGGCCGGCCGCCGCGAGCCGGTGGGGGCCGCCACCTTCGGGCCCCCACGCCGTGTTGACGGATGCCACGAAACGCAGGGGCGATCCTTTCGCGGATTCACCCGACCCGGCCTTGCTCGCGGTCACCGTCGAGGACGTGCTGCGTGCGCTATCCAGGCTTGGCGTCGCTTGACTCAGGCTCAGTGACGACTGACGCGGACGAGTTTTGCCCGGCCCCGCCGGAGATCGATCCACGCTTCAGCCCGTCGTCCGCAGTGCTCTGCGCGGTCATCGAGCGCGCCCAAATCTTTCCAAAATGAGCCTTGCCCTGACCCACCCGCGGTGATATAAGAAATATATACCAGCCACCATAGATCGGCTGGGTGACAACAAAAGCTGCGATCTGCAAGGAGTGACACACCATGCTGATGCGAACGGACCCGTTCCGTGAATTCGACCGGCTTGCCGAACAAGTGCTCGGCACCGCCACAAGGCCGGCAGCCATGCCGATGGACGCCTGGCGCGAAGGCGAGGACTTCGTGGTCGCCTTCGATCTGCCGGGAGTCAACGTGGACTCGGTGGACATCGACGTCGAACGCAACGTGCTGACCGTCAAGGCCGAACGCCCGGACCCTGTCAGCGAGGGCACGGAACTGATCGCCTCCGAACGCCCCCGCGGCGTCTTCAGCCGCCAGCTCATCCTCGGCGACGCGCTGGACACCAACGGCGTCAAGGCAAGCTACGACGCCGGAGTCCTGACCCTGCGCATCCCGGTGGCGGAGAAAGCGAAGCCGCGCCACATCGAAATCGAAACCGGCGGAAAACAGCGCCAGGAGATCAGCGCCTGAGCACCGGCGCAGCCAGCGCAGAGATAGATGGGGCCCGAGGATAACTCCCGCAACGATGGTCCCCGGCTGAACGGACCGGGGACCATCCCCGTCCCCCGCCCACGCGGCATACCTCGAAGCACGAAGGAGATCCTGATGAGTGCCTGGCGTCCGTACGACAGCCAGTTGATGCCTGCGTTCTACGAACGCTTTGAAAAACGGTGGGGCAAAGGAACAGCTCCGTTCCTGGACCCCGAAACCCATGAAGAACCCATGCCGCGCGCCCAATGGATCAACCCGGACACCGGAGCCGCCGTCGCTGTCGTGCCCATCTGGACCGAGGACCCCCAGCACCGCTCCTTCGGAGTGTTCTACCTGCCACCGGCCGGCGACATCTGGGTCCTGCGGCCCGGCTTCACGAACTACCTCGAAACCGATCCCAGGAACAAAGAGCAAGCCACCCTGCGCAACGACGCTTTCCGAAAGGCCGTCGCGCACGCCAAGGAATTCATCTATGGAACCCAGCCCTGAAATCCGGCCAATGACCAAGCGGATGCACTACCCCGCAAGCACGGCAGCACCATCCCGCGGATCAACCGCGGGGCGGAGGACTCTCGCCGCGGTCCGGGCGCTGGGTGACATTCCGGGGAATGCCATGACGCCTCCACAGATCCGCCGGTTCCTTCAGGAGTGCCTCATCGCAGTTATGGCAGACGGCTCAGTACCCCGCGCCGAGGCCTGCTACGGGCTCTACGTCAGCTGGTGCGCCCTGAACTGGAAGGTACCCCTTCCTAAGGACGCGTTCCGCACGGCCTTGCGTCTGGCTGGCGTTTGTCCGGAAACGAAAGGAAAGAAGGGTGCAATTTCCCTGCACCGGCCACGTGCGGCGAAAGGAGACGGGCCTGCAGCGGCGGGCTGGGCAGCTGAAGGAAGGGAGCAGGGATGTCCGGTTTCAGGGGCATCAGCGGCAATGTGGCCTTGATCGGCAGTGGCTTGATCTACGCAGCGACGGCAGCATCGTGACCGATGCGCACGTTGTCGAGGACCAGCAGAGACAGCCCGACACGAGCGTTCAGGTCCAGCTGGCCGATGGCACCCGGACCAGCGCCTCGGTGCTTGCCGTGGACGACCCCACGGACGTAGCAGTCATCAGGGCAGAGCGGTCGAATCTTCCCGCGGCGCGGTTCTCGACCGCCACGCCTGAGGCCGGGGACCTGACGGTGGTGATCGGTACCCCTGTGGGCCTGGAAGACACTGTCACCTCGGGGATTGTCTCCGGGCTTCACCGGAACATGCCGCCTTCCCGGGAACAACCCCAAGGGGCCCTTGACCTGATCCAGACCGACGCTCCTATCTCGCCGGGAAATTCAGGTGGAGCCGTCGCCGACAACAAAGGCCAGATCATCGGGCTGTCCGAGGCGTACTTGCCTCCGAGCTCGGGAGCTGTGGCCATCGGCTTTGTCACGCCCTCGGCCACCGTCACGAACGTCGCGGACCAGCTGCTGAAGAACGGAAAGCCTCCCACGCCGTCCTTGGGCTGATCCCGGCCGACCTCACTCCCGAAATCGTCCAGCGCTTCAACCTGCCAACCACCACTGGAGCACTGGTCATCCAGGTTTCACCCGGAGGCCCGGCCGACAAGGCCGGCATCCGGACAGGGGACATCATCACCTCCTTCGCCGGGCAGAAGATCGCCGAAGTCACCGACCTGCTCGCAGCCCTGCGCAGGCCCAACCCGGCCAGCAGGCCGCCATCACTGCCCAGCGCGGAACCGACACCAAGACGTTCAACGCCATGCTGGGAGACACCTCAAACAGCGGCTGAACAAGAGGGCCTCCGACGCCGGAAAATCGATCCCCGCGTCGCCGGCCCAAACCCAAACCCAAAAAGCGCACTGTGCGTGAAAACCGAGAAGAAAAGGAGTGGTTTGCATGGTCAAGGTCGCCGTGGTGGTCGGAAGCACCCGGCCCGGGCGCCGGAGCAGGCAAGTGGCGGACTGGGTATTCTCCCGGGCAACAACACGCGGAGGCGCGGACTTCGAAATCCTGGATCTGGCCGAGCACAAGCTGCCGCTGCTGGACGAGCCGCTGCCTCCATCCCTCGGGGACTACAAGCACGAGCACACCAAGGCCTGGGCGCAAACGATCTCCCGCTTCGACGGCTTCATCTTTGTCACCGCTGAATACAACCACTCGGTTCCCGGGGTGTTGAAAAACGCCCTGGACTTCCTCTACGCGGAATGGAACAACAAAGCCGCCGGATTCGTCTCCTACGGAAGCGCCGGCGGGGTCCGGGCCGCCGCCAGCTCCCGTTCCAGCCGCCGGTTCACCGCTTCACGCTCAAGGACCATGCGGATGCCGGCCAATTCCTCCCTTGCACCAAATGGGCGCCGGTGCTATAAAAAATCTATACCAGCCACCATAGCAAACCGGCGGTCCTGGAGGGAATGTTCGCACGGAAAGCGGAACCATGAAAGAACACAGCCCGGACCCCTACAAGGTCCTCCGCCTGGATCCGGCAGCCACGGCGCGTGAAGTCAGCCGCGCCTACCGGGCACTTGTTCGCGCCCACCATCCAGACACCCGCGCCCCCCGAGCCGTGGCCGCAGGCCCGGACACCGGCGCACAAGAACTGCGCGACATCATGGACGCCTACGCGATCCTCCGCGACCCGGTCAAACGGGCCGCGTACGACCGGCAGCGGGCGGGATCCCCGCGGCCCGAAAACGTTCCATCCCCGCGAAACCCACAAGGACCCTCCGTCCGCTCATCGCAAGGACCCTCCGGCGCTGCCCTCATCATTGGCCCCGTGCGCTGGGAACCCCCCGCAGGCCAAGCCCACGGACAGCAGCCCACGAGCCCATGGGATCTCTTCCACCAATTGCCGGAACGCCGAGCAGCACGGGACGAAGAAGGATCCGCACCGGGCGGGTACCGGATCCCGTGGTGGATCCTTCATTGAATTGAATCGGCCACTCAATCTTAGTCGCGCCAACGGTGCATCCGGTGGGGTTCGAACCCACGACCCGAGGATTAAAAGTCCCCTGCTCTGACCACTGAGCTACGGATGCAAACCGGCCTTGAGGGCGCGGTCGGTGTAAACCTTCGCACGACCGAAATTGCGCCAAAGACCGGCTTTGAACCTGTGCTGTCAGTCTCCGTTTTCGTAGGCTTCCGGGTATTCGTCTTCGTTGTCGACGGAGAGCCCCCTTGCCTGCTCGATGAGGTCAGCTTCGGCGGCTTCCGCTTCCGTGGCGGCTATCCCGTCGTAGTCTGCGCTGCCGGGCTGCACGTCCGTGCGCTGGTCGATGAAGTCCTCCTGCGGCACCCCCTCGGGTGCCCGGTTTGCCTCCATCGGTTCTTCTTCGATTAGCGGCAGGACCGCTGTGTGCTGCTCGAGTGCGTCGGCTTCGGGTACTTCCGGGCCGATTTCCTCCGGCTCGATGTTCATCGTCAATCTCCTCTGGATCTATCGGAACGAATCCCCTGCGGGCGAAGGACTTCCGGGGATATTCAGGCCCGGATCGCCTGCTGGACCAAGGACGCACCCGGTGCGCCGGCGCGGCCGGCAGGTCCTGTTGGTACCCGCCGGCCCGTGTTCCCACCGTTTCGCCGTTCGGGCTGTCCAGCGAGCCCCGGGCTCGCGGCTCAGTGCGAAGGGCTGACCATGTGGTGCCGGTGTTCCTCGGTGCTGGGCTTGATGGCCGTCGCGGTGACGACGAGCGCCACCAGGCCGGTGATCCAGGACGTCCAGGCCACCCCGGTTTGCATGGCGTAGGAACCCGGCCACGGGGAAAGGAACAACAGGGCGCCGAAGGCTGCCTGGATCCACTCCATGGCCGGCGTTCCGGGCATGGCCAGATTGATGACACCGCTAATGACCAGCAAAGCGCCGAACACGAGCATCAAGGCAGTCGAACCACCGGCCGCCTTGGTCCAGATGACCGATAGCGCAGCATAGAGCCCGGCGGCAACCGTGACCCAATCCTGCCATCGTGTCCATTTCTTCATAGGAAACCACCTTTCTAGATGTGAGGAGCCCTGCCCGGCCCACTCACGACTCATCGGTGCGGCAGAAACTCTTCATGGCCGGCCCTGAGATCCATGCCTCGTCATCTTCCCGGCGCTCCTTGCCCTGGCCCTTGTCCTGGCGCTCCTTCCCCTGGTGCTCCTTGTCCTGGTTCTTGTCCCTGTCCCGGCCCGGAACCGGCCAGCCGGCGTCGTGGGTATCCGCACGCACCGCCGATCATCAACAGGAAGCCCAGGATGCCCAGAACCGGGACGTGCACCGCGATGCCCAGAATCAACAGGCCCATACCTCCCAGGGCGACGAAAACGCCGGCCCACTTGCGAAGCCACAGTCCGGAAGGCGTCCCCGAGGCCAGTTCCCGGGCGAGGGCAGGGTCCTGGGCAGCCAGATCCGCTTCCAGAGCCTGGAGGCGCCTGCGCTCATACTCCGACAGCGCCATCGCTTGCCCCCCCGCATCGTCATGTTTTCCTCACTCCCGTAACGAGCGATGCGAATCCTCCAGCCAACTTGTGCAGTCGCTGCTATAGATTTTTTATAGCACTGGAAGGAGGGCAGATCAAGAGGGCGTCTTGGGTGCGGTGTCCAAACCGGCTCCGGAGGCGTAGTGTCGACTTAAGAGATTTCGGGATGGTGGTCGGATCCGGGGATTTGAATGCCAGGGCTGTGAACGGCGGAAGCAATCACGGCCAAGGCCCGGGGTTGGGACCCTGGGCATCCCTTGGAATCGAGGCCGCATGGCCCGCATTGACGCATCACCTACAACGGAACAATTGCAGGACCTCCTGCTCGAAAGTCCCGGCTTCACGGAATTCCTTCTCGGCTTGGTCACCATCTCAGCATCGATGCTGGGCGGACGGGAGCGCGTGTTGTGTGCCATCACGGTCGAGCGTGACGGCGGGCCCTCCACCGTAGCCAGCAGCACCGAGAAGGCGCGGCGCCTGGACGAAAAACAATACGCTTTCGACGACGGCCCTTGCCTTACCGCATTGCGTCACCGGCACCGGGTGCTCATTGACGATCTGCAAGGCAACGGCCGCTGGGCAGGGTACGCACGGGCGGTGCACGGCGAAGGCATACGCTCGGTCCTCGCGGTACCCATCCAAACCGACCCGTCATCGCGCGCTGCGCTGAACTGCTACGCCTACGCTCCGGGGACCTTCGACGACGCCATGACGGTCGCCGTAGAGGAGCATGCCGAAACCATTTCCAAGACGCTGAGGCTGGCCCTGCGCCTCCATGTCCCCGAACCTTATCCGGAACACCTGCGTTCGGCCCTGCAGTCACGCGCGGTGGTGGACGCGGCGATATCCTTGATCATGCTCCATAACCGGTGCGGACGGGACCGGGCAATGGAACTCCTCCAGATCGCGGCGCGGGACAGCAACCGCCGCCTTCACGAGATCGCCACCGACATCCTGCACACCTCTTCCCCTCCGGGCCCGACTCCCCCGTCCGGTTCCTCCACTTCGTCCCGGGCCCCCGATGAATGACTGGGACGCACCGGGTCCGGGAATTCCTGAGCGGGCGTCCGAGCAACGGCGATGCGCTGCCGTCTGGTACCGCGACGGCAGCACGGGCCTGGCCAGGTTGTGGACCTACTTCTACGGGATCGGCGGGGATGCGGACGAAATGGCCTTGGATGCCTACCTTCACGAACTTGGCGACCTCCCACCCTCCCAAATGAACCTTCTGGCCTTGGCAATCCAGGAAATGGACGCCGAAGGGACGGCAGGGACGTGAATGGTCAGGAGCACACACGCACCCACAGGTCGTTGGCGGGTCTGGCCCCGCATCCGGACCAGGATCTTGGCTACACCCTCCAGGACCTGGTCCTGGACAGCATCGACGTCGGGGACTTCCTGACCGAATTAGCCACCGTGGCCTCGGACGTGCTCTCGACCGCGAACAACTCAGTCACCTGCAGTATCACCGTTATACGGAGGAAGAGAGGAGTTGCCACTGCCAGCAGCGATGCACGGGGCCGGACCCTCGATGAATTGCAGAACGGGTACGGAAACGGTCCCTGCCTGACAGCCCTTCGACACGGTTCAGTGATTTTCGTGCCCGATACCCGGCGTGATAGCCGCTGGACCGACTACATGGAAGTTGTTCGGCGGCACGGCATCGGCTCGATCCTGGCAGTGCCGCTTGAAATGGCGGGCGAAGCCGAGGCCGTGATGAACCTTTACTCGGACAACACCCACGGTTTTTCGGGCCCGGACATCAGCACTGCGGAAGCGTTGGCCGGGGGCGCCGCGAAATCCCTGCGCCTGGCACTGAGGATCGCACACCTGCGCGATGCACGGGACGACCTTACCGCGGCCATGCAGTCCCGCTCGACCATCGATACCGCCGTCGGAATTGTCATGGCGCAAAACCGTTGCGGCCGGGACGCTGCCTTCAAAGTGCTGACCCAGGCATCCAACAACCGAAACATGAAGCTCCGCGACATCGCCGCGCAAGTCATTGCCTCCATCTCGGGTGAAACCGACGTAGTACTGCACTTCGAGGAATAGCCGGATCGTGGGGAAAGCGGCGGGCTAAGCTAAGAACAGCGCACCACCGCGCAGGACGGGAATACCTTCACGGGAACCTTGCGGGCGTTGCACTCGACCTAGATGAATGAGGACCATGGCGCGGAAACTCCCGCTGGATGAGCTATCCACCGTTATTGCCCGGATCCAGGGCCTGCTGCTCACCGAAGAGAAAGTGGACCGCGCCGTGCGGTTGCTCGCCCGGGCCATCAAGGACTCCGTGACCGGGGCCACCGGCGCAGGGGTCTCCATCCTGGATTCCCGAGGCAGGCGGACCAGCAGCGCGTCCACGGACCAAACGGTCACCCGCGCGGATGCCCTCCAGTACGACCTGGGCCAAGGACCGTGCCTGACAGCCTGGGCCACGGAAGAAACGGTGACCGTGCGGGACATCGCAACAGACCCGCGCTGGCCGGACTGGACCGCCGCCGTGAAAGACCTGCCCATCCGTTCGGTTATCAGCACCCCGTTGCTCGCAGGACAGGAATGCATCGGCGCCCTGAAGATCTACTCGGACCACGCCGGCGCTTTCGGTGAGGACGCCGCGCGGGTGCTGGAACTCTTCGCCGCCCCCGCCGCAACGCTGCTTGCGAACATCCAGTCCAGCGAAGCACCGCACCGCATCAGCGAAGCCCTGGCGGCGTCCCTGCACAGCCGCGACCTGGTCAACCAGGCCTGCGGCATCCTGATGCAGCGCCACTGCCTGACCGCGGACATGGCCCTTGCCGTACTGATGCGCCGGGCCCGGCGGCAAAACAGCACACTGGGCCAGATCAGCGCCGATCTCCTCGCCGGAATACCGGCCGTCTCGAACTAAGGGCAGGCCCGTGGGCTTCGATCCGCACGAACGACAACAACAGCGCATGCTGGCCGCTGCCATGAAATCAGCACAAATCAACGTCGGCGAACTGTGGCTCAAATACTTCAGCCTCGGCGGCGAAGTGGGCGAGTACGAGGTGGAAGCCTACCTCCAAGGCCTCCTCTCGCTGCCCGTCCTCCAACGCGACCTCCTGGCCATGGCCGCCAACGAACTCATCGACACACTCGCCCAAGGCCACGCACCCTACTCCGACGAGCTCGGACCTGACGGGCACTCTCCGAGGCAGCAACCCGGGAAAGACCCAGAGCAGGAACCAGGCTCGGACCCCTGAACAGCATGTTTTTCTAGTCCCCGGACTGTCCGCCGAGCTGCGTATCCAACGGGGGTCGCGGTTCCTTCAGCAGCTTCAGGTCCGCTGGCAGGCCCTCGATGCTGCCCTCGCTTCCCTTCGCACTGAGGGTGATACGGGATCCGGCCAGCTTCACATCCTCGGCTTTGAAATCCCCGAATTCCTCCGGAAGGATCGGGGCAAGATGGACCACATCGCGCGTCAGGTCAGGATCGAATCTCAGCAGGATCCGCATCAGCTGGACCGGGGTCGCGGCTGCCCACGCTTGGGGTGCGCACGCTGTCGGGTAGGACACCGGGGCGTGGAATTCGGATCGGTCGAAACCGCAAAACAGTTCCGGGAGCTGGCCGTCGAAATGCGCGGCCGCTTCCAAAACACCGCGCGCCACCTTCTTCGCTTCGTCAACGAAGCCGTATCTCATGATTCCGGTAGCGGCCAGGGCGGTGTCATGCGGCCAGACCGAGCCGTTGTGATAGCTGACGGGGTTGTAGGCGCCCATGTCTGAAGCCAGGGTTCGGATCCCCCAGCCGGTGAACATCTCCCGTGACATCAGGCGTCGCACAACCGATGGCGCTTTTTCCTCGTCGACGATGCCTGTCCAGAGGCAGTGGCCCATGTTCGACGCGCAGGAGTCCACCGGTTTCTTGTCCCTGTCCAGGGCGATGGCGAAATATCCCTTGTCCGGTAGCCAGAACCTTTTGTTGAACTCCTCCTTCAGCACGGCGGCCCGGGCTGCCCAGTGCTGCTCCGTTTTCCTTTCCCCTGCCGCCCGGGCTATGCCGGCTCGTGCCAGGTAGGCGGAGTAGACATAGCCTTGGACTTCACAGAGGGCGATGGGCGCCTCGGCTATCGTCCCGTCGGCGAAATTGATCCCGTCCCACGAGTCCTTCCATCCCTGGTTGGCCAGCCCGTGGTCGGTGGCTCGGCGGTATTCCACGAAACCGTCGCCGTCGCGGTCGCCGTAGTCCTGGATCCAGTCCAGGGCCCGGTCCGCGTGCGGCAGCAGGGCCTCGATAATGTCTTCGGAGAGCCCCCAGCGGCTGAGCTCACCCAGCACTCCGACGAACAATGGCGTGGCATCCACTGTGCCGTAGTAGGCCTTTCCGCTCCGGGACAGACCGGGGGTGACCCCGAGCCGGACTTCATGCGGAATGCGGCCGGGTTCCTCCTCGGAGTCGTGGTCAACTTTAGTGCCTTGGATGTCCGCCAGGGTCTGCAGGGTGCCCGAGGCCAGATCCGGGTCGATCAGGAGCGCCATGTATGAGGACAGCAGTGCATCCCGACCGAACAGGGCCATGAACCACGGAGCGCCTGCGGCCACCGCCACGCGCTCCGGGTGGCCGGGATCAAAAATCCGCAGGGAGCCCAGATCGCGTTGGCTCCACCGCAGCGTCGCCTCGACACTGCTCTCGCCCAGCGTGATGGGTGGAACGCTTTTCTCCCAGGCCCGGTGCCGCTTGACCCCTGTCCGGAGGCGTGGCATCCCCGCCTCCGTAAAAGTCTCGTCCGGAGACACGCGATTGACCAGCGGGACCACAATGACGCTCGTGGACCATTTGCCCCGTGCCGGAATGGTGGGGTGGAAACGCAGGGCATCCTGGGAGACTTCGGCGCCTGCCGCCCGAATCGCCGAGCCCCGCCTTTGACCGTCGCTGACGGCTTCGACCACCAGTTCATTCCCGCGCACGCTTCTGGTCAGTGCAGAATGTCTGTTGGGGCGGCCCCCTTTGACGTCGAACAAGTCGGCCTGGTCAGCGTCTACGAGCAGCTCGATGCTGCAGTCAACCGGTTCCGCGGAAAAGTTCTCGAGTGTGATGTCATCCTGGAGCCCGGGCCCGACGTGCCGTTGCTGCCGGACCACCAAGGGACTGTCGAAGCGGCCGTCCGGCCACTTCGCCCGGCCCACGAAAGTGGCCTCGAAAGCATCGGGGCGCTGAGCAGCGAGGGGCTCTCTAGGGAACCCGTTAATGTTCAGTTCCCAGCGTGACAGGATCCGGGTGTCCTGAAAGAACGCACCATTCGTCTCGCCGTCCGGGCGGATGTCGCCGCTGCGGGAGGAAATGCAGAAAGAGGATCCCTCCACGAGAATGACCGAACCGGCCTCGGTAATCGTCGTTTCGGCGTCAGCGTTCCAAGCCGTCATGGGAGGACTCCTCACCTCACAGCGCGGCGGCGGCGCCAGGGACAATTACCGCCAAAACAGATAAGGGGACCGGGAAACCGGTTCCCTTATAAATTTTGGTTCAACGCGACCGAATCCGGTACCCCGGCCGCCCCTTGCTCTTCGATAAGGTCGGCGAACAGGCGGAGGTGGTCTGCCACCATACGCTCGGCACTGAATTGCTGCTCCGCCCGTGCCCGGCACTGCTCCCGGCTCAGGCCCGCGGCCGCCGGGATCAAGGCTGCGAGATTGTTAGTGGCAGCGAGGTAACCCGTTATCCCATGTGAAACGATTTCCGGCGCGGCTCCCAGTGGCGTCCCCAAAACCGGCGTGCCGGTGGCGAGTGCTTCAATCATGACCAGGCCGAAGGGTTCGGACCACTGAATCGGATTGAGGAACGCGAGGGCTTCGCCCATGAGACGGTATTTCTCGGCATCGTCCAATTCGCCCGTGAAGTCCTCGTTTGGACCGAGGATCGGTTTGATCACCTCCTCGAAATAGAGGATCTCCTCAGGTTCGCGCACCTTGGCCGCGATCCGGAGTGGGACACCCGCCTGACGGGCGATCCTGATCGCTTCCAGGACGCCTTTGTCCGGGCACATCCGCCCCACGAAGCAGACGTAGCCGCCCTGGCCGGTGCCCACGGGAACGGTCGAGAGATCAATGCCGTGGTGGATCACGCGACGGACCGGCACCCCGGATGCCTGGGAAGCCTGGTCCCGCGAGATCGCGATGATGGAGGTACTTCTTCCGATCGCACGGTAGATGTCCTTGGCCGAGGACGTGAGGGGGCCGTGGATCGTCGTCACTACCGGCACCCCGGGTGGTCCGTAGCGGTACAGCGGGCCGGACAGTGTGTGGTCGTGGATGATGTCCACGTCCCCGAGGCCCTCGTAGGCCCGGACTACGTGGCTGAGTTCGGAGATAGTAAAGCCAAGTTCCGCCGGATCCGAGGTCTGCATCTGCGGCACTCGGGGTACTGGGCACTGACTGTCCGAGGACGCTGCCAAAAGCACTTCGTGCCCGGCCCGGGCAAATCCGCGTGCCAGAGTGTCCACTACCCGTTCGGTGCCGCCGTAGGTCACCGGGGGAACTGGAATCCACGGTCCTGCAACGAGTCCTATCCGCATTTTCTTACCCTCCATAGAATGGTGGGTCAGGCTCCCCCTGCGCCCTGGCACGCACCCAAAGCCGTCGTTGTCTATCCCCCAGCGTCGCACGGCCCGGAGCGCGGGGCCAGGATATCCGGGCCCGCTTCCTTCCGGAGTGAGACAATCCGAGAGTGCATTAAGCTAAGCATGCTTACTAATTGGAGGCAAGGGTTCCCTTCCAGCCACCCTCCCGCCACCCGCCGGACGCACTAGTTCGATCGACCGGCTTACAGGTGGGCGTCCTGCGTGCTGCAGGCTGCACAGAGGCCGAAGACATCCCAGGCGGGGTCCGCCTGGACGAAACCCCGTTCTGCGGCCGCGGTGCGGAGGGCTGCGTCGGCTTCCGTCAGTTCCAGTTCGACTGTGCGGCCACAGGAGCGGCATACCAGGTGGTGATGGATTCCCTGGGGAGAGTGGCAGGTGTGGTAGAGGGCGGTGCCGTCGGGGCTGCGGAGCACGTCGGCAACCCCTGCTTCGCAGAGTCCGGTGAGATTCCGGTAGACAGTGGAGAGCCCCATCGGCGTGCCTTGCTGCTCGAGGATCCGATGCAACGCTTGGGCGCTCAGGTAACCTTCCTGTCCCTCCAATGCCACCCGCACGGCCTCCTGCTTGCGGGTCTTTCGTCTGTTCACGGCCGCGACGCCCCCTTCCGTGCGCTCCGGCCCGCCAACCGGAGGGCCCTTCAATTCGATTGACAATGATAACCATTCTCATGTAATTATTTGAAGTGTAAGGCACACATCGGCCGCCCCGCCACGAAGAATGGATCCCTGATGTCCCGTCGATCTCCCTCTGCTGTTTTTGTTGCCGCCCTCGCGGCGATCGCCCTTGCCGGCTGCGGTACGGGTGCATCCCCCTCGTCCTCGGCCACCGGAACTTCAGCGACGTCGAGCCAGGTGATCCCCGTGGCTGCCACCACGGATGCGTGGGGAAGCATCCTTTCGGAGCTTGGAGGGACACACGTGCAGGCGACCTCGATCATCAACAACCCGGACACGGACCCGCACGCCTACGAGCCCACCCCCGCAGACGCCCGCACCATTGCGGCCTCCAAGGTCTTTGTTGAGAACGGGGTCGGCTATGACAGCTGGGCGGCAAAGGCCGTGGCCGCGAACCCGACCGCGGACCGGTCGGTGGTGGAAGTGGGGGCAGTGACCGGCACCCCCGACGACGGCAACCCGCACCAATGGTACGCACCGGAGAGCGTGGGCAAAGTCGCGGACGCGATCACGGCCGCACTGAAGAAGGCCGATCCGTCGAGTGCGGCCTACTTCGACGCACAGCGGGCCGATTTCGATTCAAAGGCACTGGCGGATTACCACGCCACGATCGCTGAGATCAAGGCAAAGTACGCCGGAACGCCGGTCGGGGCGAGCGAGAGCATCTTTGCCCCGATGGCAACCGCGCTTGGGCTGAACCTCATCACACCGGCCAGCTTCCTGAAAGCCATCAGCGAGGGGACCGACCCGTCGCCGGCAGATCTGGCGACGATCAAGTCCCAGATCACGGGCAAGCAACTGAAGGTCTACGTGTTCAACAGCCAGAACTCCACCCCTGACGTCGCCGCGCAGGTCGACGCAGCCAAGGCCGCCGGCATCCCCGTCAGCGCAGTCACCGAGACCTTGAGCCCCAAGGGGGCTACCTTCCAGGACTGGCAGACAACGCAACTGAAGTCCCTCGAGAAAGCGCTAGCGCAGGCCACCGGGAAATGACAAACGAACCGGCGGTCCGCTTCCGCAGCGCGGCCGCTGCGGTCGGGGGCCGAACCGTCTGGGCCGGCGTCGATTTCACCGTCGACGCCGGCCAGTTCGTGGCCGTCCTCGGACCCAACGGTGCCGGGAAGTCGACTCTGCTGAAGACCATCCTCGGCCTGGTTCCGGTCAGCTCCGGGACCGTCGCCGTTTTCGGCAGGAAGCCAGGGCATGACCGGTCCACGATCGGCTACCTGCCCCAGCGGCACGCCTTCGGCTCGTCTGTGCGCATCCGCGGAACCGATATCGTGCGCCTGGGCCTGGACGGCGAACGCTGGGGCACCCCTCTGCCAGGCTGGCTGCTAGGCCGGAAGGGCCGCGCGGCCTCTGCGCGGGTGCGGGAAACCATCCGGCTCGTCGGCGCCGAGGACTATGCCAACCGGCCGATCGGGCAGTGTTCCGGCGGCGAGCAGCAGCGGCTGCTCATCGCCCAAGCGCTCGTGCGCCGCCCAAAGCTGCTGGTCCTGGACGAGCCACTCGACTCCCTGGACGTAACCAACCAGAGATCCGTGAGCGCCCTCATCCAGGGCGTGTGCCGAAGCGAGGGTGTCACGGTGCTGATGGTCGCCCACGATGTGAACCCGATCCTTCCCTACCTCGACCAGGTGGTCTACCTCGGGCACGGCAGCGCAATCACAGGTCCCCCGGAGCGAGTGATCACGCCCGAGGCCCTGACCGCCCTCTACAGCACACCGGTAGACGTCCTGCGCGACCGGGCGGGCAGGCTTGTCGTCATCGGCCAGCCCGACGCCCCTCCCGAACACCCCCATGGTCCTCAGGTGCACGCATGAATCCCGCAGGCTTCCTCGCGGAGCTCTTCGCCTATCCCTTCATGGTCAACGCCTTCCAGGCCGGCACGATCGTGGCAGTCGCAGCCGGTGCGATCGGCTGGTTCATGGTCCAGAGGCGGCAATCATTTGCCGGCCACACCCTCGCCGTCATCGGATTCCCCGGAGCCGCAGGAGCGACGCTGCTTGGCTTGAGCCCGGCGCTTGGATACTTCGTGGCCTGCATCGGCGGCGCGCTGGCCATCGCTGCGCTTCCCGCCACCGGCCGGGCCGGGGGTGAGCTCGGAGGCGCCAGCGAGGAATCAGCAGCCATCGGCACAGTCCAGGCCTTCGCCCTGGCCTGCGGGTTCCTCTTCGTCAGCCTCTACAAGGGCTTCCTGGGCGGCCTGAACAACCTCCTCTTCGGAACCATCACCGGGGTCACCACCGGCCAGGTGGCCCTGCTCGCTGTCGCGGGCCTGGTGAGCCTCACAGTCCTGGCATGCATCGCCCGGCCACTGCTTTTCTCCTCGATCGACCCAGCCATCGCCGCGTCCCGCGGGGTCCCCGTCCGAGCGATCTCGGCCGCCTTCCTCATCCTCCTGGGAGTCGCTACGGCCGGCACCAGCCAAGTCACTGGAAGCCTCCTCGTGTTTTCCCTGCTCGTCGCCCCCGCAGCCACCGCAACCCGGCTCACCGCCAGGCCGGTTCTGGGGATCGTCCTCTCAGTCGTGATCGCCCTGGCGGCGACCTGGGCCGGGGAATCGATCGCATACTTCTCGCCATACCCCATCGGGTTCTGGGTTGCCTCCCTGGCCTTCGCGGCCTTCGTCGCCGCCACGGCCTGGCAGGCAGGCCGCGAGCACCGGGGCCGCCGCCGGGCTCTCCCCAACTCGGGAGTGTGGGCATGACCGGCATCGCGACCTTCGGCACCGGAGGGTGGATACTCTCCGAGCCCTTCATGCAGAACGCCTTCATCGCCGGGACCGCGGTGGCCCTGCTAGCCGGGCTCGTCGGGCATTTCGTGGTCCTCCGCGGACAGGTATTCGCAGGCGACGCGCTCTCCCACGTCGCCTACACCGGAGCCCTCGCCGCCCTCGCCGCAGGCCTGGACCTACGCCTCGGGCTGTTCACCGCGACTGTCGGGATCGGGTTCGCCCTCGGTCTGTTCGGCGGCCGCGGAGCATCCGACGACGTCGTCATCGGCACGACCTTTGCCTGGATCCTCGGGCTCGGGGTGTTCTTCCTCTCGATCTACACCACCCGGAGCAGCACGAGCGACAGCACCGCGAACGTGAAGGTCCTCTTCGGCTCGATCCTGGGCATCAGTTCCGCCGCGGCCCAGTCCGAGGCGTGGACAGCGGCAGGCCTGATCCTGGTGCTGCTCGCCATCGCCAGGCCCCTGCTCTTCGCCTCCCTGGATCCCGCCGGGGCCTCGGCCCGAGGGATCCCCGTGCGGTTCCTCGGCCCTTTCTTCCTGGCCCTTCTCGGCGCGACTGCCGCAACTGCCAGCCAGCTCGTCGGCGCGCTCCTGGTCTTCGGGCTACTCGCCGCACCCCCGGCGGCAGCCCGCAAGCTGACTGACAGACCATGGACCGCCTTCTGGCTTTCCGGCGCCCTCGCCGTTGCCGCCGTCTGGGCCGGGCTGGCCCTCGCCTACTGGGTGCCCACCCTGCCCTCCAGCTTCACCATCACAAGTGCAGCGTCGCTCGAATACGCCACCGCAGCAGCAGCATCGTGGATCCTCGCGCGCGGCTCACGCATCCCGGCGTCGCCGGATTCCTCCAACCCCGAAACCAGGCAGGGAGCGCGCGCGACCGCCGGTTCCCGGCACCGGTAGCGTGTCGCTTGGTGCTTGGATGTAGGCAGAGATTCCTCGAGCCCTGCGTGGAAAACCGTTGACCTGATATATAGGTACATGCTTATATCTTTATGTGAATCCTGAAGAGGAGTCCCTTATCGGGGCGGCAGAGTTATTCAAGGCCCTGTCGGCCACCTCGCGGCTTCTCATCCTGTCCGCGCTTGCGCATGAGCCCTCGTCCGTAAGCGCACTGACTGAGACGACGAAGCTGTCTCAGCCCTTGGTCTCCCAGCATCTGCGGTTGCTCCGGGGGATCAATCTGGTCACGGCATCGAGGTCCGGGCGCGAGACGATCTACTCCCTGACCGACCATCACGTGGCCCACGTCATCCAAGACGCCATCACACACAGCCAGGAACGCTAGCGCCGGTCCACGCCCGGCGTATGCGAAGGAGGACAACATGACCGAGGAAGTCAAGGCTGAACATACACCCGTCGAGCACCAGCACGGCGGAGCGGACTGCGAACACGTCACGGTCCAGCATGGGGACCACGTGGACTACATCCACGACGGCCACCGGCACGCCGAGCACGAAGGCCACTACGACGAACATGACGATCCGGCCGAGCACACTCCGGCCGAGCACCAGCACGGCGGAGCAGACTGCACGCATGAAGCTGTCCAGCATGGGGACCATATGGACTACGTCCATGACGGCCACCGGCACGCCGAGCATGAGGGCCACTACGACGAACACTGAGACCTGCCAATGAGAAAATGGCCCCGGAACATTTCCGGGGCCATTGTTCCGGGCAGGTCGTAACCAGCGGAGACGACGGCGCTGGTCAGCCGATGTCAGTGGCGGCGCGGACATGTCCTAGCGTGCCCGCCCGTGGCAGGCTCGAGAGTGAGCCTGCTGCCAGCGAGAGCAGCACCCCGGTTCCCGCGATAAGAAGAGCGGCCCGGACACCCCAGAGTTCGGCGCAGAGCCCTCCGATGCCTGCGCCGAAGGGCTGGCCACCCCAGGCGATCATGCGTGCCGTGGTGTTGACCCTGCCTTGGAGGGAAGCGGGAGTCAGGCTCTGGCGGACCACGATTCCATTGAGGGAGACCAGGGAGTTCGTTGCCTGCCAGCCCATAAGTGCGAGGATTCCTGCTGCGAGGGTGGTACTGGCTGCCCAGGCACCGACGAAGGCCGCATTCAAGGCGAGGGCGCCGAGCGTAATCGCGCCGATGCTCAACCGTGTCTGCGCGGGTTCCAGTATACGCGCAGCGGCCAGACTCCCGACGGCGGCGCCGCCGAAGAGCAGGCCGATGGTTCCATCCCCGGCGTTGAGTCCAAGCCCTTGCGCGGCCATGACCACGACCAGTCCAGCGACGGCGCCGCCCGTGAAACTATTGCCGATTCCGACCAGGGTCAGGTCCCGGATGACAGGGGTGCGGCGGATGAAGCTGATCCCCTCTGCGATCTCGGCGCGCAGGTCGATTCCCCGGCGGACGTCGCGCTCCGGCTGGTGCCAGTGGATGCGCGCCAGGATCAGGGCGCCGGCAATGTAGCTGGCGGAATCGATCGCCAGGACCCAGGCGCCGCCGATGGCCGCGGTCAGGACACCGCCGACGGCGGGGCCGATGATGCCGATCACGGTGCTCACTGTCAGCATGCGTGCCGTGGCGCCGGCAATTCCGTCCCGGCCGACAAGCGCCGGGATCGTGCCGAAACTGGCGGCATCGAAGAAGACGAAGAGCACGGCGAGCAGTGTTGCCACGGCCAGCAGGTGCATCGGGACGAGGATTCCCGCGGCCGCGGCCAGCGGGATGGTTGCCGTCACGGCGGCGCTGAGCCAGCTGGTCACGGTCATGGTCCGGCGCTGGTCCCAGCGGTCCACCAGGGCGCCGACGGGAAGTCCGAACAGCAGGTACGGTACGGCTTCACACACCGCCAGCAGCCCGGACATGGCCGCGCTGCCGGTTTCCTGGAACATCAGGATCGGCAGCGCGACCGCTGACACGGCGTTGCCTGCCCACGACACGCTGCGGGAGAGCAGGAAGTACTTGAAAGGACCGGTTGGCCGCCGGGTCAGGAGTCTGGTCATGTCAGGGGTGCAGCAGTGTGCTGAGCTCGCGCACTCCGTCCACCGCGCGGGAGCCGATGAAATCCGTGGAGGGCAGCGGGTAGAGGCGGTTGTTCTTTACCGCATCCACGGTGGGCAGTTTCTCGCGGATCGCCGCGAGCTGGGCAGCCTTGTCTTCCTCGGAGTTGTACAGGTACACAAGGGTTCCCGGGTTCTTTTTGGCAAGGTCTTCGACGGCGATCTGGGCGTAATACTGGCCGGCCGGAAGGTCGTTGTCGTAGATGTTTTTCCCGCCTGCCCGTTCGACGACGTCCGAGTAGATGCCGCGGGCGTCGGCGTAGAGAGCGTTGTCATAGAACTGGACCAGTGCCAGCGGCACAGGGTCGGCTCCGCCGGTCTTCTTCGCAACCTTGTCCAGTTCGGTTGCCTGGGCGTCGATGAGCGTTTTCGCGGTGCCCTCTGCCCCGGTGATCCGGCCCAGTGCGGCGAGATCGGTCGCGGCGTCGGCGACGTGCCCGGTGGTCGTTTGCCCGTTGCAGAAGGAACTGATGATGTAGACCTGCACTCCCAGCTTATTCAGGTCATCGATGGTGGGAAGTTCGGTTCCGTTGAAGTGGTATTCGCCGTCGGCGACGATCAGTTCCGGACGCGAATTCAAAAGGGGCTCGCGGGAGACACTGTTCGTCGCAAGCACTGGAATGGACTTGTAGGCGTCCGCGTACTCCGCCAGGGGCGGCGACTGGTCGGTGAAGGCCTGGCCGACGACGCGGTCCTTGACCCCGAGCGCGATGAGCATTTCGGTGACGGCCGGCCAGAGGGAGACGATGCGCTGGGGCGGGGTGTCGAAATGAAGCTGGCGTCCACAGTTCTTTTCGTTGACCGGCTGTGGCGTGGAGCTTTCCTTGGCCGCCGCGGCAACGGGGCCCGGGGCCGAGCATGCGCCCAGGGCGAGGCTCGTCAGCACAGCCAGGGAGACGACAGCCGCGCCGAGGCGGGCAGGGGCAGGGGTTGTGAGCATGATTCTCTTTCGCATTGTTGGGGTGGATCAGTTGGGGTTGGAACTGAAGAAGAGATGGGGTCGGCCGGTCGCGGGGTTCTCGCCGATACTGACGGCCACCCCGAAGACCTGAGCCACCAGTTCGGAGCGGAAGACCTCGGCTGGAGTGCCGCCGTCGACCAGGAGGCCGTTTTTGATGACGTAGACCCGGTCGCAGTAGGCTGCGGCCAAGTTGAGGTCGTGCAGGGCAGCGAGGACCGTGATTCCCAGCGAGGCGACCAAGTCCAGGATCTCCAGTTGGGTGGCGATGTCGAGGTGGTTGGTGGGTTCGTCCAGGATGAGCACTCGTGGCTGTTGGACGAGGGCTGCCCCAAGCAGGACCCGTTGTTTCTCGCCGCCGGAGAGCGTGCAAAATGATCGCTGTGCATGCTCCGCCATACCGATTCTGGCAAGAGTCGCGGCAATGAGGTCACGGTCTTCGCGCGTATCGGTCTGGAACATCCGCTTGCGCGGCGTCAGTCCGGCGGAGACCACATCCAGGACGGTGAAGTCGAAGTCGCTGCCGTGTTCCTGCGCAAGGACGGCGAGCCGCTGCGCTGCCGCCCGCGGGCTCAGCTCCGCGAGCAGATCGGGGCCTAGCCGGACGGTTCCTGTCGTGGCCTGCATCGCCCGGTAGAGCGTCTTGAGGATCGTCGACTTGCCGCTCCCGTTGGGTCCGACAAGGGCAACGAACTCGCCGGCTTCCGCGACGAAACTGACGGGACCGACCAGGTTCCGGCCTGCCAGGCGCACCCCCAGGGAATCGAAGGTGACTCTCATGCCGGCACCCCCGGACGGCGGCGCAGCAAGGCAAACAGAAACACAGGGACGCCTACGGCGGCAGTGATGACGGAGAGTGGCAGTTCGAGCGGTGCGGCCACGGTCCGGCCGGCCAGGTCCGCAACGACCAGGAACAAGCCGCCCACCAGGGAGGTCAGCGGAAGGCTGCGGAGGTGGTTGGGGCCGCTGAGCAGCCGGACGAAGTGCGGAGCGATGAGACCGACGAAGCCGACGCCGCCGGCCACCGCGACGACGAGCGCGGTCAGCAACGCGCAGATCACCAGCAGGACGGTCCGGAAGCGGGCCAGGTCGATCCCGAGGGCGGACGCAACGTCGTCACCCATCATGAGGGCGTTCAGCCGGCGGCCCTGGCCCAGCAACCATCCCAGGCATAGCACCACCGCGACGGCGGGCACCGCCAGCTCGGACCATTTGGCCCCTGCCACGGAACCGAGGAGCCAGAACAGCACGGTAGAGAGTTTGTCCGGGGAAGCCGTCAGCTGCAGGAAGCTTGTGCCGGCCTGGAACAGGTAGGTCACGGCCACGCCGGAGAGGATCAGCCGGGGCGGGTCCAGCCGGCCGTGACGGCGGCCCAAGGCCAGGACGATCGCGAGCGTCACGACGGCCCCCGCGAACGCGGCACCCGAGACGCCCAGGGAGGCAAGGAACCCGGCACCCGTGGCGCCCAGGACCAGGACACTGACCGCACCGAGAGATGCCCCCGAGGCGATCCCCAGCACATAGGGATCAGCCAGCGGGTTGCGGATCACGGTCTGCAGCACCGCGCCGGCGACGGCCAGGGCGGCCCCGGCGAGAAGGGAAAGGAGCACGCGCGGAACACGGAATTCCCACACGATGTGGTCGTCGACGGCCGCCGCCGTCGGAGCAGCCCCGAACAGGTGGTGGAGGACGATCGAGAAGACATCGCCAGGGGCGATGGTCACCGGACCGAGGGCGACTGCGAGGGCCACCACCACCGGTGTCAGGATGACCAGCAGGACGGAGGCCAAGCGCAAGGAAACTCCCCGCGGGGCGCGTGGAGTGCTTTGAGCACCGGGACCGGCTGCGGTCAGGCGGACCGTGCCCGGGGCGCCCGGGTGAGCGGTGGTGCGCATAGGTGTCCTTTCCAGGGAGTGGTCAGTGCGGCAGCGGGACAGATCGGCGGATGACCGGGTGAAGCCGGGTGCCGCCCAGGAACGGCAGGGCATGCGGGGCGTTCGAATACAGGCCCGGCACAACCATCCGGACCACGCGCAGACCCGTGGGGGCGATGTCCTCGGTGGTTGCCTCGACGCAGAGGACGCGGTGTCCCTGGGATGCAAGGGCGGAAACAAGACGCTCCAGCCGGTCCTCCCCTGTCCATTCGTCGGACAGTTCGTCGAGGGCTAGCCGCCCGCGGATGCTCGTTTCCAGCTCATCCAGGAAACGTCGCTGGATGACAGGGTCCATGTGCAGCTGCAGGTGGCAGCCGTAGTCGACCACATCCGAGAGGTCCGCGGCGTACTCCTTGGAGTAAGACCGGTCCTGGCGCCAAGGTTTTAGCGGGCTTGACGGTGATTGCGCGGCGGCCATGTATGGACCATGCGGATCGTCGTAATCGCTGACGAAAAGCTGCAGCTGCAATGCTTCGCCGTAGGCTTTCTGTGCCGTGGCCACCGGATCGCCTCCGGCGCCCATGCCCAGGGTCAGGTATCCAGTGGTTTCGTCGAACACTAGGGCCCCGATGACCGGGACGCCGAATTCCGTGGCGAACAGCAGCCAGCGGGTCCGCAGGCGCCCTTCCTGTCCGCGCGAGAAGTCCGCGAGCCACTTCGGGACGGTGAGTTCGTGCACGCCGCGCCCGCCCGTCCACGACAGGGTCATCGCGTCGCGTTCGATCACCTCGCACAACCCGCCCCAGCGGGCCTCCTCGAGTGTCCGGCCAGTGGCCAGTCCGGCTTGGATCACAGGGTGGCGGACGGGCTCGACGAGGAGCGAATGGGCGACCCAGACCATGCTGGCCGGAACCAAAACGTCTGTTCCGTCCGCGAGATCCTGCGCGGGGACCCAGTCGATGACCGTGTCAGCGTCGGGGGCCGGGACCGGGAAGCCGGGGCGGGCGTATTGTTCCTGGGAGAAGAGGCAGAATTCCTGCAGTCCGATCGCGGCCGCTCCGCTTGCCTGCACGTCCCGGCGGCTCGCGCGCTTGAGTCCCGCCGGGACGAGGTTCCCGCAGTACCGCTCTACGGCTTCCCCGACGGCTGCCCCCAACACAGCCTCGGGGTTCGCGAAGGAGTAGCCGGCGCCACTGGCATCGGAGGGCCATTTCGAAAACGCACGGCTGTCTGCGAGGACCGCGTGGCTGAGCGCGAAGGACGCGGGAAAATGCGCCGGGATGGCACGTGCTTCGATGCTGCGCACCACTCCGGTCCTGGCGTTGACGAGCGACAGTGGGTTGTTCATGGTCACCTTAGGCAAGGGGAATCGGATGGGAGATGAGCTCGGTGGCCTTGGTGGGCTTACGGTCCCAGCCCAGCTCCTCCGGGACGGAGTAGTAACGATGGGAGCCGCGAAGGGGGAAGGCCGGCGGGGCGTTGCCCACCAGGCCGGCACCGATGACCCGGACCACCGTGTATCCGGCGTCGCGGACGTCGCTGGTGGTTACGTCCACCGAAACGGTCCGGATGCCGCGCTCGGCAAGGGCGCGCACGTAGTGCCCGGCCGGGTCTTCCCCCGGGACCTGGCGCATCCCGGCAAGCGGACCCGAGATTGTGGGCCGGAGCCGGTCCAGTGGTGATCCGCTCATCCGGGGGTCGAGGTAGAGTTGCGCGACAGGCGGCAGGTCGGTGAGCGTCCGGTAGTCCGGGTCCACGGCGTCGAGGTAGCACCGGTCCTGGCGGTACGGCAGGAACACGTGGTCTTCGATGTGCCCCGCCTCGACCGCGCGCCACACTTCCGCTGCCGGGTCGAGCAGCTGCCGGGTGAGCTGGAGCAATCCCAGGGCCTCGACGAGTGCCTTGGTCGCGGCGGCTTCGGGGGTGGAGCGGCAGGCACTGCCGAAGGCCACGACACCGCCCTCCCCCGGCGACCCGTCTTCCAGGAAAGCGGCGATGACGGGAGCCGGCAGATCACTCGGGATCTCCAGGAGCCGGATCCTCAGTTCGCTGCTACCGCCGGGCCGGCCAAGTGCCCCGGTGACCAAACCGTCGTCGTCCAGTTCTTTCGTGGAGGCGCCGCTGGCCCACCAGATCGTGCAGGCGTCACGTTCCATAAGTTCCTCAATCGCCCCGCGTTCGGCGCTGGCCCGGGAGGTACCGGCCGCGATACCGGAGTACATCAGGGAGTGCAGTTTCGGCTCCGTGACGCGGGGACCATGAATGTAATCGAGGTAGACGAGCGACGCCGGCACCCAGAGAGGTGTTTGCTCGGCCAGATCGGTGCCCTGGACCCAGTTCACCGTGAGGTCCCGGCCGAATGGTTCGAACGGGAACCCGGGCAGCGCGTACTGCTCGGGCGAATAGAGGGCCACGGTGTGGGGATCGAGGGCGTCTTCCCCGGCGTTCCTGAGTTCATTCCAGCTCGCGCGGCGCAGTGCCTGCGGAACGGCGTTTCCGCAGTATCGTTCCACGGCTTCGCCGATCGCCGCGCCCCGAGCCGCGGCTTCGATGCCCAGGGAAGCGCCGAAGCCGAAGCCGTCGGCACGCCAGCCAGCGAATCGGTCGGGTCGGGAGACTGTCGCGCCGTAGCCGACCCAGGCGGCGGGCATCCGGGGATCCTGCGGGGATCGGGCGACGGACGTCAGGAGCCCCGTCCTCGGGTTGACCAACGATGATGTGTTCATGTGCCCAGCCCCTCGGGGGTGTGTTCGGTGGTGCCGATGATGGGAAGCTCCAGCAGGAGCGGGTATTCGGAAGAGACCACGACGCTCTGGATAATGGTGTCTCCGGAGGCGGCCAGGTAGCGTTCCCTGCCGGGGCGTCCGAGGTTGCGGGCCAGGCGCGGGAAGTCGCTGCCCGTCAGCTCCAAGCCCAGTCGGGAACCGGCCGGGACCGTGACGGCGACGGGGAGCAGCGGGACGGTGGCCACAGCGGCCGGGTCCGGCGTGCTGATGGTCGTTTCGCCGGCGGTGAGCTCGAAAATCTCTCCTGCCGCGGTGATTTCGGTGATCCTCGCCACCCAGTCAATGACGTCGGTGTTGAAGCGGGTCCTGAAACGGACCTTTCCGGCGCCGTCGATCCGCAGCGGTGCGGTGAGCGCCTGGGTGGTGAACCTCACGACGTCGGGGCGCGTCCCGAGAGCCGAGCGGTCGCGTCCTTCGGGGTAGGACGGAAACGCGTCCGACGGCGAGTACCTGACCGTGTGCTCTTCCGCCGACCGGGCGTCCGGGGCGGCACCGGCGTCGTACTCCTCGCGGTCAACGAGCGTGGCACCGGAGGCGGTCCAGCTGTGTATCCGTGTTGACCGCGGCCAGCACTCCGCAATGCTCCAACGGTTCTCTCCCATGACAAACACTTCGGCGGCCCTGCGTGCAAGCCGCCCGGCCAACGCGGCGTCGATCCATTCGACCAGCTCCTTGCCCCAGGGCCGGATCGCGTCCGGACCGTAGTCGCGGTCTCCGACGCGTGGAGAGGTCGAGAACGGCAGATCGTGAAGCCAGGGCCCGATCAGCAGATGCTTCGTGGATCCGGGGACACCTTCGCCGACCGTACGCCAATGGTCGAGGGTTTCCGGGAGCAGGAGGTCATGCCAACCGCCAACATGGAGGGTGGGCATCGTCAGGGCCTCCAGTTCATGGTCCCGGATTTCCTCGCCGTTCACCGCTTCCGGGCCTGCCAGGACAATGTTCCGCCAACTGGGCATCTCCGTACCCAGGCGGGCGTCGAGATCCACCACAGGCAGGCTATGCAAAGCCTCAGGCTGTTCAGCGAAAAAGAGTGCGGCGAATCCGTCACGGCTGGTCCTGGCGTCGCCTCGCTCGGCCCACCACGCAGCATGTTCGGCCAGGCGAAGCACTCCGGAGGGAGAGAACTTGGTGCGGGCCAGCGACATCGACGGGCCCAGGCTCACGACGGCGGAGACCGCCCTTGGGCGCTCAACGGCCATGGCCCAGGCCGTGTAACCGGAGTAGGAGCCGCCGTAGGCGACGACGCGGCCGTCGCTCCATGGCTGTGCCTGGATCCAATCGACAAGGGCTGCGCCGTCGGAGCGCTCATTTCGGTAGGGTTCCCACACGCCGTCGGAATCGTATCGGCCGCGCACATCGGCAACAACGTAGGCGTAGCCGTGCCGGCGCCACCCCCTGCCCTCCGCGAGATGTTTCGAGCGGCCATAAGGCGTGCGCGTAACTACGGCGGTTACCGGCCATTCCGATTCAGGCGGCACATGGCAGTCAGCAAAGAGGTCTGTGCCATCGCCGGACGGGACCCTCTGGTTCGCCCACGGAACCGCGTTCACAGCGAGATACCTGAAGGCAACGGCAACACGGTATGGCGGGTGATGGTGCCCGCGCCAAGATCGATCTCCGTCTCGCAACGGCCGCCCGGGATGTCCAGCCCCTTGGCATGACAGATGAGGTCGTGGGCGATGAGGCCCGCGGCAACAGCCGAAAGTCCGTCATCCGGCCAGACGTTCCAGCCGGTCTCGTTCGAGTCCAGGTAGTTCCATAGCCGATCCAGTTCCTCCACGGTCGCGGCTGCCGCTCGACGGCGGGCGCGGTAGTCGTGGTAGCTCACCGTCCGGCCACCGGCGCTGAAGGGACCGACAATGAGGGAGCCGCCTTCTGCGAATGCGCGGTGCCAGGAAGTCCCGGTGCGCTGGCACAGCTCGTCAATTGCGGTCCACTCGGCATCCTTCGTCTGGAGGGAGCACACCACCAGGGCAGACACGATGCTCGCCGCGCCCTCATCGAGGGGACCCGGAATCACGATGCACCCATCGCCCAGCATCCGCACAAGTGCTTCGGCAACCGGGCCGGAGCCCAGTATCCCGATCTTCCCGGCGGTCTGGGGCAGATCCTTCACTTCGTCTTCATGCTCAGAACCATCCGCCGGGGCTTCTGCCTCTGCGCGGTACACAGCCCCGCGCTCAACGAGCATGCCGAGAAGTGTCGCGGCATCGCCGTCGAGCGGCATTGCATCCTGGCGGGAACCGACAAGGCTGGCATGCACGGCCTGCAAAGCGTCTTCCGGTCCGCTGATGCGGAGGAAGTCCAGTTGCGGCGAGACGCAGCGCCAGTCGCCAGGGGCCACAGGGTAGAGGAGGTGTCCGGGGACAAGTCGAAACATGGGAATCTTTCGTGAAAGAGACAGGTGCTCGTGCCCCCGTGTCCAGTGACGAGGGCGCGGCTTGGAGCTTCAGTTCAGCGGCCAACGGATTCGGTTCCGCGCCGCCAGAGCTGAGGTGTTACGCGCTGAACGCGAACGGGTTGTGCACCAGAGCGTTGGTGCCCGGACCCTGCGGTGCGCTGAGCGGTGCCACCGCAGCCACAGCCTCAAACGCGAACGGGTTGTGCACCAGGGCGTTGGTGCCCGGACCCTGCGGTGCGCTCAGCGGAGCCTTCGATGCAATTTCCTGAACGGTAACGACCTTCATGGGGACGTCCTTCCTGTTGGTTATTGTTGAGAACGATTCTCAACAACAGGAACTGTATCACCCCGCCGGAGAAGATGGCGGCGGGCCGGGCATCTGATCGGAATATGACGCAGGGCGCTCCCGGCTTGTGGACTTGCCCACTCGTGCGCCACGATCGCGTCGCGCCTCACTCAGATCCTGTTGGCATCGGGGTTGAACTGCCCTGGTGATACATAGTTGCGTGTATACATCCACCGATGTACTTTTGCACCATGGAAACCCTCACGCATGCCCCGGTGCTGGCTCGCTTCGGCTACGCTGTCTCCGACCCGACCAGGGCCCGGATCCTTCTGGCTCTGGCTACGGAACCCGGCTACCCGTCCGATCTCGCAGACTCCCTCGGGGTATCGCGGCAAAGCATGTCCAACCATCTGACGTGCCTTCGCGGGTGTGGGCTGGTGGTGGCTGTTCCTGACGGTCGGCGGACCCGGTATGAGCTCGCCGACGCCCGGCTGGGCAGCGCGATCACGGATCTGCTCGGCGTCGTCCTAGCCGTGGACCCGGCGTGCTGCGCCCCCGACGGCGAGTGCCTCGCGTGACGTCGAGCAGCCTTTCCTCGCCCTCCGTCCTCCGGCGGGCCGTGCTGAGCCGCCGCGTCCGCCTGTTCGCAGCAGCGACCATCACCTACAACGTCATCGAGGCCGTTGTGGCGCTCTGGGCCGGTGGCATGGCGGATTCGTCGGCACTGATCGGCTTCGGACTCGATTCAGTGGTTGAAGTGGCCTCTGCCGTTGCCTTGTCGTGGCAGTTTTCCGCCAGGGACCCCGAACGACGCGAGCACCTGACGCTGCGCATCATCGCGCTCTCCTTCTTCGCACTGGCCGCGTTCGTCACCTTGGACTCGTTCCGCTCCCTTGCAGGCGGTGGCGAAGCGCAACGCTCCGCACCGGGCATCGCCATCGCGGCCCTGAGCCTTGTCGTCATGCCCGTCCTGTCCTGGCTGCAACGCCGCACCGGCCGCGAACTCGGTTCACGGACTGCGGTAGCAGACTCCAAACAGACCCTGCTCTGCACCTATCTCTCCGCTGTCCTCCTCGCCGGCCTGGTGCTCAACAGCGCCCTGGGCTGGTGGTGGGCCGACGCGGGCGCCGCCCTAGTCATCGCCCTGGCCGCCGCCCGCGAAGGCATCGACGCCTGGCGGGGAGAGGCCTGCTGCGTTGTTCCTCAACCGGACAATCAGGTGGAACCAAGGGTCAGCACCGGCACAACCGACGGGTGTTGCCCCGAATGTTCAGCGAAACCGGCCCACCGAGGTAGCCCTCCGTCGCCGGACCAGCCCCGATTTGGCCTCCGGAAGATACCGTAGACCGAGGTTCCACAGTCCGGGCTAGCGGGCGAGCCCCTGCTCGACAAATCCATGGATCCCCGGCCCCCGGCGATCAGTGGCGCCAATCCTGCCGCCTCAAGCCACGACGAGAAGGAGACCACTCCATGCCCGCCAGCAAAGTGCGTAAGAAAGCAAAAAACAAGGTAGCCGCGGAACGGGAGCGCCGCCGCGAGCAAGAACCCTCCTGCACTTCTTCCTGCTGCCCACCCGCTGTGGCCGCCCCTGCCGCATCGACGCCGCGCCACGCCCAAGCGGAAAACTCACCCTCCTGAGGCCACTGCAGTGGTCGGCTATGTTGCGCTGACCCGCACCCAGCCTCAGGATGGGGCATTCGTATTGCCGGGCGTCGGCGTCGGTGAACCCGTCGGCGTCGGCGTCGGAGTCGGCGTCGGCGTCCCGGTGGGCGTCGGAGTCAAGGTCGGCGTCCCGGTGGGCGTCGGAGTCAACGTCGGTGAACCCGACCCGGTCCCCGTCGGCGTCGGAGTCGGCGTCGATGAACCCGACCCGGTCCCCGTCGGCGTCGGAGTCGGCGTCGATGAACCCGACCCGGTCCCCGTCGGCGTCGGAGTCGACGTCGGCGAACCCGCCCCCGTCGGCGTCCCCGTCGGCGTCGGAGTCGGTGAGCCCGTCCCCGTCGGCGTCGGAGACGGTGAGCCCGTCCCCGTCGGCGCCGGCGTGCCCGTGGGGGTGGCCGTCGGCGTTCGCGTCGGCGTGCCCGTGGGGCTCTGCGTTGCGCTTGGTGACGCGGGAGGCGATGTACTCGGCTGGGCCGCGACCTTGCCCTCCTGGACGCCGCCCGTGACGGTCTGTGTGGGCGGCGCGGTCCGCGGGTCAGTGGGCACGGCTCCAGGGACGGACCAGACAGACCCCGGTGAGGTCGCGGTTCCGGAACCTGGTTGGTAGCTGACCATTCGAATGTCGCCGAGGGGATCCACCTGCTTGGTTGGCAGGAACGTCCAGTTCATCGGGTTGGTGTAGACGCCGTTGAGATGGGTCTCGAAGTGCAGATGGCAGCCTGTGGAGGACCCTGTGGTTCCGACTTTTGCGATGACCTGACCCACCCGTATCGGTTGCCGGTTGACGACAGCGATTCCTTGCAGATGGTTGTACGTGGTGACGAGGCCGTTGCCGTGGTCGATTTCCACGCGGTTGCCGCCACCCCACGGGTGCCAGCCCACGGCCCGGACCACCCCGGCATCGGCCGCGTAGACGAGGGTACCGCAGGGCGCGGCGAAGTCCTGGCCCCAGTGGAACTCCCCCGGCAATCCGGTGAAGGGGTCGATCCTGAACCCGAACGGAGAGCTCCGGACCAGCACTTCAAGCGGGGCGTACAGTTTGCCGGCGGGAGGCCGGTCAAGGGAAGTCGAAGCGACATTGAGGTTCCCGGTTCCGTCCTTGCCCAGGGCCTGGACGGCAGAGCGCTCAAACGGCACGGCGGCGTTGTCGGCAGCCAGCACGGGTCCCGACGACGAACTTGTGGGGGATGTCGCCTGCCCTACGGGAGTGGCGCCACCGGTAATACGCCTACCAAGTTCGCCCTGTCCAGCGCCGGCGGCAATGATCACGGTGGCAGTGACGAAACTGCGTCGCGAAAGTACGACGCGGACGATCCAGCCAGACTCATGATGCTTACCCACAACCACCCCTGGAACAGTCGCACCTCCCAGTCCGGGCGCGCTGGTCATATTGTCTCCGCATCCATAGTGAATGTGAACACTCGACTTGCTACTTGGCTGGCACACCAGCCACCTACTGGACTACTTGCGGGGGTCCGCCTTCCATGAAAGAGCCCCTGATCTACGTTTCCGTAGCTCAGGGGCTCTTTTCGGGTAGGGCTACTCGGACTTGAACCGAGGACCTTAGGAAAGAGATTTCGCGCTTTTTGTCAGTTTCCGGTGGATGCCAAAAATGCCTAGATTCCGCGGCAGAACGGCCCAAATCGGGTGACTGACATGTCATCATTTGCCATCACGCGCCGTTGTTTCCGGTGGTTAAGCGGTGGACGACACGCGTTATGAGGTTCAAGCTCGGGCCCACCGTCATGCCGGTTGGTTGCTCCGTTCCCATGAATGGAAATAAAGCCGGTTCCCCTTCCCGGGCCGCGCGATCAAGCACAGAGTCGATGGAGACACTCATGACAACAAGGCCAGAAGCCAACAGCAAAACGGGGGCTACCGAAGAACAGTGGCTAACCCCGAAAGAGATTTGCACCCAGCTGCAGATTCCGGAGCAGACCTTCTATCAATGGCGGGTCAAGCACATCGGCCCCCGCGCTTATCGAATCGGCCGGCATCTACGGATCAGCCGGAGCGACTTCAACGCGTGGTTGTGCTCGCGCCTGGAAACATGGAGGACACCGATTGCCCGGATGCGGGGAATTGAAATCGATTCTTAAGGGCAAAATGAGCTCCTTCGAGCACCAAAAACCCCGGAAAATCAAGGATCTTGTCACCGAACGGCTGCCTAAAAACCGCTCTGGAGAGTCAACGTTGACAAAGTCAACAGGGTCTCAGGGCACGAAGGTCGACCCGGCGTCGGCTGGACTCGTACGTATGCGCTGCCCACCATCCCGGGCCTTTTATCGTCGATGTCCGCCGGCACACTGTCAAGGGCGCGTTCGCGTCACTGGCGTGATGGGCCTCCGGCCCACCCTTGACCCTGCGCCAAGGACAGACAGAGGGGCCTTTGTCGGGATGAGGGCAAGACTGCGATGGCTCTACTCAGCCGACTTTCTTTGCCGTGCATTGAGGCGGAGGCGTTGGACCGGACCTTAGTTATCGAAGACGGCGTCGTACAGCCGGACGAACCCGGTCTTCGAGATCAAGGTCAATGCCTGCATCGGTGCCAAATATGACAGTATCCCGATCGACCTAGCGCACAAGCTGCATCTCCTGTCCGCGCCGGAGCGGGTCCGGTCGAAGCCTGTGGTCGATGTCGCTGGCCTGGCGGACCCCGACTGGCCCGTGAGACCTTGGAGATGGCGCGATAAGCGGTGATGGCCGTATAGCGCTCCATTGCCCATGCATTGGCTGAAGTTTTGGAACTTAGGAGATGCTTAGACTCGGCGGAACAGCCGTGCGTTCAGCTTCTTTTGGCATCCAAGCGAAATCCGGGCGTTGGCTGCGCGTCCCCAAGGTAAGCAAGCGGTGCGCAATCCTATCTGCCTCGCGCCAAGGGAGAAACGCTAAACCAGGAATGAGCTGGTCTCCTCTCAGGTCGTATCTCGCGCTTTCCCACCTTGCTGACGTAGTTCGGTCTGCTGGGGCAAACTGCTTCAATGCTGACTTGTCCACCTCGGCGATGCAGCTCGCTTCAAGGTCATCGTCTAAGCCAACAACAAGCAACTTCCAGTGCCTGTCCGCTAACCCCATTTCGAACTCGTGGCGGCTGAGGAAGAAAGAAAGCCGGCCTTTACGAGTAGTGGACTTAACTTCAAGATGCCATTCAACTTCCTGGATTGACGCTGTGATGTCATACCCGAACCCGTCATCAGTTTCGGCTACATGGTTGATAGCGCCGGGCCACCTGGCGTCGAGGAGCGCACACAGCGCAATTTCTCCTGCGCTGCCTACCTGTGCTCGCCGGGCCAGATCCATCTTTCCGCTTATCCTGCGTACAACCCGTAGCCCTGAACTGGCCGGGAGACCCAGCAAATCGGACCATCTCTCTATGTCCTGCGGAAGGTCATCGCTGTTTTGCACCAGCACGTCAGCATTATCGAGCCAAGGAGGATCTGCGGCTTCCAACAGACTGGCCAGAAGGTACTCTCTTCTGCCTTGTGATGTCAGTTTCTCCAGTGCTGGTGATTGCCGAAAAATGCCCTCTGGCAGGTTGGTCCCGGGCAGTGAGTGTAACCACTCGAGGGCGGTTGAATATTGGGTTGGAGTCAGATCAGCGTATCTGGAGTTAGACCGGATAAGGATAGAAGCTTGGAGTTCAGTGGAGCGCCCCAGCAAATCAAGCCATCGGGCCGCAGCGACAATTACTCCTTCGGCGGGAATCATCGGTTGAGATAGGTAGTAAGGGCCGCGAGGTCGGACATATCCATTCCGATGGATTCATCGACTTCCTCCTCTAGGTCACCAAGTACACGCACGTTGGGGTCATCAAGAATTCCGCCCATGAATTCCAGCTTCCGCGCCAGCCGATCCTCAACTATCTCGTCTATAGTCCCCGTGGCGGCCAAGACTGTGATCTTGGTTATGGTGGATGGAGCCAGGCCCAACCGATGGATGCGGTCCAGACTTTGCAGGAATCGACCGGCAGAAAAGTCACGGTCGACATAGACAGCGTCGTGGCAATCGTGATGAAGGCTGACGCCTTCGCCCAGCGTGGCGGGGTTGGACAGCAGTACGGCGCAGTCGGAGTCTTCCCGGAAGCGTTTGAGCTCCTCGTCTCGATCGATCGTTCCGCCGTGAATCAAGGCCGGATTGAATTCTGCCAACATCCTTTCTAGCGACTTAAGGTTCCGAATGAACGTCGACCAGATAAGGGTCTTTCTGCCTCTGGCAGCATTATTTTCTACAATGTTGCGTACTGCCTGATACTTGGGGTTGAGCTCGTAGAGTGGCAGGTCTCGAAGAAGCTCCATGGCAGAGGTGTTCTCGGGGACCGGGTAAGGAGGCACCCGGTAAGGCAATGCTTCGTGTTTATCCGAGCCAACGGCAAGAAGTGCAGGCGAAGTGGCAGCCATCAACAAATAAAGCAGGATTTTGCCCAGTGCAGCCATGTCTCCGGACTCAGAGGCTAAGGCGAGCTTCCCCTGTCCAAGAAGGGCGTCGTAAATTTCTCTGTGGAGCGGCGGTAGATCCACTCGGCGGATTGATACTTCAACAGGGGGTAGGTTCAACTCGGACTTCGTTGTCCTCGTAAAAAGTGGCTTCAGAGCCTGGCTGGCGATCGCCAGATCCTCGTGTGCCACTGCCCGTTGGACGGCGGCCCTACCCTGACCTGGCCACACGAAGGAGAAGAGGCTTTCTAGATCCCTCGAGCCGTTCGGGGCCGGTGTACCAGTCAGGATCAGACGATTGGTCGCGTAGGGGCCAAGAGTCAGGCACGCACTGCCCCAGGCGCCCGCGCTGCCAAGTTTCATTCGATGAGCCTCATCGAGGACCAGAAGGGTTGAGGCAGCTTTCATCCACGTAATAAGGGGCGGGATTGAATTTGGCAGGCGTTCGTAGTTGACCAGAAGAATGTTGACATCGGGAGGAGGTCCCCCGGTCCATACATGTGTGGTGACGGGGTTACCGCTAAAGCAGACTCTCGCTTCGTAAACCCAGCTTTCGAATGCTGATTTAGGACACACAACGAGCATGCGTTCGATCGATCCGCCGGAACGACGAGCCGCATATACCGCCATGCTTGCCCGAGTCTTTCCAGCACCAGGAACACTGAAGTTTGCGCCGTGGTTTAGGGCTATGAGCTTAGATAGGTCACGGGTCTGGTGCTGGGTAAGCGGAGCAACCCAGTCGGGCGGCAAGACGGGGGCTGGTAGCTGAGGGACTTCTTCGGTCTGGAGTCGAGCATCTACGAGTGCGGAGTCTTGAACGTTGCCTTCGACGAGCCTGAGAAGGCCGTCGTCCCACCGAACATCGACGTCCTCGTCGGGCCATCGCGCTAGTTCACGAAGGTTGACAAGAAAATCATCTAGTTCAATGCTGATTGACGTTTTATGCAGACTCAGACTTGTCGAAAAGCGGGTTGCCAGCATTCGAAGATGAGGCGCATTAACCTCATCGCTCGAAAGATCAACCCTCCCTGCTGTGAGAGAAAACCGGAGGTCGAGCACTCTACTTTTCCGCCCCAATTTCTACACGGGCTATCGCCTGGAGCCATCGAACGCCGTCTGTTGGTTCGCTGAGGCCGCGGCTGACGATCTGTGCAAGCTTGTGGAGATTCTCACGCATTGCTCCAATCTCGTCTTCGAGATCGGATACGCTGAAGTTTCCTGTTGCTTTGGCGCTGGAGACGGCTTCCAAAACCAATTCAAGAGCGTCGTTCGCGTCGGACAACCGGTCTGCTGCTGCTAGTTTCCGTTTGAGGACCCTGCCTTGGCGACCGGCGAGATCCAATCCATCGTCAAGGGCGCTGTGGGTCCTTGCGAGCAAATGCTGGGCCGCTGCGCGCTCGGTGCTGGGTACATCGACATAAGCCTGCGTGGCAGCTTTCGCCTGCAGTACGGCGGTGGTCGACGCCTTCAGTGCTTCGACTACTGCGCTCGGGCCCGGCGCCGACAAGTGCGTACCGGGGATACGGACAGTAGTCCCCTCAGTGGACGTCTGTTTCGGCATAAGCGGTTTGGCGTATTTACCCACGAAATCTGATTCGATCAGCCGTAGGTCGGTCTTGGACTTGTTGAGGGCTATGGCCAAGAGTCGCTGTTCTCTGAGAGCTTCGGCCTCATCAGGCGCCTTGATTTTTAATGCCGAGTAGGTTCGGTAGAGCTCTTCGAGCTTCCCCTGTTGCTCTTCGAAATCAACGAGGCGCAGGGAGACGTGCTGGCCGTCCGAGCCCACGATTCTGCTTCTGTCGATGGCTTCTCGGATGAGGCTCAGGATCCAAAGGTGACGTTCGAGAGTCGCTGTTTTGATCCGGAAATCAGCCGTGATCTCTGAGGTTGGCCTTCCCTGAAGGATTCTTTCCTCGATAGCCAGTAGAAAGTTCATGAAGGAGTAGTCACGTTTGTGGTCTTTTCGAAGCTGCAGAGCAAGTTCTATGGAGCGAAGATCATCCAGGCTTGCATCCGGTGGGAGAACTCCGACCCGGATGTGTTCCTGCTTAAGTTCCGAGAGCGCGGCACGGCGAGTATTGCCGTTTATCAAGACTCCGCTGCGAGTGATGATTCCCGGGTCACTCTGACCGTGTACCTTCAAGTCCTCTTTCAGTGCCTCAAAAGCCGGGTCGACAGACTCAGGGTTCGTAGGGTCACCTTTAAGAAGTTGATGAAGGTATGTCTGGCCCAGGTCACCATATGGATCGTTGTTCAGCTCTTGGTCTTTGGCGCTGTCGATGCTCCGCTGCGCCCGTATGCGGTGAGTTGCGGGGTTGTAATACAGAATCTCGACCGGCATGGAAATCACCGGCAAGTGCATGGAGCTTCCGCGCCATTCAATCGAGACAGTCTCCTGGACTCCCTCTGCAGAGCGGCTGGCCGCAAGCCGCTCCTCAATAATGGCTTTGTTGTCCTGCGCACGCCCTGGTACGTTGCTCACAGTTGCCCCCTTTAAGGTAAAGTTCCCGATTGCATCCTATGTCCTTGCCCTTGGTCAAGGTTTCACCGGAGCGTTTTAAGCACCAAACATGTCTCGCATTGTCCATATCGACGGAAATCAAAGATGATTGGCGACATGAATCTTCCGGACTGGAGAACGAGCAACGCTGGGACCCGCACCCGAGCGGCATTATGGTTGGCCTCACAGATTGGTGAAGGGGGCGTCTTTACAAAAGCCCAGCTCAGGGAGGCTTTTCCTGGGGTCGAACAGATTGACCGTCGTATGCGGGACCTAAGGCAAGACGGATGGATCTTGTCTACGTATGCTCAGGAACGATCATTGGCCGTGGACGAGCTTCGCCTCGTCAAAATCGGCGGCCATGTCTGGGAAGCTGGCTATAAATCCAATCTAACTCCACGAGCCAGTGACCGTGAGCGCCGCGAAACTCTCGCCAGGGACAACTTCGCCTGCGCTTTCTGCGGCATAGGCGCCGGGGAAACGTACAGCGATGATCCTGCGCTTCTAGGTCAACTGAGCGTTACTTGGTGCGAGGCCGCTGCACCAGCAGGACGTTATGTGACCACGTGCAAACGGTGCAGGAATCCCCTCGCAGAAGTTAGCCCGAATGATGCTGCATATGAAGCAGCCGCTTCGCTAGCACCTGATGAGCTGCGGGTACTAGCGGATTGGATACGGGTTGGACACAGAACTCCACAACAGATTGATAGGGCCTGGTCCCTCATAAGGCTGCTTTCAAGGAGGGAGCGCGACAACCTGCTGACCAGGCTCGAACCCGTCAACTGAAGCAGAGCGGTTGTTGGGACCAACTGCTGAGATCAGTTGTGACGACGACCCCGCGTGTCAGACGACCAAACCACTGCCGGTGAAATGAGAGGATGGACGACATGATCGCCACCTCCTCGCAACTCAACGTGCTCGAAATCTGCGCCGGAGCAGGAGGTCAATCGGTAGGTCTGGAAAAGGCAGGATTCGGACATTCTCTTGCCGTCGAAATTGATATCGATGCAGCGGCCACTCTTCGCCTGAACCGTCCGGACTGGGATGTGCATCAGGGTGATGTGCGAGAGATCAGCGGCAATGGATACAAAGGGGTTGACCTCTTGGCCGGCGGTGTCCCCTGCCCGCCATTCAGCATTGCCGGCAAGCAGCTCGGAGCCGACGACGAACGCGACCTTTTCCCCGAGGCGCTCCGGCTCGTCCGTGAAGCTTCGCCAAGCGCTGTCCTGCTTGAAAACGTTCGAGGGTTGGCGTCTGCTCGATTTACCCCTTATCGGCAATCGATCCTGGGGGCCCTCGACAAGCTTGGCTACGACGCTGACTGGCAGTTGTTCAATTCCAGCGAGTTCGGCGTCCCCCAGCTGCGCCCCAGGTTCATCCTCGTGGCCATGAAGCGGCGGCACTTCAGAAAGTTCGCCTGGCCCTCAGCTCAAGGGACACCCCCGAGTGTGGGAAAGATTTTGCTGCCATTGATGAAGAGCGGCGGCTGGCCAGGCGCAGAGGCTTGGGCAGCAAGGGCTAACTACATCGCTCCAACTGTTGTCGGAGGTTCGAAGAAACACGGTGGCGCCGACCTCGGTCCCACGCGCGCCAAAGCCGCCTGGCTACAGCTGGGCGTCGATGGTAAGGGGATCGCCAACGAAGTGCCCGGCCCTGACACCCCGCATGATCATGTACCGCGGCTGACTAACGAAATGGTGGCCCGTGTCCAGGGGTTCCCCCCAGAGTGGCAATTTGCAGGCCGTAAAACATCGGTGTACCGCCAAATAGGCAATGCCTTCCCGCCGCCTGTCGCCTGCGCAATCGGTACTTCAATTGCCCATGCTCTCGGCGTTAAAAGCCGTCCGGCCAAGGTCGGAATCGACCTGCTGGACAGCCAGCTGCTGCAGGCCGTGAGCTAACGCTTTTCCAGCGGAGCCACAAGGAAGTCGATATCTACCGATCGCGCGGCAACAAGTCATTTTCGACCGCGAGCATCCACTCCCCGTCGCCGAAGCGGATTTCAAATAAGGCTCTTCCCTTTACGTCCGTGCCCCGCGGTACCGCTTCAAAATAAGGCCATCCATCTCTGGCTTGGGCAACTGCATCACGCGTGTCAACAGTATGAAACCAACCCAAAGGCTGGAACCGATCGGTGTCTTCCATCACGTTGGATCAGCTACTTTTGGACTTTTTCAAGGGTGGATCGCACGCTTTCAAGGGTATCCCCGTAGGGCCGCATCCACTCATGGACCGACCCAGGGCGGACCTCCAACCAAGACGTTTCGCTGGCACCAGAGCCTGTGTGTTGTCCCATGTGGCCAATGACATGCTCTTTGATGACGTTTTTAGGCAGCAGCCAGGCGTGGACTTCGAATGGTGAAATCCCAAGGCAAAGACAGTAAGCATAATCCTGGTCGCGAATCTGTTGAAACTTGTAGAACCCTGCGTCCCATAGGGTAGACATCTTTATCTGGACTAGATGCCCATTAATCCAACGATCCCCTTTTCCATCAGGAGCTCCCTCTATAAAAAGTCCCACCTCGCGCGCCCATTCAGTTATCAGCGCCTTACCAACCCGCCCTTTCGTGGCGGACGGAACCCCTCGAATCCATTCGAAAGAGCTTCCTGACCACGCGTCGTTTTGTACGACGTTCCCTAGAAGCTTTTCAGAGGCGGCCGTCATGATCTGATAGTCATCTATAACCATTCGATGTGACCCAACTGCGCTCGACTAGCAGCGAGAAATCGAACACTTCCCTCCCTGTCACCGGCACCTCCCAAAGCGGGGCTCAGTCGCGCCTTGATCGTTGCTAATGACTCAGGATTCTGGTCGATCATCACAAATTTCCTTCCGATAGCTTGAGCGACCGCCCCCGTCGTCCCACTTCCCGCGAAGAAGTCGAGAACCCAGTCCCCGGGGTTACTGCTTGCTTGGATAATCCGGCGGAGAATGCCTTCTGGTTTCTGGGTCGGATACCCAGTTTTCTCTTTTCCCATCGTGGAGACAATCGTGTGCCACCAGACATCGCTAGGTAGAACATCGGCGCCGGACGGCAAGGCGTGCAAACCAGGGGTCTTATACGGTTCATTATCCACGTCTTGCGCGTTGAACAGGTATTTCTCAGGATTTTTTACGTATACCAATATGTTGTCGTGCTTTGTCGGCCACTTTTTCCTTGCTCTTGCACCGTAATCATAGGCCCAAATAATCTCATTTAAGAAGCATTGGCTTCCAAAAATTGAATCCAAGTAGACCTTGGCATAATGCACCTCCCTGTAATCGAGGTGCACATACAAAGTTCCGTCGTCGGTCAGCAGTCGCCAAGCTTCGATCAAACGTGGGTGCAGGAAAGCCCAATAGTCATCAAAGACATCGTTGTAGGCCAACTTTGCCCCATAGACGGTTTCATACCTTTCACCCTTGAAGCCTAGCCTTCTACCAGTGGCAGACCGGCTCGTTTTTAGTGACTGCCGAACCTGAGCTTTGCCGGTGTTAAAGGGAGGGTCGATGTAGATCAGCCGGAAGGTTTTATCAGGCAACGAGCGGAGAGCGCCTAGATTATCACCTTCGATAAGAAGGCTTGGTCCGGAGTGACTCCAGATTGAAGACCCTTGTTCATTAGAAGCTTTCATATCCACCATAAGAATGACCCTACTTCGTCCCGTTGGGAGGTACTACCACTCCTTGGGGCGCCAACCTTCCAAATACCTGTCGGAAAGCAGAACAAGGTCACTATCTCCATCGACGGCACGGAGCTTCTCTACCGCTAGTCGTACAGATTCCTCAGATCCAATGACTTTCACGAGAGGATCCCAGGCAAGCACCGCGACGCTTGTTACGGTTCGAGACTCTACCGATTGCGTTCGGTTGGTACTTTGGGCAGACCGGAAAAGGCTGCGAATGAGGTCCGGTTCGGAGAGTTCTGGCGCAACAAAGTCCACACCCAGGCGATCGGCGATAATCGAGTACACCCTGAGCAGATCCCATTCCTTTGTGGGCACCCTCGACGGTACAGCGAGAACTTCCTTGACGAGATTCTTCTCAAGCTGCTCTGCCAGGTTCTCGCTAACCAGTTTCTGGCCTTGGTCCTCAATATGACCGAAGGATCTAATCAGCCGGCACCTGGTTGAGTATGAGGGAACCTTCGCGAGCACTGCCTCGGCGGCCTCTTCTCGAGCTTTTTCGTCGTCTAGCATTTTGAACATTGCCAGCACCACTCGGAATACTGTGATGTCTGGTCGAAAAATGTCGAAGACGCCGGCGGGTTCGCGATGGGGAATTTCGGTCAGGCGGTTCAAGAGATTTATGGATCCTGGAACGATGCCGCTGATTGGGTACTCATTTTCGTACATGCCGAGGGCCCTGATGGTTTCCTCCAGGTCTTCGGGCGGCGTCGCATCGAGGAATGCCCCGAAAGCGCTTTCATCGCTGAGCAGGGAGTATGCCTGCTCAGCCCGTCGGAAGGCGATCAACTCGGAAGGAGCGACTCTGTCGAAGTACAAGTTCGCAAAGTCGATGTGAGCCACTCTGTGTTCCCTGCGCCACTTGGAGCTTGCCCCGTCACCATAGGACTGGTTCTCGATGTAGCGCCTCGCTGCGGGAAAGAGTCGCCGAATCACCGTTCGAACGAGGTCCGCCTCTTCCCCGGCTTCAGCAATTAGGCCGTCTACGGGTGTCATTGGCTTCAGATCTTCCCTGCCGCCGAAAGACCCACCGGGGTTCGTGAGGGTGGTCCGCAAACGAGGCAGAAGGGCAAAGATCTGGGGGCGGAAAGTGCGTAGGGCCTCAAGTCCGATCAGATCGACAGCCTCAACCTCGCTGCCGAGTGATTCCAAAGTGGGCCGTGCAGACAGGGCAAGCCTTGTAACATCGCGTAGGCTGCCCACCAAAGGATCGATAATTTCAACAAATACGTCAGGCCATCGGGCATGATCAAGCCTGAGGTCTTCGATATCTCCGAGAATGCGGTTTAGCTCATTGAGTATCTCGGTGCGCAATAATTCCTTGGGTATTGCAGGTAGATCAAAACTGAGCTGGACAATTTTCTCCAGATAGGCACGGCCAGGTACATTCGTTTCATCGAGTGCCTGCTCTACGCGCTGCCGGTCAAATGCCAGCAGATAGACGAGATTGGGGAAGCTCGCGGTGAGTCGTACCAACTTGAAGATGTCACGGATTTCGGCGGTGCTAAGACGATCAATGTCATCGATAACGACGACCACTGGCTGGTCCAGCGTGCGGAGTGCCTCAGAGACCTTGTCCCTGAGCGTCCTCGAACCCTGACGACGGTCCCCATATGCCTTAGCTACGGCCCGGACTGCCTTGAAGCTCCTGTCCCACCACGCCCCGAATCCAGGGATAATAGCAAGCGGACTAAGAAGGTCTCCATATGCGTCGAGTCCGTCGGCAACGCTCTTGAACTGATCTTTGCCCTTAAGGCGAAGTTCTGCGGCGATTTCCTTGAAGAAGAAGTCGACAAGTTGTTGGGAGCCCGAGAACATCCAGGGATTGAAGTCAACCACTGCGATGACGGGGTTCTGTGCAAACTCTTCCCTCATCAGGTTTACAAAGGAGCTCTTGCCATAACCCCATGCACCCAAGACACCGACTACGATGCCATCAGAAGCATCTAGGCGCCGAATGCTTTTAGCGAATTGGTGAGCGACAGTAGCTCGATCGAGTACATCATCAGCCGACGAGGCAATCGGGTTGTCGACCGGCGGCTTCTCTTGCTCCCTCAAGGCTTGGCTCCTCGTCTCCTGCTGATTTCTTCCCGCCGCTTTGCCTTAATCCGGCAAAGTAACTCTGTTCGCCCTTAAGGCTCCGCCGAGGCAAGGCCCTTAAGAACGACCTACCTTCCTTGAGTCTCCCGCCACAGGCCGATACCCATAACGATAAAAATTGGGGCAGACAGAATGAAAGTGATGACGAACTGGCCCGGACTGGCTAGCGACAGCAGGAGCCCGGCTCCGGCCAAACTTAGCAAGGTAATCGGCACCCAGCGCTGGCGCTCACGTTGCTTCGCAAGAAGAACGATCCCCGCGGCAATAGTGAAGACCGCAACGAGCAGCGTCAGAAAGGAAGCGAACGCTGTACCCAGCGATATTCCAATCATTGATGACATGACGAGCCAGACGCCAAGAACGAGCGCGACAACTCCCGATGCGACTCGGGCGCCTGAGGACTTCGGCGTAGCAGGAGCCAAGGGGTATCCCCACTGTGACGCCTGGGCGTACTGCTGCGGATAGGGTGCCTGCGCCGGGTGAACCTGAGGCGGATAGGTCCCCTGTGCGTGCGTGGGGTGCCCCGTATACGGCGCTTGACCAAATGGAGCTGGTTGTACGGGATATTGTGCGGGCTGCTGCGGATATGCGGGCGGCACAAACGGTGTGTTCTGGTTCTCGGTCATAGCTCCCCCATCAGGATTCGGCATTCACTCAGATCGCTCACAGGTTATCTCTCAGAGGATTGCTTTGCATGGATATGCGTTGCGGGTCCTCCCGAAGCAGATGCCGCAGTTGAGGCGAAGCAGGGGCCTCCGGACGAACTCCACGGCCATGTCTACTCGTCATATGAAGCACCAAGGCGGTCCGAAATGACGGATGCGCGGCCAGCAGGAGGCCCAGATCTAGGCTTCATCGAAGTGCCCACAGCCAGTCGGAAAGTCGGCCGGATATTCCTCTTTTCCGCTGCACGCCCACGCGCTGCTAACCGAGGCGATTAGCCGACCACGACTGTCGTGGCCCTTTCCAGCATCCTCTCCTGGCTTCGACGGCTTCGGACATCATCTTTGCGCAAGCTTCGCCCTTCCGCGAGAGGCGCCCTGAACACGTCCGATGCGAGGTCAGCGGCGGTCACGATCGCCGCTTCAATTCGTTCTGAAAAGGTCTTTTCCGTTACGCGAAATTTCAGCTTTCTTGGGTTCCTAAGCATTTTCCTCGCACCCTCAGGGTCGGCGGATTCGAAGATTGGCACGAGATCGGGATTGACCAACGCCGATACGACCATAGCGATGTGATACTTTGCCGCTTTGAGGATGGTTGATTCGGGCGTGCGCGCAAAGTAGCGATCGATCCGATAAATGATCCATGCCGCGTAGTAGTAGGTGTCGACGGGGTACTCGTCCCACACGAAGGATCCTTCTACTTCGAGATCCTTCGGCGATGCAATCGCGCGGGAAGAGTCGCCGAACAGCGTAGCCGCAACAGCCCTATTCAGCTCGGGCGTGGTGACAACGCGTGTCCGCGCAAACTCAAGTGCGGCGCCACGGTTCTGCCGCTCATAGCGGAGGCCATCTGCCCCCGACTGGGTAAAATACTCCTCTACATTCTTGGCGATCTGCGAACTCGCCTGAATATCCGACGAATTGATGGCTGTCTGAAGGTTGGTCGCGATAGCAACGCTGGTCCGCACGCCAGGATCCTTGGAACTAACTATCTTTACCGGAATCCATAAGTCGGTGAGCAGATCGGGGGCGTTCAGCACGTCTTCTGTCTCGGCCCACCTAATCAACTGATGACTAGTCTGCCCGCCGTTGACGATCTGATATCCGGAAATGAAGAACCGGTCCCCAAGGCCGCGCAATTCGGTGGCAATGATCGTCAGTCCGTTGTTCAGGAATGGAAAGTGTTCTCGCTCTGTCGATTGCAGGGTACCCATAATTCTTCCGTTGACGGGATTCTGAGAACCTAGATCCAGACGGACGTTATCGTCGAAAATGCCGGGACGGATGCCGCCTGCCTCGTCCCTAAGAAGCTTCATCACCTCGTTCGCGGAAACCAACCCGATGTAAGCCTCACCAACCCGCGCCGTTGCAGGGATTGTCTGACGCTTCTCAAAATTGAACTGAATGTTCTGTGGGCCGAAACGTTCCTTCTGCTTCGCAGCGAGCTCTTCATGGCCATGCGTTCGAAGTTTCAGACCTTCGGAGTATGCTCCGATATCACGAACGCGGCCAAGTGCCTGTGTGACTTGAAGCTCAGCCTGTGCGTCCTTGCCGTCGTTGGAACTAGTGGTCACGTAATAGAGTTCGCAGGGGATGCGACTGTCCTGAAACTTATCGCCGCTCTCTGCGATCCTGTCGATCAGGTTGGCAAGGTCGACGAGTCGCGGGGGAAGGCTGACGCTCCCTGGCTTCATGGCATATCTCGTCACACTCTCGACGCCGTGGAGAAACTTCGCGATTAGTTTCGAGTCGTAGGATTCGCTGGTCTTGGCTTGGATGAAGATCACCTTGGCGGAATTTGTGCTCTGCTCGGCGATCAGTTCGTCGATTTCTTCGGGTTCAAATACGACCCGTCCATTGACGACCACCGCACCGATATCAATGCCCTCATCGTTACCTCCACCCAGTATGGAACGCTCGATCGATTGCACGTCGTCGTGTAGGTACTGGAAGAGGTAGTTTGCCGCGACGTACCGCTCGAATAGCTCGGTCTCCGGACCATCGAATCCAAAATCGCGGGCGAACTTGGTGACGCGCTTGCTGGTGAGGGTGTGCACCCGACCTCCTGGTGGCAGCCGCAGAGTCATGCGGTATGTCATGAACGGTTCCGGACGACGCGAACGCCTCCGCAATCGGACTATATCGTGCCATAGGCACGGCAGTTCGCCTCAGCGGGCGCGATACCGGCATACTCTCGGGAGGGCGTCACAATTCCCTACGGATACGAGACGTCTCACCGTCCGCCCTGATAGCTCCCCGCACTGTCCCAGCGCACATGAGTGGCGGCCCCGGTTTCTCCGAGGTGTTACCTTGCTATGGCCAGCTTTAGACACTGAGCCGAAGAACCGCGGACCATCAACCCTGGATGAATGTCTCGCAATGGATCATCATCAGGACCTTCCCCACAGCAGAAAACCGTTCGTCATTTGCGTTTGCCTTCGACCTCTGGCCTGCGACCAAGTTCCGCTTCACGCGGAGCAAGTTTCTATTCCTCGCCTCCTGCCGGGTCCCCCGACGCGCACCGCCGTCCCGAAAACGCACACGTCTGGCACCAATGGTGCGATCAACGCCGATCTACGGAAAAGTAACAGACGTTTGCTCACGCCAAGTCATGTCGTAGTTGGACTCGACGTCCATGAAGCGTCGTGGAAGAGAACAAAGGGAGTGAACCTCGCCAGGGCTTCGAGCGATCCCGCGCGGAGGCGCTGTTCCGCAGTCGCGGTCGGGCTACCGCCCACCGCAGCCCCGGAGCACAAAAGCAATGACCATGTCCATCGCCCGCCTCTCCGCCCAGTCCGGCCTGAGATACCTGTTCAAAACCACCATGATGGACGATCGGACCGTCACTCCGGTCGATGCCACCAGTTACTACATAAAGGCCGGGACGCCTCCGGGACGCTGGCTCGGTTCAGGCCTCCCCGGCATCAACCGGATCACCGGAAACGCCGTCGCCGAAACCGACGCGAAGGCTATCTATGACCACGCCGTCCACCCGGACACCGGCACGCCCCTGGGCCGCCCGCACGGCCAACCGACCCTCGTAAAAACGGCGCAGGGTCGAACGGAAACGCGCCACGCCGTCGTCGGATTCGACCTGACGTTCAGCGTTCCCAAATCCGTGTCCGTCCTCTGGGGGCTGAGCCCGCAGTCCGTACAAAACCAAATCCTCCAGACCCACCACAACGCCGTCAGCGCCACCCTGCAGTGGCTCGAAGAAGCGGTCATCCACACCCGCGCCGGGCACGGCGGCGTCGCCCACCTCGGCACACGCGGCGCCATCGCCGCTGCCTTCGACCACTGGGAGTCCCGGGCCGGGGATCCACAGCTGCACACCCATATGGTCATCGCCAATCGCGTCCAACGGATCAACGACGGCGCCTGGGTCACTCTGGACTCGCGAACCCTCTACAAGGCCGCAGTCGCTGCGAGCGAGCACTACAACGGCCTCCTCTTCGACGCCCTCCACCGGAACCTCGGCACCGAGGCAGAAATTCGCCCATCCGCGATAAACACCCACAACCCAACTCAGCTGCTCGTCGGCGTCGATGATGCGCTGATCCGCGAATTCTCCAACCGATCCCGCCTCATCGACCTGGAATCCGACAGACTCGTCGCCGAATGGACTACACACCACGGCACTACCCCGACGGCAACCACCACCATCAAACTCCGCCAACAAGCAACCCTGTCCACGCGGACTCCCAAAGCAGAAACAATCGCGCCGCTCCCCCAGCTCTCGGCGCAGTGGCGTGCACGCGCAGTCGCCAAAGGCTTCGCACCCAGCCTCATGCTGGCAAACACCATGCGACGCTCCCACAAGACCCCCTTCCGCGCCGGCGACTTCACGACGAACTGGATCGACGCCGTCGCGTCCCTGACCCGCGAGCGCGTCGCGGCCAAACGCGCCACCTGGAATCGCTGGAACATCCTCGCCGAGGCTGAGCGGGTCTGCGCCGACATCCGTTGCAACACGCCGCAGGACCGAAAGGCAATGGTCGACGCCGTCGCCTCCGCCGCCGAAACCCAGTCTGTGCCACTCAACGAGAACCGCTACACCCTTCCTGCCGACGCGCAGCCCGATCTCGGCTTCGCGGAGCAGAGCGCCTTCGACTTCCAGGGCGCCCGCCTCTACACGGACGCGGCGACTCTCGCCCATGAGGACATCGTCGTGGAAGCAAGGAACGACGACGGCGGACCCGCGGTGCGTCCAGAGGTCGCCATGGCGTCACTCGCCAGCTATAAACATCGTGGTCAGCACGATCTGCACTCGGATCAGCGCGCGGCCGCAGCCAACGTTCTCCTCAGCGGCAACCGGCTTGACGCCGTCGTCGGCCCCGCGGGTACCGGAAAAACCACCACCCTCGGCGCGGTTAAGGTCGGATGGGAAGCAGAATTCGGCGCCGGAACTGTGGTCGGCTTGGCGCCCGCGGCGGCGAGCGCCGAGGTCCTTGGGCGTGAGCTGTCTATGGTCACGGACAATGTCGCGAAATGGCTTTACGAGTCGGTCGGCCAGGGTGCAGGAAGCCGGGCTGCACGCTTCTTCGATGCCGAGCAGCAGCTCAAGAACCACATAACTGATCGCAGCCCCCATTCCACGCAACTGGCACAGACGGCTGCCCGGCTCGCTGCCGAACAGAACAGGTGGCGCTTTCATCGGAATCAGTTGGTGGTCATCGACGAGGCTTCCATGGTTTCCACCCTTCAGTTGTCGGCTCTTGTACAACAAGCCCGGGATGCCGACGCCAAGATACTCCTGGTGGGCGATCCCGGGCAGTTGGATGCCATCGACGCCGGCGGCATCCTCGGTTGGCTGGAACGGCAAAACAAGACTGTACGGCTCAACACCATTTGGCGGTTCGAGCAGCGTTGGGAGCAGGACGCCTCCCTGAAGCTGCGGGCAGGCGATTCCGCCGCAATCACCGATTATGAGCGGCACGGACGCATCCGACACGGGGCCTACCTCGACATGGTCGACGACGCCTACCTGAGCTGGGAGGCGGACATCCAACAGGGCAAGTCGTCCATTCTCATTGCAGCCGATAATGACACCGTCAGCATGCTGAACCAGCGTGCGCAGGCCGACCGCATCATCCAGGGTGTGGTCGATGGTGAACGGACAGTTCCGCTCAGCGACGGACTCCGCGCAGGCACGGGTGACGTCGTCGTTGCCCGTCGGAATGATCGCTCCATCGTGGATAGCAGTGGCGACTTCATCCGGAACGGGACCATGCTCGACGTCGTCCGTACAGGTTGGCGCAATGGCTCGCTTACGGCAGTCCGCAGGGACACCGGCGCCGCCGTCACGCTGCGCCGGGCCTATGTTGAATCGGCAGTTGAGCTTGGATATGCGACGACGGCCCACCGCGCCCAAGGGATCACGGTCGACGAAGGCCACACCGTCGTCACGGAGGGCCGGCTCACTCGCGAACTTTTCTATGTGAGCATGACCCGCGGCCGTGGAGGCAACTACGCCTACGTCAGCGAGAACGGCCCCTCTGACCATGAGCCGCTTGATCCCGCCTTGCAGTCGTCATGGCGCGAGATCCTGGAAGAACTGCTCGCAGCCGAAGGGGCCGAACGGACGGCTCACGAAGTCCGCGAGGCCGAGGAAGCGAAAGCAGACAGCCTTGAGCGGCTGAGCGCCGAATACGACTACCTAGCACAGATCGCGGCAGAGGAGGACCTTGCAAGGTTCGTCGGTCATCATGCGCCCGAAGGACTCGGGGAACTGAAACGATCCCCGGCGCTGGGTGCGACAGTGGCAGCGTGGCGTCGATCCACAAGTATCAGCCGACCCACTGCACAGCGCATTCTCCTAGAATCTTTGGAAACAAGCGCGTCAGCACAAGATCCCACGGCGGTGCTCCACTCCCGGCTTCTCAGCTTTCTCAGCGGGACTGCCGCACACCCGACAGACCCTCTAACCGAGCCCATACGCACCGCCCGGCCGGACCTCGCGAACATGATCTGCCAAGTCGTGGAACGAATCAAACGCAGGACCCACACCATCACCAACGCAGCCCTGATGCTCGACACCGAATGGAAGCGAACCCTTGTCGGAGCTCTTCCGCAGGACCTGCGTGCGGATGACCTAAAAAGGGTGATTGGCACAATTGCTATCTACCGCGACAGATGGGGCGTCGAGGACTCGCCGCTCCCGCTCGGACCCATCCCTGAGGACTCCGAGAGGGAGCGGCACGCGCAGTCCGCAGGCGTTCAGCGCCTCATTGACGAGGTCTCACGCGCAGCAGTCGCCAAGCAGCCCGATAGCTGGTTTGACATCACACCCAACCGAGACCCAGGCCTTAGAAATGTCGGTTGGCAGCTTTAAACTGAGCTCGAACAGGGCAATCTGGCGAGAAGGGAGCGCTGGCGATGCCTAGACCACCGCTACAGATCGGGACCTGGGGCAAAATCAGCCGGGACGAGGTGTCACCGGGGGTCTGGCGTGCAATGGCCAGATTCCGGGACTTCGATGGCGTCACGAGGAAAGTGGAGGCTCGGGCGACGGCCACGTCACGGAACGACAAAGGCGGAAAGGCCGAACGGCTGCTGATTGCTGCGCTCACGGACCGCGCTATGCCCGCCGGCGAAGACATCACGTCAGAGACTCGAATCAACAAACTCGCCGTGATTTGGTGGGCGGAATTTGAGGACGCTGGTCGCGCAATCAATACGCGCACCCGCTACAGGGACATCCTGGACCACTACGTTTCTCCGGGGCTCGGTGGCTTGCGGATTCGCGAAGCGACAGTCTCCACTTTGGATCGGTTCCTCAAGACCACGCGCCTCAAGCACGGCTACAGCACGGCCAAGCAGTGTAAAACGGTGCTGTCTGGAATGCTCGGCCTCGCAGCGCGCCACGGCGCCCTCGACGGGAACCCTTTGCGGGACGTGGCGACGATCCCGATAAAACACAAGGCGGTCCGCGCGCTTACCGTGGCCGAGGTTGTGGCATTACGTACCGGTCTCAGGAAATGGGAAGCCGACAAGCCGCAAGCTGGCCGATACCCGACCGTCGACATCCTCGATGTCATTGACATCATGCTCGCCACGGGTGCGCGCATTGGTGAGGCCCTGGCCCTGCGGTGGAAGGACGTGGACCTAAAATCCGAGAGGCCAACAGTTACGGTGACAGGAACGATTGTCTACGTGCCCAAGCAAGGCCTGACCATCCAGGACCACCCTAAGAGCGCGAATTCCCGGCAAAGGTACTTCCTACCGTCATTCGCCGTGCAAATGCTCCAGAGGCGGCAAATCGGTCAGGTAGAGGCCAATCCGTGGGACGTCGTGTTCCCCTCCGCAGTTGGTTCGCTGCGCGATCCGAATAACTTGCGCAGGCAGTGGCGTGCAGCGAGTGAAGATCTTGGTTTCCAATGGGTTACTCCGCACACCTTCAGAAAGACCGTTGGAACACTGCTGGAAGCCTCATCAGGCGTGGCTGTCGCTTCCGCCCAGCTCGGCCACTCGAGCGAAGACGTGACCAGGAAGCATTACGTCCAGAAGACGCACGAAGCACCGGATAACACCTCACTTCTCGAGGCGTTCGGTAGCTAAGTGCAAAACGTTTCCGGTGGGTTTCCGGTGGACTGTGACCTCATAACTCAAAAACGATAGTGCCCCCTCGCGACGTTTCCGCAGCTCAGGGGCACTTTTCGGGTAGGGCTACTCGGACTTGAACCGAGGACCTTAGGATTATGAGTCCCGCGCTCTAACCAGCTGAGCTATAGCCCCGAGTCGGCCGGGCGGCCGCTTTGGTCAGCGTCTTCCCAGCCAAAACACTCTAGCAAAACAATTCGGTTCCCGATGCCAACCCGGAGACCGCGCCGGATCCAGATGACTAGATGACCTTGTCCTCATAGCCCGCCCCGCGGTAGAGGTCCTCGAACGTCTGAAGGGTGCCTTCGATGCTGTGCGGCTCCACCATGGCGCGGCTTGCCTTGCCCATGGCTTCGAGTTCGCCCGCCGGCAGACGGAAGAGCTCGGTGATCCTGGCAGCCAGCTCGTTGCTGTCCCCCGGCGTGAACAGATGCCCGTTCTCGCCTTCGCGCACCAGGTGCGGCAGGGCCATCGCATTGGCGAGAAGCACCGGCGTCGACGCCGACATCGCCTCGAGCGTCACGAGGGACTGCAGTTCGGCTGTTCCGGGCATGCAGAACAGGTCAGCGCGAATGTACGCCTTCCTCAGGTCCTCATCGCTCGCGAGGCCCAGGAACCTGACCCGCTCGCCCAGGCCCAGGCGCTTGGCTTGGGCTTCCAGTGCCGCCCGGACCTCGCCGCCTCCGATAATTTCAAGGTGCACATTGAGTTCGGCGGGCGTCTTGGCGACAGCGTCGATCAGGACGTCCACATGCTTTTCTTCGGCAAGGCGGCCGACAAAGAGAACTGTGGGGTTGGCGTGCGGCTCGATCTCTTCCCCCGGCTTCACTTCGTAAGCGGCCGCGTCAATACCGTTGGACAGAGGCAGGACCTTGCGAAGGAAAGCGTGCTGGTGCATGGCCTTCGCGGCAAGGGGCGTGGGAGTGGTGACGACGTCGGCCTGGCCCATGACCTTACCCATGTCTTTCCAGGAGACCCGCCCGATGATGTCCTTGAACCACTGAGGGAACGGCAGGAACGGATTCAGGTTTTCGGGCATGAAGTGGTTGGTGGCTATGACCCGGATGCCCCGCTTCTTCGCCTCGTAGAGAACGTGTTCGCCGATCATGTAGTGGCTTTGGATGTGAACGACGTCGGGCTGCACCTTGTCGAAGAGCAGTCGGATGTCGTTCTTGATTTCCCAGGGGTAGCAGATGCGAAAGTACTCGTGCGTAAAGACTCCGTGGGACTTCAAGCGGTGCACGGTGCCTTCATCCCCGAACTCGGTGAAGCTCTTGCCGTTGTCCGCCCGACAGGCCAGCACGTGGACATCATGGCCCCGCGCCTTCATGCCTTTGGCAAGCCGGTACCCGAACTGAGCAGCACCGTTGACTTGCGGGCGGTAAGTCTCCGCCGCGATCAGGATGGTGAGGGGTTTGTTGGTTTCGGGAACGGTCACGTGGAGAACTCCTGATGGTCACGGTGCGAACATCGCAAAACGTTTGGCCCTGCGGTGTCTTCGCCGGTCGCCTGCCGCGGGTGTGCGGGGCACGGTTGTCGAACTCTGCCCTAGGCCTTCCGGCTTGCTGCCGCCTTCGCGTCACGCTTTCTCTTGGTGACCTCGGGATGGTGCCGGCTCAGGGCAATAACCCCAACGATAGCAAGGGAAGCGGCCACAGCCATGGCGATTGCCAGCACGGCGTGGACATCGGGACGAAGCTCACCCAAAATTGCGATCCCGATGGCAATTCCAACAATGGGGTCGATCACAGTCAACCCTGCGATCACCAGATCCGGCGGCCCGCCTGAATAGGCGCTCTGCACGAACCACGAGCCGAGCCCGCCGGCAGCGGCAATGGCGACCACGGTGTACCACTGCACGTTGAGCAGGAAGTGCCCGTTCGGGTCCAGCAGGTGCCGGCCGATGATGCGCGTCAGGACCGCGACGAACCCGAACAACACTCCGGCGCCCAGGATGTAGACAAAAGCGCTCATGCGATGCCGGAACATGGCAGCCAATGTTCCAAAAAGCCCGACGGCGAGCGCCAGCAGGAGGACGATGGTTATTTCGTCCTCGCCGCTGACGTGGTGGTTCTCCTGGGTGGCGTTGACGGCCAGCAGGACGAACATCGCCGAGCCGGTCACGCAAGCAGAGATCGCCACCACCGTGCCGCGGTTGATACTGAGTCCCTGGTCCTTGGCGTTGACCACCGTGGTGATGACCAAGGCGATGGCTCCGATGGGCTGCACCACGGTCAAGGGTGCCGACACCAAGGCAATGGCGTTCATGCCCATACCCAAGGCAAGCAACAGCAGGCCGAACATCCACCGCGGATTACGGAGCAGCCTCAGGAACCCGTGGGAACTCAGGGCAAGGCCACCGGTGTCCGCTTTGACCGCGCTTCCCTGGCGCTGGGCGCCAATGGCAAGGCAGAACGCACCAAGCACCGCAAGAAGGACCGCCAACCAGACCATCAGCTGCGACCGCCGTCGTTGGCTCTGAGTTCCCTGCCCTTACGGAGGATTGCCCAGAAATAGTTGTACGCAGCTACCCAGTGTCCTATCAGACCCAAGCCCAGGCAGATCCACGCGATCGCGAAGTAGAGATTGGTGTAGGGAATCGCGAGCTTGGAGAGGACCAGGAGAGGCGTGCCGAGGAGCAGGAACGCCGTCCGGATCTTGCCGATCCGGCTCACCGGGAGGTCGGGGTGGCTATGGAAATAGAAAAACGACGCTGTGGCAAGGACGACGTCGGGCACCACCAAGGCGGCCAGGTACCACCAGTCCACCACCCCGGCGATGACGAGCGTGACAGCGACCGTGATGAGTGCCAGGCGGTCTGCGACGGGATCGAGGATGCGGCCCAGTTTGGAGGTTTGGTTGAAACGCCGCGCGACGTAGCCGTCCACCCAGTCGGTCCCGCCCATGATGGCGAGAACCAGCACGGCGAAACCGTATTCCTTTTGCCACAGCACCAGCCACACGAACAGCGGGACGCCCATGAAGCGCAACACAGTCAGGAAATTCGGGACGGTGAAGATGAGATCGTGGTCGGTCTGTGGCTGGCCCGGGCGTGCGCCTGCACCGATGAACTTCACCTGTCCCCCTTTCCTTAGTCCGCAGCAGACGCTGCTGCTTGCCGTCCCGATTACTTCTTCAACAGCTTCCGCAGTCCTACTGCGGCCACCGTGGCGGAAGCGGCGAAGAGAAATAGTTCTTTCCAGCGCGCGGCGAGCCGCTCCGGCAGCCCGGCCGGAACCTTTTCACTGAAATCCGCGAGTTTGTCGGCAGCGAACCGGCGTCCGTCGTCGAGCTTTTGCCCGGCAACGTCGCGCAGGACCTTTCCCTGGGTCTTGACGTCGAGCTCGACGCCGAGCTGGTCGCGAACGTCGGCGAGGTGCTCGCGGCGCTGCTCCAGACGTCGGAGCAGTTCAGCTTCGCTTGGGGCGGGGGGTTGCCCGGCTTTTTGTGCTTCTGCCTTGGCGGCTTTTTCGGCTTTGGCTTGCTCAGCTGCGGCGGCTTTCGCTGCCTCCGCAGCCTTGTAGGCCTCCGACGAAGGATCGAGGATGCTGGCGTCGAAGGAGGTGCCCTCCTTGACGATGCCGAGATCGTGCTTGATGCCGCGGATGGTCTTCTCAGGCACAAGCGGCATGGCCCCCTTGAACGCGCGGAAAGCGATGAGGGCCCCGATGAGGATGATCAAAAGGAACGCAGCCGCAACCACAAGCGCAGCCAGCCACGGGGGCATGACCGTGGCCAGGCCCAGGATGGCGGCCACAACCAGGGCGATGACGAGCAAAGAGACAAAGATCAGCGAGACGCCAACGAAAGCGCCGGCGATGCCCAACTGTTTGCCTTTGCCCTTAAGTTCAAGCTTGGCCAGGCTGATTTCGTCGTTGAGCTGCCGCGGCGCTAGCCGGGCTGCAAGTTTCAGGGTGTTCGGCAACGCCGAAATGCCCGGGCGTTGGCCAACCCGGCCGCTATGACGTCCACTCATAGGTTCCGCCTCACTGCTTCCATCTTGCTCCTACCCGGCTCCGGCACGGAGACGATTACCACCGCCCACGCGCATCTGTCCACAAAACTACCATTCAGCTTCAGCCTCAACTTCCGGGACGGTCCAGCGGCGCGCCCAGCCATCGCTGATAAATATGATCTGTCGCACATAGGATTGATCACCGTGAACACTCCCCCCGGTACCGGGCGATTCCCTCAGCCGACGCGAAAAACTCCTCTACATCCTGCTACTTGGCGCATTGACCGCCTTGGGTCCATTTACCGTGGATCTCTATCTGCCGGCGTTTCCCGCGCTGGAGCATCATTTCGACGTGTCGGCGGCTGCGATCCAACTCACCCTGACCGGCACAACGGTGGGCTTCGCCATTGGCCAATTGGTGGTGGGTCCGTTCAGTGACAAGTTCGGGCGCCGCATGCCCTTGATTCTGGCGACGGCCCTGCACATTGGTTCCTCCCTCGGCGCAGCACTGTCCTCGGACATCAGCACACTCGCCTTGTTCCGCGTCCTCATGGGCGTCGGCGCAGCCGGCGGTGGCGTGGTGGCCATGGCGATGGTCCGGGACCTCTTCGCGGGCTACGCCATGGTGCGGATGTTCTCCCGCATGTCGCTGGTGAATGGCCTGGCGCCCATTCTTGCTCCGATCATCGGTTCACAATTGCTGTTGGTGATGCCATGGCCCGGGATCTTCTACTTCCTGGCAAGCTACGGAATCCTCGTGATCATTGCTGCGGTGTTCCTCATCCGGGAAACGTATCCCGCCGATCTCCGCCGGCAGAGGACGTCGACGGCGGGCCAACGCTACAAGGCCGTGTTCGCCGACCGGATTTTCGTCGGGATGCTGCTGGTAGGCGGGTTCAACTTCGGCGGATTGTTTGCGTACCTTTCCGCGTCCACTTTCCTGTTCCAACAGGTCTACAACTTCTCCCCGCAGGAATACGGCCTGCTGTTCGGGGTCAATTCCCTGGGCATCGTCGCCGGCGTCCAAATCAGCTCCAGGGTCATCAGGCGGGTGGCACCCCAATGGATCATGGCGTTCGCCACGGCCTGGATGCTACTGATGGCCCTTTTGATCGTGGTGTTCGACCTGCTCGGCTTCGGCCTATGGGGCGTCATGGTCCCGCTGTGGTTCTACATCCTTGCCACCGGCTTCATGTTCCCCTGCGTCCAGGTGACTGCCCTGGCCAATCATGGCGCGCAGGCCGGAACCGCGGCTTCCTTGCTGGGTGCCTCGAACTTCCTGATGGCCGGCATCATCCCGCCCGTGGTTGGCTGGCTGGGCGTCGGCTCGGCAGTTCCCATGGGGACAGTCCAGGCCCTGTGCCTCACAGGAGCCGTGTCGGCCCTCTGGCTCGTCGTGCGGCCCCGGTCCGTCCCCTCCATCCACTGATGCGCTGGGTTCGGACGTCCGCAGGGAGAAGTAGGCTCAAGCCATGACTCGCAAACCGCACCGCAACGGAAGGGGCCTCTTCCTCGGAGCGATGCTTGGCGCCGTCGTCGGCTTCTTGCTGGGCCGCGGGATCGGAAACCCTGTGTTCGGAGCGCTGCTGGGCGCCGTCGTCGGTTCCGCAATCCTCTACCGGATCAATCCCGGACCATGGAAACGGGACTAAGCACGCCTTCCGTTGCGTCGAGGCCTGTTGCCGGTCATGGCCCGGCGATAAAGTTGAGATGTGCCCCGTTGGCAGGAACTACAGCCTATTCCGGCCCCATGGCAGCGCAGGGATGATGGCATCCTCCCGCTGTGGTGGGATCGTCTGTGCACGGTGACCAGCCCGCAATCCGCGGCCCTTTACGCGGCCGGGCTCTTCACGGAGGACCGCCGCCGCCCGATTGCGCAATGGTTCAATCCGACCAATGGCGCGGCGCTGCTCGTGGCTCCGGAGACCTCTCCGGAGTGGCCCGTCCAACGCTTCGGAATCTTCTACGCTCCCCCTGGCGGCGGGTTCACCCGCGTCCACTCCGCCGCCCACGAATGGCACCCGCGGGAGCCGAGGACGCCGCCCACCGAAGATGACGCCTTCCAGTCCGCTGTGGCCGAGGCAGCGAGGTTCCTGCAAGTGGAAATGGACTTCGTGTGATTTACGAATGTGCATAGTGAATTTAGCGAAAAAGAAAGCCCCGCACCGATTGAATCGGTGCGGGGCTTGATGCGCTCCTCCGACTGGACTTGAACCAGTAACCCTTCGATTAACAGTCGAATGCTCTGCCAATTGAGCTACGGAGGAATGAAGCGGTTATGACTTTAGCAAAGGTTTTACCGCAAGCGAAATCGAGGCAGGCTGCGGGCGCTAGCTGCTCGCGCCGGAGGCAACGACGCCGGCACCGAGGGCAGCGATGATGCCGCTGCTGACGCGTTCGACGGCGGTGCTCACCTTCGGGCGCCGCAGCCACCGCATCGCCTTGTAAGCGACGAGCGCGACGACGGCCAGGTACGTGAACGCGATGACCGCCTCCACCAAGCCCAGGATCATTGCCGTACCCATGGTGTCCCCGCCCTGAGGGATGAACTGCGGGACGATCGCCAAGTAGAACAGGCCCACCTTTGGATTGAGCAATGTCGACAGTGCGCCCGCGCCGAGGCCGCCGAGCTTGGTGTAACGAAGCGCACCACCTTCGTTGCTGCCTTCCGCTCCGGCCTTGGCGGCCTTCCGCGTCTTCATGAACGAGGAAATGCCGAGGTAAAGCAGGTACAGGCCACCTGCGATCTTGAGCCAGCGGAACACTTCCGCGGACTGCTCCAGGATCGCTGCCAGCCCGACGCCGACCAGCGCCGCCCATGCTATGGCGGCGACCGCCGAACCGGCTGCGGCCGCGATACCGGCGCTGGGCCGGTTCAATGCGATGCGCAGCACCAGGAACGTGTCCGGCCCGGGCGTCAAGGACAGAATGAGGCAGAGCCCGGCGAAGGCAGCGAGCGAAGCGAGAGTCATGGTGACGATTATTCCGTGGGCATGCGGGTTCACGAAAGGGCTCATGCCGGCTCGTGCCGATACGATAAGCCGGTGCCCCGAACGGAAGGAAGCATGTCCAGTCATTGGTCCGCGAAGGACAACGTGCACGAGGTGGCCGAGGACGTTTATTTCGTCGAAGGACCAGCCGTCAATTGGACTGTCCTCCGCCGCGGAAAAGAATTCACCCTCATCGATACGGGATACCCCGGAAACTGGCCGCTGCTTAATGCAAGCGTGAATTACTTGGGCCTCGCCCTGGAGAATGCCGCCGCGGTGCTGTTGACCCACGGTCATTCCGACCACATCGGCAACGCGCCAAGGATTTCCGCCATGGGCATCCCGGTTTTCGCCAGCCAGGCCGAGCTGCCCAACGTCCGGCGCGAAGTCCTTGAACAGGTAACCGTGAAGGACCTCGGCTTGCGGGTGCTCCGGCCGAGGATCGGCGCCTGGGCGGCGCATGCCGTTCGGGCCGGGGGCTTGTCCGACGTGGCGGTGGCCGGTGTTGCCGCGATGAACCAGGGAACCTTGGACATGTTCCCTGGAAGTCCCCGGATGATCGAATCCTTCGGTCACACCTCGGGCCACGCTTCGTTCCTGATCCCGGCTGCCAACGCACTCGTCACCGGCGACGCACTCGTTACAGGCCACCCGGTCAGCCCGGTACGCGGACCGCAGCTTCTGCCAGCCGTCTTCCACCACAGGCCGGCAGAGGTACCGGCAAGCGTCGAGCTGTTGTGGAAGCTGAACGCCGACGTCATCCTGCCGGGCCATGGCTCCATGATGCGGACGGCCAGCCGTCTCGACCTTGTCTCGGAAGGCAACTACCCGCCGTTTGGATAAGGGGCGGGCTATGCATTCTTCTCCGGGAACAATCGCGTCAGGAAACCTCGATGGTGACCACCGCGGGACCGGTAGCTGAGGCTTCGGCTGCCAGCCCGGTCTTCGAGGTGACGGCCCGGGAGACGCAACACGCCATTTTCTCCGTGGCTTTCTTCTGCCGGGCGCTGTAGAAGACGTCGCGATGGTCGACGGCGCCCTCTAGCGCGAGGATCTTGACCTCGCAGAGCCCGCACTCGCCTTTGCGGCAATCGAACATCATGTCGGCACCAGCGTCCTCTAGGGCCTCCAACATCGAGCGGCCCGGACCCACCGGAACCTCCAACCCGAGCCCCGGGACCCTGACGATGAATTCCTCGGGGTCGTACCAACCACTGTTGCCAAACGTCTCAAAGCGGAGGTTCGGGTAGCTCAGCTCACGTTCCATCCAGGTCCGGCGTACCGCGTCCATGAGCCGGATAGGACCGCACATGTACAGTTCCGTGTCCTCGGTTGCCGAAGCTACGAGCTCATTCACGTCCAGGGGCGTGCCTTCGTCGTCGATGTGCACCACCAGGTTCCCGCCGTGAAGCTGCCGTAATTCGTCCAGGTAGGCCATGGCCGCACGGCTGCGTCCGGCGTACACCAAGGTGTAGTCCGAGGCGAGGTTCCGCAGGACGCGGGCCATGTTGATGATCGCCGTGATGCCGATGCCACCGGCGAGGAGGATGTACCGCCGGGCGCCGATCCGGAGCGGAAAGTTCTGCAGGGGCTGGGTGATTTCCAGCTTCTCCCCCACCCGCAGCCCGTGGATGAACAGGGAACCGCCCCTGGTCAATGGCGCTTTCAGCACGCTGATGACCAGGCGGGTGCCGTCGTCGCTGGACTCGACGATCGAATAGGAGCGCCGGTCCTTGTGTCCGTCGATCGTTACCATCACGTCGATATGCGAACCCGGTTCGGCCTTCCTTGGCAATGACGGTTCCAGCACGACCCGCCGGATGCCGGCGGCGATCGTTTGCACCTCGACAACTGTGCCCAGCTGCCAAACCTCGATATTTGTCGCTGCCATTACTGCACAACCGGAACCAGGCGGCCCTCGGACTCGAGCTGGCGCTCGATCAGGCGGCGCACCCACATTCCGCCGGCGTCGATGTTCAGGTTGTAGAACTCGTAGTCCGGGTTTGCATCGATAGCCGCTTGTTGCGCCGCGAGCATGGCCTCGTCCTCCCCGAACACCCCGTGCACGCTGTCGCGCAACTGCGTCGTGATGAGCTGGCTGTCCAGGCGGTAGTTGCGCATGAACGCCCAGAAGTAGTGGCAGGACGTATCGGACTCCGGCGTAATCGCGTTCATCACAAAGCCGTTGACACCTTGGCTGCGGTCACCTTCAAACGCACCCGTGCCGGCTTTGGCAACACCGACGTCGATGTTGATCACCGACGGCGAACGGAAGGTGATGATCTGCCAGCGGTCCACTTTTCCCTCGAAGCCGGGAAACTTGTCACGGATGTTCTTGAGCCAGAACGGCGGCGCGTCAATGTTGAACATCCACCGGGCGACCGTCACGGTGCCGTCGTCATGCGTTACCGTGAAGTCCGACTCACTGAGCTCTTCCTGGCCGATCGAGGAGGCGTGGACGAATTCCTCGTGCGTGAGGTCCATGAGGTTGTCCAGCACCAGCTGGAAGTTGCACGGCGCGTAGATGGTTTCGCCATCACCCGCCCACTGGTCCGAGTCCATTTGATGCATGTCCGGGACCAGCGCGGGGTCCGCCTTGGTGGGGTCGCCGAGCCACACCCAGACAAAGCGATGCCGCTCCACCACGGGGAAGGACGGCACCGTGGCGCTGGGGTTGAGGGTCTCCTGCGCCGGCATCGACACGCAGCGCCCTGCCGAGTTATAGACGATGCCGTGGTAAGGACATTGGATGCCGTCCTTCCCGACGGCCTTGCCCATCGATAACGGAGCCAAGCGGTGCCAGCAAGCATCAGCCAAGGCCACCGCTTTGCCGTCCTCCGTGCGATACAGCGCCAAGGGCCGGCCGGCCACCGTGCGGGGCATCGGCTTGCGGCCGACCTCCTTGTCCCACGCGGCAACGTACCAGACGTTGAGCGGGTAGCTGAGGACTTTGTTGGTGGTGGAGCTCTGCGTCCGGACTTCTGCCACGGTTCTTCCTTCCAGTCGCCGGACCGGCGTCGACTATGACACCGCCGGGGTAGTCTGTGGAATTCTTAAGTGCGCGCCTCTGCAGCCATCTATGGCCGTAGCTAGCGCGATGGATCACAGACTACCTATCTATATAGTTATTTGGCAAGAGTCGAAGAAGAAAAAGGAGCGGCCTTGAGCCTTCGCTACGCACTATTGGCACTGCTTTCAGTGGAACCAATGACCGGTTATGAACTCTCCAAGCAATTCGGCTCCTCGGTTGGCTACGTCTGGCATGCTCCGGATTCCCAGATCTACCCTGAACTGCGTCGCATGGAGAAGGACGGGCTCCTCGCAGGGGAAGAGATCCCATGGGGTCCGCGCGGCAAGAAGACGCAATACCGGATAACCGAAGCCGGAGCCGCCGCATTCCGGGAGTGGATGAACAGCCCGCTGGAGTATTCCCGTGAGCGCGACCCGGCGCACCTGAAGGCCGCATACCTGGAGTGGGCCGACCCCGCCGCGGCGCGCGCCCAGATGCTGGCCCATATCGCCTATTACACGATGTGCCGCGGGCAGTGGGAGGAGAAAATCCACGAGCTGCAGACCGGCACCAACGCCATGTTGAACAAGCGGCTCGCCGCCATGCCCAAGCAGGACCACCGGCGCATCACGGCCTACAAAATCTTCACCTACGAGGGGTTGGTAGCCAAGGCCCAGACGGAGATTGACTGGGCGCGTAACGGGATCAAACTGATCGACTCGTTCGACGACAACTTCTGATCAGTCGCCAGGGAGACCGGCGTACATCTCTATTGACAGATAGTGCTCTGCCTCACAAACTAGCTACTCATATAGATAGTTTTACTTTCGCGAGAGGCCTTGCATGGATATCAAGAGCGAGATCCGGAACTCACCGATGAGCCGGTTCCAAATCATGGCCGTGGCGGTATGCCTGGTCCTGATCATGATTGACGGGTTCGATGTGTTGGTGATGTCCTTCGCCGCGCCCGCGCTCTCCGCCGAATGGCACGTCCCGCCCATCCAGCTGGGCTATTTGCTCAGCGCCGGCTTGTTCGGAATGGCCATCGGCTCCGTCTTTCTTACGCCATTCGCAGACAGGATCGGCCGGCGCAGGCTGACCTTGCTGTGCCTGGCAATCATTTCCCTAGGCATGATCCTGTCGATCGTCACCGTGGACGTCGCACAGCTGATCGCGTGCCGCGTATTCACAGGTCTTGGCATCGGCGGAATGATCGCCAACCTCAGCGTCATCGTCTCCGAGTACTCATCGGACAAACGCCGCGGCCTGGCCATGGGCATCTACTCGGCCGGCTATCCGATCGGCGGCTCCATCGGCGGAGCCATCGCGGGCGTCCTTATCGCTGGATACGGCTGGCGCGCCGCCTTTGCATTCGGCGCCGCCATCAGTGTTGCCATGTTCATCGTCTGCTGGTTCACCTTGCCGGAGTCCCTGGAATACCTGGCGGAGAAGCGCCAAGCCGGTTCCCTTCCTCAAATGAACCGCATCCTGGTCAAAATGGGCCGCACACCGCTGACGGAACTGCCGGAAGCCGCACAAAGCGAAGCCCCGGATAGCGTGTTCAAGGAAGTGTTCGGACGCAGGATGCTGGCCCAGACCCTGTTGATGTGGCTGGGATACGCCTTCCTGATCGCGGCCTTCTACTTCGCCAACACCTGGACCCCCAAAATCCTGGCGGCCGCCACGGGAGACAATCAGGTTGGCGTCACCGCGGGAGTACTGGTCAGGACCGGCGGCATCGTAGGGTCCATCGGATTCGGCATCGTCTCCACCTGGGTCAAGAGCCGTAGGCTGAACACGATCTGCCTGCTGCTCTCCGCCGCCGCCTACCTTGCTTTCGCCGGTTCCTTCGGCACCATTGGGGTGGCACTTGGTGTCGCCGTGCTTCTTGGCATGCTCACCAACTCGGGCGTCGCGGGTTATTACACGATCGTGCCGCCCCTTTATTCCGCCAGGGCCCGTGCATCCGGCTTCGGCTGGATGATCGGAGTTGGACGCTTGATCTCGATCATCGCCCCGATCATGGTGGGATACCTGATCGACGCCGGGATGCCGCCGGTCACCATTTTCTACCTGTTTGCGATTCCACTGGTAGTTTCCGCGGGCTGCTGTGTGGCGTTGGGAGCCGTTCTGCGACGCAGCAGCGCGGAGGCACTCCCCGCGGCTACCGTCGCCACATAGCCCGCATTCGGAGACCAAAGATTGAGAAACCAGAAGATGGCCTTCCCGGCAGGGAAGGCCATCTTCTCCGGCTAGCCCCCGCCGGTGAGGGAGCCATGTAATTACGGCACGGTCCGGTCCAAGAACAGGTACCACCCACTCTTAAGCCGCATATTGTCCACCCCCTAAGATCCGGACTGGGCACCTAACCCGTTCTGTTCAGACAAAGGGGGACCCCATGCGGCTCCTGAGCGTACTTCCGTGGCGGCACCAAAGGCGGAACGCGCGGAACTCACCGTGGAGCTGGAAGGAGCCCGGCGCTTATGGCGCGTGGTTGCGCTGGAGCACCCTGGCGTCAACGCTATTGTTGATTGGCTTCTCCATTGTTTACATCAACGTCCCTGCTCACGCGGCGCTCCCGAAGACCATCGTCAGCCTGACCTTCGACGACGGCAATGCCGACCAGCTCCCGGCCGAACAGTTACTGAAGTCGCTCGGATTGCACGGCACCTTCTTCATTACCACCAGCTGGATCGATAATCCGTCATGGCTCACCCGAGCCAACCTGAACAGCATCGCTGCGGACGGAAACGAGATCGGCGGCCACACCATCACCCACCCGGACCTCACCACGCTATCCACCTCGGCAGCAACCAATGAGGTTTGCGGCGGCCGGACCACCCTTGCCAGCTGGGGGTTCAACGCCACTGATTTCGCCTACCCCTTCGCCGCCGAGAACTCTTCCGTCGAGCAAATCGTGAAGAATTGCGGTTTTGCCAGTGCGCGCAATTTGGGGGACATCCGTTCGCCCGCGAGTTGCTCGGGATGCCCCTTCGCGGAAACCCTCCCCCCGGCCAATCCATACAACACAGCAGCGCCTGATGAAGTGGACAGCACGTGGACGCTGCAGAACCTCGAGGACCTGGTGACCAACGCGGAACCGGGAGGGGGCTGGGTCCAGCTGACCTTCCACCACATCGCCGTCGGAACAGATCCCACGTTGACCATCGATCCCAATCTCTTCAAGACCTTTGTCACATGGCTGGCTGCGAGAACGGCCAACGGAACCACGTCGGTTCAAACGGTCGCCCAGGCCCTGGGCAATGCATCAACAGCGCCGACTGCCCCTGCCGCTCCCGCTGGCGTGAGCGCGACGGCGGGCAACGCCTCGGCGGTGGTGTCGTGGACGGCTCCGGCCAACGGCGCGTCCCCGATCACCTCCTACGCGGTCACCCCGCACGCCGGTTCCACCACCCTGGCTCCGGTCACGGTCTCCGGAAACCCGCCCGCGACGACGGCGACCGTCACCGGACTCAGCAACGGCACCGCCTACACCTTCACCGTGACCGCGACGAACGCCGTGGGAACATCCGCGCCGTCTCCCGCGTCAGCCCCGGTCACCCCGGCGGCGCCGACCGCCCCTGCCGCGCCCGCTGGCGTGAGTGCGACGGCGGGCAACGCCTCGGCGGTGGTGTCGTGGACGGCGCCGGCGAACGGCGGGTCCCCGATCACTTCCTACGCCGTGACACCGTCATCCGGCGGCACGGCCCTGGCTCCGGTGACGGTCTCCGGTAACCCGCCCGCGACCAGCACCACCGTCACAGGGCTGAGCAACGGAACCGCCTACACCTTCACCGTCACCGCGACCAACGCCGTGGGCACGTCCCCGGGGTCGGCCGCGTCAGCCCCGGTCACGCCGGCCGCGCCCGCTCCGGGCGTCGCCAACGGCGGGTTCGAATCCGGGCTGGCCTCCTGGACCACCGGCGGCGTCCGGGCACCGGTGGCCTCCACCACCGCCCACACCGGCACCGGCTCCGCGCTCCTGGGCCTGGCCTCCGGAGCCGAGCCGCTCGGGGACAGCAGCCTGTCCCAGACCATCACGATGCCCGCCGCCGGGACCACCACCTTGTCCTTCTGGTACCAGCCCCACACCGCGGACGACACCTGCACCGGCACCACCTGCCGCTACGACTGGATGGAAGCACAAGTCCGGTCCACGAGCGGCACCACCCTGGCCAGCCTGTTCAAACTCAGCAGCAACTCCGGGACCTGGACCCAGCTCAGCACCAACCTCTCCGCCTACAACGGGCAGAGCATCGTGCTCTGGTTCAACGTCCACCTCGACGGCTCCAGCCCGGCCGACGACACCTGGATGTACCTCGACGACGTCACCCTCGCCAACACCCAGACAACCCCCACGGCCCCCGCCGCCCCCACCGCCGTGACCGCGGCCGCCGGCAACGCCTCGGCAACCGTGTCCTGGACCGCCCCGGCCAACGGCGGCTCCCCGATCAGCTCCTACACGCTCACCCCGCGCGCAGGCGCCACCAGCCTGGCCCCGGTCACCGTCACCGGGAACCCGCCCGCCACCAGCACCACCGTCACCGGGCTGAGCAACGGCACCGCCTACACCTTCACCGTCACCGCCACCAACGCCATCGGCACGTCCCCGGCCTCGGCCGCTTCTGCCGCTGTCACCCCCACCGGAACAACCACCACGGCCATCACCAACGGCGGCTTCGAATCCGGGCTGGCCTCCTGGACCACCGGCGGCATCCGGGCACCCGTGGCCTCCACCACCGCCCACACCGGCACCGGCTCCGCGCTCCTGGGCCTGGCCTCCGGAGCCGAGCCCCTCGGGGACAGCAGCCTGTC
>NZ_JBFBLA010000006.1:0-73907 GCF_040702485.1 Arthrobacter sp. NPDC080031
GTCGCCGCGAAACTCAACCGCCGGCCACGGCCCACCCTCAACCTACAAACCCCAGCCAACCGGCTCAACCAGCTGCTGCAGGCAGCCTAAACCCCTGCGTTGCTACGACCAGTTGACTTTGCCCTGCCCTCGTCGATTCCCAACGCAGCAAATCTGTCGCGGAGCTGGGCCGCGCGGAGGAACGTGCCGTCCGGTCCGAGGTTTCCGGCTGTGGGGGCGCTCAGCGCGCCCGGAATGTGCCCGGCGCGGGGATCAATGGGTTCGATTTCGCCGCGGTAGCGCTCCCCGGCCCGGGCATCGAGAAGGATTCCGTGGTGGTGCCAGTCGGCTGCCTCGTCCATGGCGATGGCATCCATGTGGCCATGTCCAAGCACGACGTCGCCCGGAACCGGTGGCTGCTCGTCCTGCGCCAGCGAGTGGCCGGCCGCGCGCCAAGCACCCAATCCGCCGTCGAGCAGGAAGACGGAAGGGAAACCGGCGTCCCGGAGCAGCCACCACAAGCGCGCCGCCGCCGTGCTGCCGCTGTCGTCGTATGCAACCACGGTGTCGCCGTCGTTGATGCCCCAGGCCCGGGCGCTCCGCTGCAGCGCTGCGGTGGGCGGCAACGGGTGCCTGCCCTGGCCCTCGGCCGCGGGATCAGCGAGTTCGTGATGCAAGTCCACATAGACGGCTCCCGGAATGTGGGCCTGGCGGAAGTGCGAATGGCCGTGCGGATCGCCCAACACCCACCGAACGTCGAGCAAGACGGTCCGCTTGCCCGCATCCATGCGGTCCTTGAGTGCGGTGACGTTCATGATCGTGGCCATCAAATCTCCTTCGTTTTGCCGTCTCTACCAAACGACGCCGACACTGCCGCCGTGCAGTTGCCAACCGGCTACCAGCCTAGCCTTGGGCGGCAGCCGGCGCCGGTAGGCTGGATCGGTGAGCACTCTACGCAACCAGGACCGGGCATGGGCCAGCGAGGCAATCCGCCGCATCGAAGCCGAGAACAACCGCTCGGCGGACACGCACCTCTACGCCGTGCCGCTCCCCGAACACTGGGGTGTCCAGCTCTATCTCAAGGACGAGTCCACACACCGTTCTGGCAGCCTCAAGCACCGCCTCGCCCGCTCGCTCTTCCTTTACGGCCTGGTCAACGGATGGATCACGGAAGGGACCACCATCGTGGAGGCTTCCAGCGGGAGCACCGCGGTGTCCGAGGCCTACTTCGCCAGGCTGATCGGGCTTCCGTTCATTGCGGTGATGGCCCGGACCACCAGTCCGGAAAAGATCGCCCTCATCGAAGAGTTCGGTGGCGCCTGCCTCCTCGTGGACCACGCCTCGGAGGTCTATGCGATGGCGGAGGAGGTTGCCCGGACATCCGGCGGTTACTATATGGACCAATTCACTTTTGCCGAGCGCGCCACCGACTGGCGGGGCAACAACAACATCGCGGAATCGATCTTCGAGCAGCTCGCCCTCGAAGAGCATCCCGTGCCCGAGTGGATCGTGGTGGGCGCCGGCACAGGCGGAACCAGCGCCACGATCGGCCGCTACCTGCGGTACCACTGCCACTCAACCCGGCTGGCTGTGGTCGATCCGGAAAACTCCGCGTTCTATCCCGGCTGGCGCGACGGCGTCCCGGACTACTCCACGGGCATGCCGTCCAGGATCGAAGGCATCGGACGGCCACGCATGGAGCCCAGCTTTGTACCGGCCGTCATCGACACCATGATCCAGGTTCCCGATGCCGCCTCGGTGGCCGCCATGCGGCACCTCCGCCGGCTGGCCGGACTGCACGCCGGGCCCTCTACGGGAACCAACCTGTGGGGTGTTTGCCAATTGATTGCCGGGATGGTGGCCGAGGGAAAGCGCGGCAGCATCGTCTCCCTCATGTGCGACGCCGGCGATCGCTACCCCGGAAGCTACTACAACCCGGACTGGATCGCCGAGCGCGGCCTCGATCCTGCCCCGTACGAGGCCGTACTAGCCGACTTCTTCGAGACAGGCACGTGGCCGCACAGCGTGTAGGCACCGCGGCATGTTGACATCGCTGCGGACTGAGTTAGACCTCCACCGATTCCCGCGGCGACAACCTCGCATAGCTCGTACCGTACTTCGCGCCGATCCGGGTCACGTGGCCTTCCACCAATCCGCGTCCGAGTTCGTTGAGCAGCCCATCGTGGACCGGGTAGGCCTTGGGTGCGCGGACCGCGATCACGAAGTCAACCACCTCGCCCACCTTTGACCACGGCGCGTGAATGGGTACCAGCAGGGTTTGCACGGCAATGCCATCCGGGACAACGAACGAGTCCCCCGGGTGGAAGACGTTTTCGTCCACGAGGTAGCCGATGTTGGCCACTACCGGAATCTGCGGATGGATGAGGGCATGCTGCCCTCCGAAAGAACGTATCGCGAAGCCCCCGGCCTCAAAGGACGTGCCGGGTTCGACGGCGTGTACCCGATCGCCGTCGTCGCCGGCCTTGGCCGACAGCTGGGAAGCGACCGCCGAGGGTGCGTGCACCTGGAGTCCGGGGTTTCCGCTGAGGGCTCCGACGACGGCGTCCGCGTCCACATGGTCCGGGTGCTCGTGGGTGATCAGCACCGCGTGGGCGCCTGCGAGGGCTTCCTCGGACTCGGAATAGGTCCCGGGGTCGATCACGAGGACCTGGCTCTCCTTTTGCAGGCGGACACATGCATGGGTGTATTTGGTGAGCTTCATGCAGCCAGCCTAGGGGCGGGGCTTGGACGGTGTCCACGAACCGGCGTCCGGGCGTTGCCGGCTGGTAACCTTGGTATTTGCGAACATCCATATCGAAATGAGTCCACGAATGTCACAGGGCGCCAATGCCGCTACGTCCGGGCCCGTAGCCGGGTCGCTTCCGGATGCGAAGGATCCTGCCGTCAAGGAGCAGCGGGTCACGAAGCAACGCCTGGCCGTCAGCGCCGCCCTGGACGAACTTGACGATTTCGTGAGCACCCAGGAACTGTACCGGCTGCTCCAGAATCAGGGCGTCTCCGTGTCGCTGGCCACGGCGTACCGCATTTTGCAGTCGCTTGCCGACGACGGCCTCGTCGATGTGCTGAGGAATGCCGATGGCGAAGCCGTCTACCGACGCTGTGCGGTCACGGGCCACCACCACCATTTGCTGTGCCGCAATTGCGGCAAGGCCGTCGAAGTGGAAGCTCCGGCGGTCGAGACGTGGGCAGCCCGGGTGGCTCGCGAAAACGGCTACACCGAAGTGGCGCACACCGTGGAGATTTTCGGGCTCTGCCCTGAGTGCACTGCCAAGAAGGCAGCCGGCCGGCTTTAGCCGGCTACCGGCTGGTCTTCCACGGCCTGGCCCACGGCAACGTGGGGACGGACAATCCTGCCGTTGATTCCGCGTTTGGCGCGCACGTTGCCGATGATCCGGCACACCACATAGATCAGGAACGACAACGTGGTGACATAAGGGCTGATGGGAATCCTGCTGCCGAGCGCCAGGAGGATGCCACCCACGGTGGCGGTAATCGCAAAGAGCACGCTCAACAAGACCACGAGCCGCGGCGAAGTGGTCACACGCAGGGCGGCGGCCGCGGGCGTGATCAGCAAGGCCAGCACCAGAAGCGCGCCGACTATCTGGATGGACAAGGCAACGCTGACGCCGAGCAGCACCATGAATGCGATCGCCAAGCCACGGACAGGCACTCCCCTGGCTTCCGCCATGTCGGGGTCCACGCTGGCGAAGCTGAGCGGGCGCCAGATTCCGGCCAGTGCGAGCATGACCACCACGGCCGTGCCAGCCAGGACCTGGAGCTGGACAGTGTCCACCGAAACGATCTGGCCGGTCAGTAGCCCGAACTTGTTGGCCGCCCGGCCTTGGTAGAGGGCCAGGAACAAGATGCCAAGGCCCAGCCCGAACGGCATGATGACGCCAATGATCGAATTCTTGTCCCGAGCCCGGACGCCCATGAATCCCAGAAGCAGCGCAGCCGCGACGGATCCCGCGAGTGAACCGAAAATGATGTCCGCCCCGATGAGCAGGGCGAAGGAGGCACCGGCGAAGGACAACTCCGAAATGCCGTGCACCGCGAAGGCGAGGTCCCGCTTCATGACAAAGGTGCCTATGAGACCACCGAGCAGGCCGAGGACTGCACCGGCCCAGATGGAATTCTGGACCAGCGCCAGCAGTTCGCCGTAGTTTTCAAAGTTGAAGATGGTGTGCAGGATGCTGCCGAGATCCATTTAGTGACCTTCCTCCACACCGGCGTGGGCGTCATCGTGGTAGTGGGTCGTTGCGTCCGGAAGGCCGACGACCACGATCCTGCCGTTCGCGCGGATGACCTCAACGCGGCTGTTGTACAGCTCGGACAAGACCTCGGTGGTCATGACCTCCTCGGGTGTTCCCACCCGGAACCTGCCGCCGGCAAGGTAGAGGACGCGGTCTACGTAGTCCAGGACCGGATTGATCTCGTGGGTCACGAACACCACGGCGCTGTTCCGCTCGTGGCACTGCTGGTTGATGAGGGAACTCACGGCCTGCTGGTGGTGCAGGTCCAGGGACAGCAGCGGTTCGTCACAAAGCAGGAGCTCAGGGTCCGCGGCAAGGGCTTGCGCAACACGGAGACGCTGTTGCTCACCGCCGGACAATTGACCAAGCGGCACGCGGGCGTAGTCACCCGCCCCCACTAAATCAAGAAGGGCGTCGACGCGCTCATTGACGGCCCTGGCCTTGATCCGCAGGCCCCAGCGGTGGCCGTCGACGCCGAGGCCGACCAAGTCGCGGGCACGCAATGGCGTATCCGGAGCAAAGGACTTCTGCTGCGGTATGTAGCCGATCTTCCGGCTGCCACGTTCCACCGCGCGTCCGGCCACAGTCACGGTCCCCGAGTGAAGCTGCTGCAAACCTAGGAGGACTTTGAGGAAGCTGGTCTTGCCGCTGCCGTTGGGGCCGAGCACAGCGAAGAACTCACCCGCCCGGATGTCCACGTCGAGGTCCTTCCAGAGGGCCCGTTGGCCAAACTGGAGGCCCGCGCCGCGAAGGCTCACTACCGGTGTCAAAAAGATTCCTCGATCCATGGGGTTCGCGAAGCTGTGTCGCTGGTGGCCTGCTCTTGGATGAACAGAGAGGGCCCCGCAGCCGCCCTGTACATCTTAGGACGATTGCGGGGCCCATCTGTTCCTTGCTGCCGGCGCCGCTTACTTGTTCAGGGCAGCAGCGACGTTGCCTACATTGTCCGTCATCCACGCGACGTAGTCCTTGCCCTCGGGAAGGGTCTCGGTGAAGCCGACCACCGGAACGCCGGCAGCGGTCGCCTCGGCCTTCAGCTTTTCCGTCTCGGCGCTGGCAGTCTGCTCGTTGTACGCCAGGAAGCGTACGGACTTCGAGGTAATCAGATCGCCCGTTTCCTTGACAGCTGCCGGCGGGACGTCGGAGCCGACCTCAATGGCGTGGCTGAACTCCTCGGGCGTCTTGTTCTCCAAGCCTGCAGCTTCAAGCAGGTAGCCCGGGACGGGCTCCGTGATGGCGACCGGAGCTGACCCCTTGGAGGATTTGATGTCAGCGACTTTTGTGCTGAGTCCGGCCAGCGAGGACTTGAACTTGTCCGCGTTGGCAGTAAAGGTCTTGGCATCGGCCGGGTTCAGGCTTCCGAGCTTCGCGGCGACGGCATCGGCCACTTTCGCCATGGCGTTGAAGTTGTACCAGATGTGCTCGTTGAACCCTTCCGGCACCGCCGCGGGAGATGCGCTGGTTGTCGCCGCGGGAAGGAGCCCCGAAACGTTGACGGCGGTGATGGTCTTGTCCGCAGGCACCTTGCTGTCCTCGGCCAGCTTGCTGAAGAAGTCGTCGTAGCCGGCGCCATTGTCGATCACCAGTTGGGCCTTGGAGACGGCCAGTTTGTCCTGGGTGTTTGCCTCGTAGGAGTGCGGATCCTGGCTGGTCTTGCTGATGATGGACGTGACGGACACCTTGTCGCCGCCGACCGTCTTGGCGATGTCGCCGTACACGCTGGTGGAGGCGACAACGTCGACCACTCCGGAGGACGACGACGGCGCCGTCGCCGCGGGTGCCCCGCAGGCGGCAAGCAGGAAGGCAACTGCCGCGAGGGCAGGAGCTGCGGCAAGGGAAGGACGGGCGGCGGTACGACGCACGGGAAACCTCGGATCTACCGAATCAAGCACAACAGGGGACTCAAATGAGTGTACCCACAAATGGTAATGATTCCTATTTAGGATTCCGGATAGCTCCTGCCGGCCCCCTGGGCCGGCAGGAGCTTACGCTGGCTGCGGTCCGCCCAGCCGCCGGATTCCCCTGGCCTGGGTGGCGTCACGGATCTCGCCCACGAGCTGCTCGATGACGTCCTCCAGGAACAACACGCCCAGGGTCGCACCGCCTGTCCCCACAACCCGGCCGAGGTGCGAGCCGGTCCGCTGCATGACGGCCATCGCGTCTTCAATCTCGTCCTCGGGTGCGAGGTTCACGAGGGACCGGATACGGCTCTCCGCGATCGGATAGCGGCGTCCTTCTTCGGGGATGGAAAGCACATCCTTGATGTGCAGATAACCCGTCAGCTCGCCGTCGTCGTCCAACACGGGGAAACGGGAGAAACCGGTACGGCTCACCGCTTTCTCCAGTTCGCGAGGCGTGGACCCGGGCTTGAGCATCACAAGCTTGTCGAGCGGCACCATGATGTGCGCCGCAGTATGCTCGGAAAACTCCAATGCGCCGCTCAAGAGGCCGGCGTCGTCGTCCACGAGGCCGTGTCGGGTCGATTCCTGCACGATGGACTGCACTTCTTCGAGCGTAAAGGAAGAGGTCACCTCATCCTTGGGCTCGATCTTCATCAGGCGAAGGATGCGGTTGGCCAGCCAGTTCAGGGTCCAGATAACCGGCTTCACGAAGCGCGCAACGTGGACCAGCGGCGGCGCCAGCAGCAAGGCCGCCTTGTCTGCGACCGAAACGGAGATGTTCTTGGGAACCATCTCGCCAAATGTCACATGCAGGAAAGTGACCGCCAGCAAGGCAACCGCAAAAGCGATGATATCTGCCAGTTCAACCGGGACGCCGACGGACTCCAGCGGCGCCCCCAGCAAATGGTGGATGGCAGGCTCGGCCACGAGGAGAATCAGCAAGGAACACACGGTGATGCCAAGCTGGGCACACGCCAGCATCAGCGAGACGTGCTCCATCGCGTACAAGGTGGTCTGCGCGCGCTTGGAACCGCGTTGAGCCAAAGGCTCAATCTGGCTGCGGCGCGCAGACATCACGGCAAACTCGGCGCCCACAAAGAAGGCGTTGCCGATCAACAGCACCACGAGCCACAGGATTCCTACCCAGTCGCTCATGCGGCACGTCCTTTGCGGTTGGGTTTGGCTACAGGGTTGCCGACGGCGTTGCTTGCCGGACCGCCGGAGCCCTTACTCAACCGCTTTCCGGCCTGCTTCGTGCTTTGCCATCCACTCGCATCGTTTTCCGAAATGCCTTTGTCCTGGTCGCCGTCATCGGGGGTGTCGGGCGCCGCAGGGCGGAAGCAAATGCGGTCGATCCGGCGGCCGTCCATTCGGGTGACGGCCAGGGTGCCGCCGTCGGTCTCGACGACGTCGCCGACCGTCGCGATCCGTCCAAGCTGGCTCATGACGTAACCACCCACGGTTTCGTAGGCGGGGTCGTCGGGAACCTTCAGTCCCGGGATTTGTTCGCTGACCTCGTCCGGACGCAACAGTCCGGGGAAATACCAGTCTCCCGAGGCGCTCTGCAGCAACCCGGGCCGGACCTTGTCGTGCTCATCCGCCACTTCGCCGACGATTTCCTCCACCAGGTCCTCAAGGGTGGCGATGCCTGCGGTTCCGCCGTATTCGTCAAGCACGACGGCGAGTTGCAGGTTGCCCTCGCGCAGTTCCAACAGCAGGGCGTCAAGGTGGATGGTCTCGGGAACCCTCAGGACCTCGGACATGATTGCTCCGGCCTCGAGCCGTCTCCTGCGTTCTGAAGGGACGGATACGGCTTTCTTGATATGCACCACGCCGCGGATGTCGTCGGCCGATTCGCCGATGACCGGAAAGCGCGAATATCCGGTCCGCCGGGCCGCCTCGACGATGTCCGACACCGGCTGATCGGCGTCGATCGTTTCCATGCGGATGCGCGGGGTCATGACGTCGGCCGCCGTGCGCGCTGAAAAGTTCAGGGTCCGGGCAACAAAGTTGGCCGTCCCGGCGTCGAGGGTTCCGAGCTCTGCCGAACGGCGCACGAGGGAGGCCAGTTCAGAAGGCGAGCGGGCCCCCGAGATCTCTTCCTTGGCCTCGAGGCCCACAAGGTTCAGCATCTTGTTCGAGAAGCCGTTGAGTACAACGATTGCGGGCTTGAACACGGCCGTGAACATCAGTTGAGGCCGGGCCAACGCCCGGCCCAGCGGAAATGCCAACGCCAGCGCCATGTTCTTCGGGACGAGTTCGCCGATCAGCATCGACAAGCCGGTGGCGAACGTCATGGCAAGGATGAGCGACAAGGACTGCGCGGCAGCTTCCGGCAAACCGGCCCAGAGCAGCGGTCCGTGCAGGAGAGTGCCAACGGACGGCTCCATGACGAAGCCGGTCAGCAAGGTGGTGAGGGTGATCCCCAATTGGCAGCTTGAGAGCTGGGTGGAAAGGGATTTCAGGCATTTGAGCAACGCCGCGGCAGCGTGGTCGCCACCGTCGACCGCCCTTTGGACTGTTGACTGGTCGAGTGCGACGAGCGAGAACTCGACCGCGACAAAGAACCCAGTACCCAGAACCAGGAGTACGCCGGCGAGAAGGAAAAACCACTCCATTAAAGGCCGCCGGACGGTGCGAACGGCTGGAAACGGGCGCCAGGGCGGCTAATGGCTGATTGACCCGGCGGGGGTTGGTCGGACGCAGCGGATGAAGGATCCGCCGACCGTCCGGCCTGGAGCTGCGGGGTGCGATGGGCATGTGTACGGGCATTGCCGGCTCGGCGGGCGCGTTGCGCGGAGACAGCCGAACGGCTTCCCCTGCAGCTCCCAGGCCGGCACCTAGAATTACTGTCCATAAGGATTCAAGTGTACAGTCCGGCTGCGGGGAGGCATCACGGGACTTCACGGGCCGGCGTCAAGGCCTGCGGCGAATCAAACGGCAGGAAAATCCCGGGAAAGACCAGCCCCTCGGGCCGCGGAAGCCGAGGCATATCGCGATTGGCATGATTTAGGTCACCACTATTGGCAGATAGCCGCCGCTCGTCACTAGACTGGCTAGGGTCTGAGTTCGCGGGACCCGGACCCTGGCTCGCCTTTGCACCCCCTGCAGTTCCCCGGGCCAGCTGGAAATCAACACTCATGGAAGAGGCGTATTTCAAGTGCCAGAGCAGCCAAGCCACCGTCTACCCGAGGAATTTGGCGGAAACGAGTGGCTCGTTGACGAACTGTACGAGCGGTACCAGCAGGACAAGAATTCGGTCGACGCCAAGTGGTGGCCGCTTTTCGAGTCCTTCGACACTGCTGACGGCACTTCTTCCAACGGAACATCCGCAGCCCCTGCAAACCCGCCCACTCGCGAAATTCCTGTCGTGGCACAGGCTGCAGCAACGGCAATGACGCCGGTTGCGCCCGTGGTTGCCCCGGCAGCCGCACCTGCACCCCCCGCCCCTGCTCCGGCTGCTCCTGCAGTACCGGTCAAGAAAGCTCCGGCCACTGTCGCAAAGGACGGCGCGCAGAAGCCATCCGATGGCAGCCAGTCCCGGCCCATCCCGGCACAGCTTCCCAAGAGCACCAAGGCTCCCACTCCCCCGGAAGAGGACGTCGTCTCCGTCCTTCGTGGTCCGGCCAAGGCCATTGCGTCCAACATGGTCACGAGCCTTGAGGTTCCTACCGCCACAAGCGTCAGGGCCGTTCCGGCCAAGCTCCTGATCGACAACCGCGTTGTCATCAATTCCAACCTTGCCCGTGCCCGTGGCGGCAAGGTCTCCTTCACCCACCTCATCGGCTATGCAGTGGTCCGCGCCCTGTCCCAGTTCCCCTCGATGAACGTGTACTACGACGAAGTAGACGGCAAGCCCGTCGCCGTGCAGCCCGCGCACGTGAACTTCGGCATCGCCATTGACATGCCCAAGCCCGACGGCACGCGCCTCCTGATGGTTCCAAACATCAAGAAGGCCGAGACCATGAACTTCGCGGAGTTCTGGCACACCTACGAAGACCTCATCAAGCGCGCGCGCAACGGCAAGCTCACAGCTGACGACCACGCGGGTACCACCGTGTCCCTGACAAACCCGGGTGGCATCGGCACCGTGCACTCCGTGCCCCGGCTCTCCAAGGGCCAGGCCGCCATCATCGGCGTCGGAGCTCTCGACTACCCGGCCGAGTGGCAAGGCGCCAGCGAGAAGATCATCGCCCAGAACGCCATCAGCAAGATCCTCACGCTGACGTCCACCTATGACCACCGCGTTATCCAAGGCGCCGGAAGCGGCGAGTTCCTCAAGCTCGTCCACCAGCTCCTCCTCGGTGCCCAGAACTTCTACGACGAGATCTTCGAAGCGCTGCGCATTCCCTACGAGCCCGTCCGTTGGAGCCCCGACCTCCAGGTCGACCCCGCTGACGAGATCAACAAGGTTGCCCGCATCCAGCAGTTGATCCACTCCTACCGGGTCCGCGGCCACCTCATGGCAGACACGAACCCCCTCGAATACGTCCAGCGCAAGCACCCGGACCTCGACGTGCTGACGTACGGCCTCACCTTGTGGGACTTGGACCGCGAGTGGCCCACCGGCGGCTTCGGCGGCAAGCCGATGCTCAAGTTCCGCGACATCCTGGGCGTCCTCCGCGACGCCTACTGCCGCACCACGGGCATTGAATACATGCACATCCAGGAGCCTGAAGAACGCAAGTGGTTCCAGGACCAGGTGGAGCACCCGTACTCCAAGCCGAGCCGCGAAGAGCAGTTGCGCATCGTTTCCAAGCTCAACGCAGCAGAGGCCTTCGAAACCTTCCTGCAGACCAAGTTCGTGGGCCAGAAGCGCTTCTCCCTCGAAGGCGGGGAATCCCTGATTCCGCTGCTGGACACCATTATTTCCGACGCCGCCGACGACGGACTCGACGAAGTCGCGATCGGCATGGCCCACCGCGGCCGCCTCAACGTGCTCACCAACATCGCGGGCAAGACGTACGCCCAGGTGTTCCGCGAGTTCGAAGGCACCCAGGACCCCCGCTCCGTGCAGGGCTCGGGCGACGTCAAATACCACCTCGGCACTGAAGGCACGTTCACTTCGGACAACGGCAATGAGACCAAGGTCTACCTCGCCGCCAACCCGTCCCACCTTGAAGCGGTTGACTCCGTGCTTGAAGGCATTGTCCGGGCCAAGCAGGACCGGCTGGACCAGGGCGAGGCATTCCCCGTGTTGCCCATCATGATCCACGGCGACGCCGCCTTTGCCGGCCAGGGCGTCGTGGCGGAAACGCTCAACCTGTCCCAGCTGCGTGGTTACCGTACCGGTGGAACCATTCACATCATCGTGAACAACCAGGTCGGCTTCACCACCGCACCGTCGTCGTCGCGCTCCTCGACGTACTCCACCGACGTGGCCAAGATGATCCAGGCCCCGATCTTCCATGTGAACGGTGACGATCCCGAGGCCGTGGTGCGCATTGCGCAGCTGGCCTACGAGTTCCGCCAGCGCTTCCACAAGGACGTCATTGTGGACATGGTGTGCTACCGCCGCCGCGGACACAACGAGGGCGACGACCCCTCGATGACGCAGCCGCTCATGTACAACCTCATCGAGGCCAAGCGCTCCGTCCGCAAGCTCTACACGGAATCCCTCATCGGCCGTGGCGACATCACCGAGGACGAAGCCGAGCAGTTGCTGCGCGACTACCAGGAACGCCTCGAGCGCGTCTTCGCGGAGACCCACGCCGCACAGACTTCGCCCATCCCGATCATCACGGCGGATTCCGCTGCGGTGTCGGACATCGAGCGTCCCATCGCCCAGCAGGCGGACTTCGGCACCAACGCACCTGCAACCACCGCCATTTCAGCCGAAATGCTGCAGAGGATCGGCCAGGCGCACCTCGATATTCCGGAAGGCTTCACGGTCCACTCCAAGCTCAAGCAGCTCCTCGAGAAGCGCGAGCAGATGTCCCGTGAAGGCGGCATCGACTGGGGCTTCGGCGAGATCGCGGCCTTTGGTTCGCTTGTGATGGAGGGCGTACCGGTCCGCCTCGCCGGCCAGGACTCCCGTCGTGGCACGTTCGTGCAGCGTCACGCGGTCTTCCACGACCGCGCGAACGGCAGCGAATGGATGCCGCTGGGCAACCTGAGCGACGGGCAGGCCAAGCTGTGGATCTACGACTCCTTGTTGTCCGAATACGCGGCCATGGGCTTCGAGTACGGCTACTCCGTGGAACGCCCGGACGCCTTGGTGTTGTGGGAAGCCCAGTTCGGTGACTTCGTCAACGGTGCGCAGACCATCATCGACGAATTCATCTCCTCGGCCGAGCAAAAGTGGGGCCAGCGTTCCTCCCTCGTGCTCATGCTGCCTCACGGCTACGAAGGCCAGGGACCGGACCACTCGTCCGCACGCATCGAGCGCTTCCTGCAGCTTTGTGCCGAGGACAACATGATCGTGGCGAATCCCACCACGGCTGCCTCGCACTTCCACTTGCTCCGCCGGCAGGCCTACAGCCGTCCGCGCAAGCCGCTCATCATCTTCACGCCGAAGCAGCTTTTGCGCCTCAAGGGTGCGGCTTCTGCGGTGGAGGACTTCACCACGGGCGGCTTCAAGCCGGTCATCGGCGAACACGAGCCACTCGAGGCCCAGAGCGTTGACCGCGTGATCCTGGTTTCCGGCCGCCTCTACTACGATCTCGTGTCCAACCGCCAGAAGACGGGGGACACCTCGACGGCAATCATCCGCCTGGAGCAGTTGTACCCGCTGCCCCAGGCCCAGCTCGAGGCGGAACTGGCCAAGTACCCGAACGCCGACATCGTCTGGGCCCAGGACGAGCCCGCGAACCAGGGTCCGTGGCCGTTCATCGGCTTGAACCTGCCGCAGGCACTGGACCGCAAGGTCCGGCTCGTTTCGCGTCCGGCATCGGCCTCCACGGCAGCCGGTTCCATGAAGCGCCACAGCGCCGAGCAGGCCACGTTGCTGAAGCAGGCATTCGAACGCAAGTAAGACGGCGGCTGCCCGGCTGGAGGTTCAATACCCGCTTCCAGCCGGGCAGTTCTGTTTAATGGGACAAGTGTCCGGTGATCCAGCCGCCCGGCCGGGCACAGTGCAAGGACCGCAACGTTTGGTGAAGAGGTAACTGTGGAAGACAGGAAGCTGCGCATCGCAGCTGTTGGTGATGAACTACTCGCCGGGCTCGGTGACCCCAGGGCCTTGGGCTGGCTCGGAAGGGTTCTTGCGCGGACTCCCCAGGACTCCGTTCTTGTGGAGAGCTACTCTCTTCCCTGCCCTATGGAGGGCACAGAAGGCCTTGCGGCGCGCTGGCTCGACGAAGCCGGGAGACGTTTCAGCAACGTCCACGAAAACCGCCTGGTGATCGGCTTGTCGGGCCGCGACATCGAATTCGGTGTCTCCACAGCACGTAGCCGTCTCAATCTTGCCAATATCCTTGACGGGGCGTCGCAAAGCAACATCGAAGTGTTTGTCGTCGGACCGCCACCCACCCTGGACCCGGCCAAGAACCGCCGGATCGCCGAACTGAACGCCGCATTTGCGGATGTCACCACCCGCCGCAACCACCAGTACGTCGACACGTTCTCCCCGTTGCTCAACCACGAACAATGGCGGACGGACCTCTCCGCAAATGGCGGCACCCCGGGCCAGGCGGGTTACGGGCTCATGGCCTGGCTCGTGTTGCACCGCGGCTGGTTCCAGTGGCTGAGGATCGCCCAGCCGGAATAGCCGGGGCAGGAGACGCCCGTCCGGCGTGCTGAACCCATTGCCAACGTCATTGTCGAGATATATCGTGAGTACATCAACGCGATATATCGCAATAGATGTAACGCAGCAATGGAGGGGTCATGTCAGAAGAAACCTGGACCGTTACCGGCCCGCAGACCATTGAAATCGACGGCGTCCGCTCACTCAAGCTGGGGATCGTCAAGGGCCGCTTCGACGTCGTCACGCACGACGAAGCAATCACCAGGATCGAAGTCTCGGAAATCGCCGGCGATCCACTGAGCGTCAGCCTCGTCGATGGCCGGCTCGAAGTCCGCCATCAGTTGCACGGCCCGCAGGGCTGGTTCCGCAACCTCATGGGGACCGTCAACAACACCAGCACCAACACGATCGTCATCAGCATTGCGCTGCCCGTCGGCGTCGACGTCGAAGCAGGAACCGTGGGCGGTGACGGCATGGTGTCGGGCATCACCGGCCATATCCGCCTCAACACGGTGTCCGGGTCGGTTCTCGCCGATGGCACACGGGGCGAGCTTCACGTCAACACCGTCAGCGGCGAAGTCATCGCCCGCAACCACGACGGCGTCATGACCGCCAAGAGCGTCTCGGGCGAAGTCACGGCTTCGGGCCGCTTCAAGAACATCCGGGCAAATACCGTCAGCGGCGACCTCAGCTTCGACCTTCACGGCTACACCCAGGATTTCGGAGCCAATTCCGTTTCAGGCGACCTGACCATCCGCCTGCCGCACGACGTTGGCGTGGACATCGTCGCGAAGACAGCCAGTGGCACCGTCATGATCGATGACCAGCTCTACGCCCAGTCGGGCGGCAGGGTCCAGACCATTGTCGGCCCCGACGAGCGGCTCATGGTGGCCCGTACCAATTCCGTGTCCGGAAAGACCTCCATCATCCATGGCAGTGCGCCAACACCCGGGGCAACCCACTCAGTCCCCGGAGAAGAGGAAGTCTGATGCCGCCCGTCTTTGCCCATGGAGCCCTCAGGCTCTATCTGCTGGCACTCCTGGAATCGGGCCCCAAGCACGGCTACGAGCTCATCAAGGCCCTCGGCGAACGCTTCGGCGGAACCTACTCCCCCAGTGCCGGAACCATCTACCCGCGCCTTGGCAAACTCGAGGAAGAAGGACTGGTTGCGACCAGCAGCGACGGGCGCCGCACCAACTACTCCATCACCGCGGCGGGGCTGGCGGAACTGAACAGCCGGCGGCAGGAACTGGCCGACGTCGAGGACAACATCTCCGCCTCCGTGCGGCGCTTGGCCGACAGCCTCCGCGACGACATCCGCAGCAACATGCGCGGCCTGCGCGCAGACCTGGCCGCAACCGCCGAAGCCGCCCGGGCCAGTGCGAAGTCCGCGGAATTCCAGTCGTGGGCTGGCAGCTACTCGCCGGAGGGACACCGCATCCTGAAGGAAGCCGAGATGATGGTCCAGTCCTTCCGCGATGACATCCGCGTGGAACTGCGACAGCACGCCGGCTCCAAGGCCCTGACCCCGATCGCCCTTGAAACCGTGCGCACCGTCCTGGACCAGGCCAGGATCTCCATCCGGAATTCACTGCGGGGCTGAGTCCGGGTCCCAGCGGGGCTGGCCGGCACGGTTCGCGGGGCAGCCCCGTGATGTGGGAGACTGGAGGGCAGCTTTATTGAGTATCAAGAATCTAAGGAGGCCAGCTATGAGCAAGCGTGCACGTAAGCGTCGTGACCGTAAGCGCGGCGGCGCAAACCACGGCAAGCGTCCCAACACCTAAGCCAGCGGCTTAGCGTAAGACTTAATGCGGAGGGCCCCGGAAACCATCAGGTTTCCGGGGCCCTTGCCATTCCAGGCTCTTAGACGTCCACGGGCTTCATAGCGTGGATCCTGTCCAGGATCGAGTTCTTGAGATTCTCAGGAGCCGCTTCCGTACAGGAGCGTTTGACCACGGTGCGGATGACGCACTCAAGGTCGTATTGCTCCGTGCACTCCGGGCAGTTCTCCAGATGCACTTTGATCTCTGCGATGTCATCGCGGGTCAACGCACCATCGAGGTACTCGTAGATACGCTGCATCCGAGCATCGTCGCAGTCGCCCAATCCTTGGCAGCTCATTTCCTTTTCTCCTGTTTTTTGCTTGTGGCCGCGCCCACGGCCAAGGCCTTTTCTTCCGCGCCGGCGCTGATTCCCCGTTCTGCGGCATAGTCCGCCAGCAGATCGCGCAACATTTTCCTGCCGCGATGAAGCCGGGACATGACGGTCCCGATCGGGGTATTCATGATGTCTGATATTTCCTTGTATGCGAAGCCTTCGACGTCAGCGAAGTACACCGCGAGCCGGAATTCCTCCGGAATGGACTGCAGGGCGCTCTTCACGTCCGAGTCCGGCAAATGATCCAGTGCCTCCGCCTCCGCAGAGCGCAGCCCGGCCGACGTATGGGATTCCGCCCGCGCCAACTGCCAGTCTTCGATGCTGTCCGAATTCGACTGCAACGGTTCGCGCTGCCGCTTCCGGTAGAGGTTGATGTAGGTGTTGGTCAGGATGCGGTACAGCCACGCCTTGAGGTTGGTTCCTGGCTTGTACTGGTGGAAGGCGGAGAAGGCCTTGGTGTACGCCTCCTGGACCAGGTCCTCGGCATCGGACGGATTCCTGGCCATGCGCATGGCAGCCGAATAGAGCTGGTCGACATACTGCATGGCGTCGCGTTCGAAGCGCGCCCTCCGTTGCTCGGGCGTCTCGCTTGCGAAGTCCACTGCAATCTCGACGTCGGCCTCAACAGCTTCGTCGCCGCCGGACGTTGCGTCCGTGACTTCCGTCGCTGCTTTGTACATGGCCGCTGCGGCCGGATCCATGGTGCTCATTGCATCCAAGTCTACTGTCACGCTCCGGGAGTCCCTTGGCAGCTCCCGCCCAAGCGCCAAGTGTCCCTCTCGGTCCTTAACCAAGGCCAAAAAACCATCTCCACTCAACGACGACATGACATAGCGCGGCACAACGCACGCGCCACAACCGAAGGTCCGCCCCCACCGCACCTTCTTTTGACAACGGCAAGCTCCGGGCAAATATTCCGCAAAGATGCAAGACTAGATCCGACTGCACCCGTGAACACCGCACCACTTGAACGCAGCACCACCTGAACACCGTGGCACGCCATCCAGGAGGCAAAACATGTCCCTCGTCCGTTTTCTCGCCAGGCCAATGTTGGCTTCCAGTTTTGTCGTCGCAGGGCTGGACAAGCTCAAGAACGCGGATGACACTGCCAAACAGCTCTCTCCGCTGCTCCGCCGCGCTTCCGAGTCACTGCCCTTCCCGGCTGACGAGAAGATGCTGGCGCGGGTTATCGGCGGCGCGCAAGTGGGCGCCGGCGCCTTGCTGGCCCTCGGCAAATGCTCCCGGTTCTCGGCCAGCCTGCTTGCCGGCATCTCGGTCCTGAATACCTTTGTTGAGTGGCGTTCAGCCGACATCAGCACCAAGGAAGGCCGGCTCGCCCGCCGCGCCCAGTTGCTCAAGAACATTTCGCTGACGGGTGGCGTTTTCCTTGCCGCCGTCGACACCGCAGGCAAACCGAGCCTGGCATGGCGTGCCGAACACCTCGCCATGGACGCAAAGAAAGCCACGGGCAAGCAGCTCAAGAAAACAGACCGGGCCGTCCGCAAGGCCGTAGACAACGCAGTTGGAGCATAAGGAAGCATGCCAGGAACCCCCGCCACGCAGACCGACGATTCAGGGAGCACCACAGCCTCCGCACTCCCCCTGTGGCCGGCACCCTTCGCCAGCCACCCTGTGGATGCCACGGTTACGGTTCCTGGTTCGAAGTCCCTGACCAACCGTTATCTGGTCCTGGCGGCATTGGCCAACGGCCCAAGCAGGCTGCGGGCACCCTTGCATTCGCGGGATTCCGCCCTGATGGTCGAGGCCCTGCGCCAGCTTGGCGCCACCATTACCGAGGTTCCCGGCGATGGACAGTACGGCCCGGATCTTGAAGTCACCCCCATCGACCCTGCGGCTGCCGCCTCGGAGACCGCCATCGACTGCGGCCTGGCCGGCACGGTCATGCGCTTCGTGCCGCCGCTCGCGGCCCTCCGCAACGGCGCGTCCGTGTTCGACGGGGATCCGCACGCACGCAAACGTCCCATGGGCACCATCATCGAAGCCCTCCGCACGCTCGGAGTGGAAGTCAGCGCCGTGGACGGGCACACTGCGAATTCCCTGCCGTTCAAGGTTTCCGGCACGGGCTCTGTCCGCGGTGGCCATTTGGTGATCGATGCGAGCGCTTCGTCGCAGTTTGTCTCGGCCTTGCTGCTGGTCGGTGCACGCTTCGAAGAGGGCCTTCACCTGGAGCATGTCGGCAAGCCTGTGCCCAGCCTGGACCACATCAACATGACCGTCTCGGTCCTGCGCGGCGTGGGGGTGCAGGTGGATGACTCCGTGCCGAACCATTGGCGCGTCACCCCGGGCACTATCCAGGCGTTCGACGAGAGGATCGAGCAGGATCTCTCCAACGCCGGCCCGTTCCTCGCCGCGGCGCTTGCCACGAAAGGAACTATCCGGATCCCCAACTGGCCTGCCAACACGACGCAAGTCGGGGACCTCTGGCGGGGCATCCTTGCCACCATGGGTGCCACTGTCACACTGGACAAGGGCACGCTGACAGTCACGGGCGGCCCGGAGATCCTGGGCGCGGACTTCGACGAAACCAGCGAACTCGCCCCTACGGTGGCGGCATTGTGCGCCCTGGCTTCCGGCCCTTCCCGGCTCACCGGCATCGCGCATTTGCGGGGACACGAAACGGACAGGCTGGCCGCGCTCGTCGCCGAAATCAACCGGCTTGGCGGCGACGCCGAAGAAACCAGCGACGGTCTGGTGATCCGGCCCGCAGCGCTGCACGCCGGCGTCGTGCACAGCTACGCCGACCACCGCATGGCCACCGCGGGCGCCATCCTGGGGCTCGCCGTCGAGGGTGTCCAGGTTGAAGACATCGCGACGACGTCCAAGACCATGCCCGAATTTCCGCAAATCTGGGCATCGATGCTCAGCGCGGGCCAAACGGCCACGGACACCGGCACTCCAGCAACCGGTTCTATGGAGACAAGCAACTGACGATGGCTCGCGACGCAAGCTCCTGGGATGAATCCGACGTCCGGATCCGACCCAACAAGAAGGGCACACGCCCCCGCACGAAGGACCGCCCCAGCCACGACGACGCAGTGATCGGGCGCATCATCACAGTCGACCGCGGCCGCTACACCGCGATTGTGGGCGAAAGCTCAGACAACGAGCGCATCGTCATCGCGGCCCGCGCCCGTGAACTCCGGCGCTCCCCCGTGGTTCCCGGAGACTTCGTGGCCCTCGTCGGCGATGTGTCCGGAGCCCCGGACACCCTCGCCCGCCTCGTGCGCGTCCAGGAGCGCAAGACCCTCCTGCGGCGAAGTGCCGATGACACGGATCCGATCGAACGGGCCGTCGTCGCCAACGCCGACCAGCTCGTGGTGGTGGTCGCCGCCGCCAATCCGGAGCCACGCACCGGATTCATCGACCGCGCGTTGGTGGCAGCGTACGACGCCGGAATCGAGCCGCTGCTGCTCGTCACCAAGGCCGATGTCAAGGATCCGACGGAATTGCTCGCCAACTATGTGAGCCTCGGTTTCCCCATCATCATCAGCCGCACGGCCGACGCAGGCGCCTCAGGCATCGACGCCCGTTCGGACGACGGCCTGTCCGCCCGCCTCGACGGCGACGCCGTCGGCCAATTGCGGGACTATCTCGACGGCAAGGTAACCGTACTCCTGGGCCATTCCGGCGTCGGGAAGTCCACCATGGTGAATGCCCTCACGGGCGCCGAACGCGCGACGGGCGGGGTCAACGCCGTGACAGGGCGCGGACGCCACACCTCCTCCTCTGCCCTCGCCCTGAAACTCAGCGACGCCCCCGCCGGCAGCTGGATCATCGATACGCCCGGCATCCGCTCCTTCGGCCTCGCCCACGTGGACCCCGACCGCATCCTGCACGCCTTCCCGGATCTGGAACCCGGAACGGAAATGTGCGAGCGAGGCTGCAAGCACGATGCCTCCGCGGTTCGATGCGGACTGGATTCCTGGGTCGCCGACGGCCACGCGGGCGAGGCAGGCCCGGCCCGCTTGGCGTCGTTGCGCCGGCTTCTGGGCGCGGATCCGCGCATGGAGGCCCAAGAGGCGAAGGAACTGGGCACGGTCAACTAAGAGCACGCTCGACTAACAGCACGCTTGGCGTCCTACCTCCCCGGCTCACCCGCGAATAGACGGTAGTTTGGAACCATGACCCAACCCGATTCGAGCTACAACGACGACCTGCGGCTGGCACATGTCCTGGCCGACTCCGTCGATTCCCTGACAATGGAGCGGTTCAAGGCACTGGACCTCAAGGTCGAGACCAAACCCGACCTGAGCCCCGTCACCGATGCCGACAAAGCCGCCGAGGAAGCAATCCGCGGTCAGCTCTCCCGTTCCCGCCCCCGCGACGCCGTCCTCGGGGAAGAATTCGGCAGCACGGGCCACGGCTCAAGGCGTTGGATCATCGATCCCATTGACGGGACCAAGAACTTCGTTCGCGGCGTACCCGTCTGGGCCACGCTCATCGCCCTCGTGGACGAGGGCGAGGTAGTAGTCGGGCTCGTGAGCGCTCCGGCGCTCGGCAAGCGCTGGTGGGCGGCAAAGGGCTCGGGCGCCTACATGGGCCGATCGCTGGCCGCGGCCACACGGCTGAAGGTTTCCAACGTGTCGCGGCTTGAAGATGCGTCGCTTTCCTACTCCGAGCTGTCCGAGTGGAAGCAGCATGGTTCGCTGGACAACTTCCTGGGCCTCGAGAACGATGTCTGGCGCAGCCGCGCGTACGGGGATTTCTGGTCCTACTGCCTGGTGGCCGAGGGCGCCGTGGACATCGCCGCAGAGCCGGAACTCCAGGTCTACGACATGGCCGCCTTGGTGCCGATCGTGACCGAGGCCGGGGGACGCTTCACGTCCTTGGACGGCGCGGATGGTCCCTTCGGCGGAAACGCCGTCGCCACGAACTCGATCCTGCACTCCGAGGTCCTCAAGAGGCTCAACCCCGAACTCGACGACCTCCTGTAATCCGTCCCTTCACCGAGTAGACGACTGAATAGACGACTGAATAAACGACGGCGGACGCCCCTCTTTTGGGGCGTCCGCCGCTTTTTCTTCGGCGAAAGGCACATTTTCCGGCCGTGTAACAATCCGCTTAACAATCGCCGGTCACATTGGAACCAGCCTTGCCGGTGTCCTACGCTCTTTACAGGTCACGAGTGCCAGCGCGAAACCCCGGTTTGCTGGCCGGCAACCCTCCATCGCGGCGGGGTGCCCCGGGTGACGACCCGGCCGGTCCGGAACGGATGCGGCAAGCGCGGACCCCCTGCACGCAGGGGTCCCTCTTGAGTGAGGTCCCATGAGCACAGCCACATTTACTTCCCCGGCTCTTTCGCTGAACAACGAATCTGCACCGCAACGCACTGAATCCCAGCCCCGGGCAGCCCGCCCGCTGGCCGCGGTCACCGGCGCCGAGTTGCAGGCACCCTTGATCCAGGGCGGCCACATCCGCTACGCCAACCTCGACTACGGGGCGTCGGCACCTGCCCTGACCGTCGTTTCCGCGTACCTCAACGAGATCCTGCCGTACTACGCGAGCGTCCACCGCGGCGCTGGCTATGCGTCCCAGATCAGCACCTCGGTCTACGAGAACGCCCGCAACATCGTCCGTGACTTCGTTGGCGGGCGGCCGGACGATTCGGTCATTTTCACCCGCAACACCACCGATTCCCTCAATCTGCTGGCCGGGTGCTTGCCAGTTGAGGACGGTCGGCACACTGGCGAAGTCCTCTACCTGGACATCGAGCACCATGCCAATCTCCTGCCGTGGCAGGGCGTCCCCCACCGCAGCATCGTGGCCGCCGGAACCTTGTCCGAGACGGTGGCCAACGTCCGCTCGGCACTCTCCCACGGTGGCGTCAGCCTCCTGGCAGTCACCGGAGCGTCGAACGTGACCGGCGAGATCCTGCCCATCAAGGAACTCGCTGCCCTGGCCCACGAATTCGGGGCGCGGATTGTGGTGGACGCGGCGCAACTCGCCCCGCATCGCCGGATCGATATCGCCGCCGCGGATGTTGACTACTTGGTCTTCTCGGGGCACAAGCTCTATGCACCGTTCGGCGCCGGTGTCCTGGTGGGCCGTCCGGACTGGCTCGACGCCGGAACGCCGCACCTTGCAGGAGGCGGTGCCGTCCGCGAGGCACGCCTCGATTCCGTCAGCTGGGCCACGGGACCGGCGAGGCACGAAGGAGGCTCACCGAACGTGCTCGGCGCGGCAACCCTCGCCCGCGCCACGCAGGTCATTGCGAGCCTCGACCACGATGAATGGCACTCCCACGAGGCCGCCATCCGATCGCATCTGGTCGAGGGCCTCAAGGAAATCGACGGCGTGACCGTGCACCAGATCTTCAGCGACACCGATCCCCTGGACACCATCGGCGTCGTGAACTTCTCGCTCCAGGGTTACGACGCCGGGCTCGTCGCTGCCTACCTTGCGGCCGAGCACGGCATTGGCCTGCGCGACGGACGCTTTTGCGCCCACCCGCTGCTCAAGCGCCTCGGCCTTCCCTCCGGATCCCTGCGCGCCAGTTTCGGCGTGGGGTCGCGCCTGGAAGACGCCACCCGGCTCATCGCGGGCATCCAGGCTCTCAAGAGCAATGGCCTCGGCTGGGACTACGTTGTGGATGCCGGCCGGTGGGTGCCGGCGAACGACCACCGAAGCTACCCGGAATGGGCTCCCAACACTCCCGGGACTGCCGGCGCCGCTCCATGCAGCACCGACTGATTGCGGTAGATTCGTAGGGTATTTTTCCTGTCCTGCGAAGGAGTTCCTGCGTGGCCCCGCGACCCCCCAAAGGCACGTCAGCCGGCCCGAAACTCTATGAGGAACGGCGCCTTGAACTCGGCCGGAGTTTCCAGGACGGCGGAGAACACTATGACCGCGTCCGGCCCGGCTACCCCGCGGATTCGGCTGACTGGCTGCTGCCTGAAGGCACACGGGACGCGGCAGACATCGGCGCCGGCACTGGAAAGTTCACCTCGCTCCTCGTCGAGCGTGGGCTCACGGTGTCCGCAGTGGACCCTTCCACGGACATGCTCACTCAGCTGCGCAAAACCTACCCCCAAGTAATCGCCTTGGAGGGCACGGCCGAGGCAACTGGACTGGCGGACTCAGCATTCGACGTCGTCAGCGTTGCCCAAGCATGGCACTGGTGCGATCCCCTCGCCGCCAGCACCGAAATCGCCCGGATCCTTCGGCCCCACGGCGTTATCGGCTTGATCTGGAACCAATTGGACACTTCAGTGCCCTGGGTCCATCGCTTGTCCCGCATCATGCATGCCGGCGACGTCCACAAACCGGACTTCCGGCCTGTGGTGGGCCCGGAGTTCGCCGGCCTCGAAAGTCACCTGACGCGTTGGGAGGATCCTGTGACTCCGGCCGACATCCTCGAACTCGTGAAGTCGCGCAGCTACTATCTGAGGGCGAATGACGCCACCCGGGCCAAGGTCATGGGCAATCTTCAGTGGTACCTCTTCGAACACCTGGGGCATGCCCAGGGCGAGGTCATCCCGTTGCCCTATCTCACGCAGAGCTGGCGGGCGCGAAAAGTCTGATCGGACCGGTTCACGATAGGCTTGGAACCGTGAAGACCAGTGCGCCCTCCTCCTCGATCGAGGACTACGTCAAGGTCATCTACTCCTTCACGGAGTGGCAGGACAAACCCATCACGTCCTCGCAGCTCGCGCAGCGGCTCGGTGTCGCCAATTCCTCCGTCTCGGAGATGGTCCGCAAGCTCAAGGACCAAGGCCTGGTGGACCACCAGCCCTACAGCGCGATTACCTTGACCTCCCGGGGAATGCAGCTTGCCCTGGGCATGGTCCGGCGGCACCGCCTGATCGAGACCTACCTCGTGAGGGAGTTGGGCTACAGCTGGGACGAAGTCCATGACGAGGCGGAGATGCTCGAGCACGCGGTTTCGGACACTTTCATCGATCGCATGGCCGCCAAGCTGGGCAACCCCGGACGCGATCCGCATGGTGACCCTATCCCGGCCGCGGACGGTTCGGTGAGCCTGCCGCATGCGCACCGCATGATCGAGCTCGACGACGGCCACTCAGGGAAGATCACCCGGATCAGCGACGAAAACCCGGAGCTGCTGCGCTACCTGTCCGCCGAGGAAATCGACCTTGATGCCAGCGTCCAGGTGATTGGCCGCAAACCGTTCGGCGGTGCGCTGGTGGTCCGGATCGGAAAAGGTCCGCGCAGCCGCGACTACGATCTCGCCGATGAGGTCACCTCGGCGCTCTGGGTAGCCACGGACACCATCCACGAAGGCTGCGTCCTCGCGGAGCGCTGACGAAAACCGTCAGACGCGCCGGGCGGCCGTCCCGCCGTCCTCGGGTGCTGGACCTTCCGGAGAATCCACCACTGCAGCGCCCAGCACCGGGTTCCGGATCCCGACGGCGGATGCCGCCGCCCCGAGGAAGAACAGCACGGCGGTGACCACCACGGCATTCATGAGGCCTTGGCGGCTGAAGACCGGGCCGATGATGAGCCCGGCAAATGCTATGCAGATCAAGCCGGCGATGCGGGCCACTGCGTTGTTCACTGCGGAACCGATCCCGGCCTCCTCGGTGGGTACTGCGCCGAGGATAGCCGCGGTGAGGGGCGCCACCAAGGTGCTGAGGCCGATCCCGAAAACGATCTGCCCGGGCAGCACTTGGGTCCAGTAGTTCAGGGGCTCCTGCACGGCCATGGTCATGAGAAAACCGATTCCACAGATGAACGGCCCGGCCGTCATGAACCATCGGGGCCCGTACTTGCCCGCCAGTCCACCGAAGAATGAGGCCGTGAGCATGAGCAGGACCGTCGCGGGGAGCAACGCGATGCCGGCGGTCGTGGCTTTCATCCCTCCCACTTGCTGCAAGTAGATGCCTACGGCGAAGAAGCCGAGGGACAGGGCGCCGTAAATGGCCAGTGTGGCGATGTTTCCCCAACCGAAATTGCGGATGCCGAAGAGCCGCAGGGGCAGCATTGGTTCCGGGGTCCTGGCTTCGTGGATCAGGAAGAGGACCAGGCCAACGGCTCCGACGGCGAGCGGCATCCAGACCACCATGTTGCTCCAGCCCATGCGCCCTTGTTCGATGAAGGCGTAGACCGGGCCGCCAAGTCCTACCATGGCCAGGAACGCGCCGAGGTAGTCGATCTTCTTGCTCGTGTCCGTCGCGGCATCTGACTTCCGCAGCCCGGCGAGAATCGGCCAGACGGCGACGGCCGGAACCACATTGATAAAGAAGATGACGCGCCAGGACAGCAGGTCGACCGATGCGCCGCCGATCAGCGGGGCGACGATGGCGGCCGCGCTCGTCCAGCCGGACCATTGGCCGATTGCCTTGGACTGTGCGGGCCCGGAGAAGAACGTGACGATCATGGCCAGCGAGCTCGGGACAAGCAGGGCGCCTGCGATCCCCTGGAGGGCCCGCGATACCACCAGCACTTCCCCGTTCCAGGCGAGGCCGCATGTGACGGAAGTGAGGGTGAAGCCGGCGAGTCCCCATTCCAGGATGCGCGCGCGGCCGAAATGGTCGGAGAGGGATCCGGCGACCAGGATCAGTGCGCCGAGGGTCAAAAGGTAGGCATCCACCACCCATTGCTGGATGACAAGGCCACCACCCAGCTCGCGGCCGATCGCCGGGAGTGCGAGGTTCACCACGAAGCCATCCAAAATGGCGATGAAGGAAGCCACAATAGCCACAACAAGGACCCGCTTTTGGAGCGGGGTGCTTGGCAGCAGGGCCGCTGCGTCGGTCATGAGCACAGCCTACGCCTGCTTGTCCGCTCCCGTCGGGATTCCTGCCCGCTCCGGCCAGGACGGAAGTCCCGTATCGTTGGATGGTGATTAGCAGACGTGACGCCGCACTGGCCCTTGATATTTCGATGGAAATGGCCCAACGCCACGGCATTCCCCCCAGGCTTTCAAAAGCCGAGCTGAGCGCGCTGCAAGAGAATCCACCGCAGTGGCTCGTCCAATCCCGCGCCAACCGCACCGGCAAACGTCCTGTGTGGGTACACCTGAGCTGCGTCGTCTGCGGATACACCGAGGCTGCCCGTCCCAAGAAATGGTGGCCGGAGTTCACCTACGTTTTCTGTGGCCACCACCGGAACAGCGAGGTTCCCGGAATCCTGCCCGGAGAGGTCCGCAGCGAGTACGAAGGAATCGGTTCGCGGTTCGTGGGCATAGTGGACGTCCCGGCCTCCGAGGCCTGATTACTTGCGCGTTCCGCCCCGGTTGATTTCGCCGGAAACAGGCGTAGCTTACAGAGAGAGGGCCTTTCAGGACCCTCTTTGCAGGATCTTCACGGAAGATCCGGAGTTAGGGAGCAAGACATGCCTGACAAAGCGCCGCACCAGCACGAGACGAAGAAGAGTATGAAGTCCATCAAGGAGAAACGGGCAGTGAAGCGTGCCAAGCACGAGTCCGACGCCGCGGCGGATCCGGTGGCCCATTTGAGGATGCGGAAGAAGTAGCAAAAAGCCGGAGCCGTCTTGGCCCCGGCTTTTTAGCGGGCTGGCTCGATCGCAGGCCCGGCTCCTCATGAATCCTCGTCGGTCATTTCGCTGGGCACGGCCACGATTGCGTGGATCTTGCCGTCCCGGAGGACCGTCAGGAGGAACGGCTCCCCTATGGCCTGCGAGAACAAGAGCTTTTGAAGGCTCTCGGCACTGGAAACGGCCCGCGATTGCGCACTGAGGACCAGGTCGCCCGCGAGCAGTCCGGCACGCTCCGCCGGAGATCCGGCGATGACCTCCACCACCCGGAGCGCTTCCTTCTGGCCTGTCCGGATCACCGCACTCGCGTCCAGCGGAATAGGGGTGCTCACCAGGCCAAGGTATGCCCGGCGGACCCGGCCGTCCCTCAACAGGGCGGCGATGATCCGTTGGGTGGTGGTGTTGATGGGCACGGCGAGTCCGAGGCCCAAGCCAGCCACGGCGGTGTTGATTCCCACAATCCGTCCCTTGGTGTCGGCCAAGGCTCCGCCGGAATTGCCCGGGTTCAACGCGGCGTCGGTCTGGATGACGTCCTCGATGACCCTGCTGTGCCTGCCGGACCTGACCGGGATGGAACGTCCGAGCCCGCTGACGACGCCCGCGGTCACCGATCCTGCCAGTCCCAGCGGGTTACCCACGGCGATCACCAATTGGCCGACGTGCAGTGACTCCGCGTTGCCCAAGGTGGCCGGCGTCGGCGTGTGGCGCCCGCGGACAATGGCGAGGTCGGACAGGGGATCCGCACCGACGAGTTCGACGTCGGTATGGGTTCCGTCAGCGAAGATCGCCCGACCGGAACGGAGGCCCGCGACGACGTGGGCGTTGGTCAGCATATAGCCATCCCCCGTGAACACGACGGCGGAGCCGCTTCCGATCCTGACCTGGCCGTTTCTGCGGGCGCTGCTCATTTCCAATGCTGCAACATGCGGCGTGACCGTCTCCGCGACGTGCATCACTGTCCGCGAGTAGGCGTCCAATGCCTCGTCCTCCGACGGGGCGTCAGGGATGTCCTCGGGAAAGGCTTGTTCCGGCAACGTACTCATCATGCACCTCCTGTAACCGGTGGTGTCTATATCAACGAATACGCTGCTTCGGTTAGTCCGTTCCGTCCTACGCCGTGGGTGAACTCCGTCACGCCGCTGATGACCGGAAAACTAACCCCACAATGCTTTGCGCAGGAGTGCCTTGAGCTGGGCGGCTTCGGCGTCGTCCAGCGCTGCCAGCACTTCGGATTCCGCATGGCGGGCCGCAATGGCTGCTTGGGCGAGCAGTTCCCTTCCCTCCGGCGTTGCAGTCACTGTTTTGGCCCGGCGGTCCTGATTGCCCGGCGCCCTGACGACGAGTTTCCGCTTTTCCAGTTCATCCACCAAGGCGACGATCTGACTGGGGTCCAGGCTGAGGAAGTCCGCCAACTCCCGCTGGGTGGGCTCCAGGCCGCTGTTGGCCAGGATCAGCACTGAGTACGACCTCACCTTGAGGTCGAACTCAGCAAGGGCCCGGTTGTTCACGGCCGAGCCGCCGGCGTGGAGCTTGGCCAGAAGGAAACCCACGTCGTGGCTGATCGGGGCGGCGGCCAGGCGGTCCTTCGTGGCGGCCCGTTGCTCGTCCTGCGTCTCGATCGTCATAACAAACTCCAATAATCTTCAAAATCAATCGTTGACATTTTCAACTATACGTATTTTCATGGATACAGAACAGCATCCCACGCCGAAGGCTTGGATGCACGGTGATCGAGCAAAGGAGCAGCGATGAGCCTGTCAGGAAAAGTAGCGATTGTCACCGGAAGCGGTCGGGGTCTGGGTCTGGCATACGCCCGGGAACTGGCCCGCCACGGCGCAGCGGTGGTCGTCAACGACGTCGACGCCGAGGTGGCCGGCGAAGCGGTCCGGACCATCGAGGCCGGCGGCGGCCGGGCAGTCGCCGTCGTCGCTCCCGTAGGCAGCACAGAAGCAGCGAAACAGCTGGTGGAAGCGGCCGTTACGGAATTTGGCCGCCTGGACATCCTTGTCACCAATGCCGGCATCCTGCGGGACAAGAGCCTGCTGAAGATGACGGACGAGGACTTCGACGCCGTCATCAACGTCCACCTCCGCGGCACCTTCACATGCGCCCGCGAGGCCTTCGGCTACTTCAAGGAAAACGGGATCGGCGGCCGCATCATCGCCATCGGCTCCCCGACCGGGCAGCGCGGCAACTTCGGGCAAACAAACTACGCCGGCGCGAAGGCGGGAATCGTGGGCATGGTCCGGACGTGGGCCTTGGAAATGAAGAAGGCGGGCGTCACTGCCAACGCCGTCATCCCCGTGGCCGCGACGGCGATGACCAAGACCATCCCGTACTTCCGCAAGGCGGTGGAGGCGGACGAGCGCGGCGAGGCCATGCCGCGCTTCTTCCGCCACGAGCTCGGCTTTGGAACGGCCGACGACGTCTCCGGGCTCATTGCCTTCCTCGCCTCCGACGAAGCGGCCGGAATCACCGGCCAGGCCATCGGCGCCGGCGGGGACCGCCTGCAGCTCTGGACCCACCCCGAAGCCGCCGCCACCGAATACCGCGAGGGCGGTTGGCGTTACCAGGACCTCGTGGAGAACTTCGACCTGTTGTTCGCCGACAAGCTCCAAAGCGTCGGCGAGGAATTCCTGCCGCTCCCGGCCGAACTGCAGCCCGAAGCCGCCCCCGTCGCACAGGTACGCTGACATGGCCGCACCCCAGCGCTACGAACTCGGCATCGACGCCGCAAAACTTGACGCGATCGACATGCACGTCCACCTCGAAGTGGACGGCCACGGCCACGAATCCCTGCCACCGGCCCTGACGGAAGCGTCAGCGAAGTACTTCAAGGCCGAGGACCGCACACCCTCGCTGGACCGGATCGCCGAGGTCTACCGCGGACTGAACATGGCCGCAGTCGTCTTCACCGTGGACGCCCGCACGCAACTCAAGCACGAGCCCAACAGCATCCCCGAGCTGATCGCGGGAGCCGCCAGGAACAACGATGTCCTGATTCCGTTCGGCAGCGTGGATCCCCGCACCGGCGCCGAGGCCATCCAGGGCGCCAAACATCAGGCGATTGACCTGGGCGCCCGCGGCTTCAAGTTCCACCCGAGCCTGCAAGGCTTCGACCCCTCCAACGAACAGTTCTATCCGCTCTGGGAGACGCTGCAGGAACTGGGCCTTCCGGCCATCTTCCACACCGGGCAGAACGGCATGGGCGCCGGCCTGCCCGGCGGCTACGGCATCAAGCTGGCGTACTCCAACCCGCTCCTGCTCGACGCCGTGGCCGCTGACTTCCCCGGGCTGCAGATCATCATGGCCCACCCTTCGGTGCCTTGGCAGGACGAAGCGAATTCGATCGCCACGCACAAATCCAACGTGTTCATCGACCTCTCCGGCTGGTCCCCCAAGTACTTCCCGGAGTCGCTCGTGAAGGCCTCGAACTCGTATCTGCAGGAGAAGGTGCTCTTCGGCACGGACTTCCCGCTCATCACCCCGCAGAAATGGCTGGGCGCCTTCGCCGAGCTCCCGCTCAAAGACGAGGTCCGCCCCAAGATCCTCAAGGACAACGCGGTGCGCCTGCTCGGGCTGGACGGCTGAGATGAGCCTGGACATCCGCGTGGAGACAGCGGCGGCGGAGCGCCTCTACGGCGTCTGCGACTATTACGACGCCGAGTCCCTCCTCACCGAGGACGAGCGCCGCGTCCTGGGCCGCTTGCGCGACTTCCTGGACCGCGAAGCGAAACCATTGTTGGCCGACTACTGGGAGCGGGGCGAGTTCCCTGCCGAGCTGGCCCGGCCACTTATTGATCTGGACCTGATGGAACCGGCGGAGCTGACTGTTCACGGTTCCGCCCGGGGTATCTACCAAGGCTTCAGGATCTTCGAACTCGCCCGCACGGATGCTTCGCTGGCCACGTGGTATACGGCGCAAGCCGGCCTCTTCCGGACCGCCATCCGGGTGGGCGCCTCGCAGGAACAGCAGCGCGAGTGGATGCCGCGCATCATCGATTTCTCGCTCAAGGGCGTCTTTTCCCTGACGGAACCGGAGTCCGGATCGGACATCGCCGGCGGACTCTCCACCACCGCCCTGCGGGATCCCGAGGGTAACGGCGACACCTGGATCCTCAATGGTGCCAAGCGCTGGATCGGAGGCGCCTCGACGGCGGATGTCCTGGCCGTGTTCGCCCGGGATGTCGCGGACGGACAGGTCAAGGCGTTCCTCGTGGACCGCAAGGCAGCCGGGGTGACTTTGGAGAAGATCCACCGGAAAACCTCCTTGCGGATGATGCAGAACGCCCACATCACGCTCGAAGGCGTGCGGGTCCCTGAATCCATGCGCCTGCACAACGTGAACTCCTTCAAGGACGTGGCGGCGATGCTGAAGGCCATGCGCTCCGACGTCGCCTGGATCGCCACCGGCATCCAGGCCGGCGCCTTCGAAGCAGCCCTCCGCTACGTCCGCGAGCGCCAACAGTTCGGCCGCCCCCTGGGTTCCTTCCAACTGGTGCAGGAGAAGCTGGCCCGCATGCTAGGCAACCTCACGGCAAGCTTGTCCCTCGTGGTCAGGCTGACCGAACAGCAGGCCCGCGGGATCTACCGCGACCAGGACTCCGCGCTCGCCAAGATGCAGAGCTGCCTGGCCATGCGGGAAACAGTCGCCCTGGCGCGCGAGCTGGCAGGCGGCAATGGAATCACGCTCGAGAGTGACGTTGCCCGGTTCCACGCGGACGCCGAAGCCGTCTATTCCTACGAAGGAACGCACGAAATCAACGCCCTGATCGTCGGGCGCGCACTTACGGGCGAAAGCGCCTTCGCGCGCTAGCCCACGCTCCCTTTACCCACCATCATCACAGGAGGCAATCATGCCCAATCTCGTCGTCGACTTCGACAAACTGCTCACCCTCGCCGGAACCGATCTCGGCGTCACCGAATACCGCGAAATCACCCAGGAACAGATCAACAAGTTCGCGGACGCCACCGGGGATGACCAGTGGATCCATGTCGATCCGGAACGCGCCAAGGACGGCCCTTTCGGCGCCCCGATCGCCCACGGCTTCCTCACGCTCTCGCTCATCATCCCGTTCTGGGGCGAGCTGTTCGACGTCGAAGGCGTCACCACCAAAGTGAACTACGGCCTCGACAACGTCCGTTTCACGTCCCCGGTCAAAGTGGGCGCGCGGATCCGCATGCAGGCCACCATCGCTGAAGTCACCGAGGTCAAGGGGGGCGCCCAGATCAAAGTGTCCAGCACCATCGAAATCGAAGGCCAGGAACGCCCCGCCGTCGTGGCCGAATTCCTCGCCCGTTTCTACAAATAGCCGCTACAAGGCACTCCCCCGACCCCTGCTTTAAGGAACAACGATGTCCCAAATATCGCAGCTTCAATCCATGGATGTGGCCACCAAACGCAAGGAAGCACGCACCGTCATTGCTTCCAGCTACCTGGGCAGCACCATCGAGTACTACGACTTCCTGCTCTATGCCACAGCCGCAGCCGTGGTCTTCCCCAAGGTCTTCTTCTCGGGAATGGACGATTGGGTGGGCGTCGTGGCCGCCTACGGAACCTTCGCCGCAGGATATGTGGCGCGCCCGCTGGGTGGAGTCATCTTCGGGCACTTCGGCGACAAGCTGGGTCGCAAGGGAATGCTCATTGTCTCCATGTTGGTCATGGGCTTGGCTTCCGCGCTGATCGGCCTGGTCCCGGGCGCCTCCGTGGCCGGTCCGTGGGGCGCCGTGATGCTTGTGGTGCTCCGGGTTTTCCAGGGCATCGCGGTGGGCGGCGAGTGGGGCGGAGCCGCCTTGATGGCGTTGGAGCATTCGGAATCCGGGAAGCGCGGCTTCGCGGCCTCGTTCGTCAATGCCGGCGCGCCCTCGGGTGCCGTGCTGGGCACCCTCATCATGGGCGCCTTCTCGGCGCTGCCAAACTCCCAGTTCCTTGCCTGGGGCTGGCGCGTTCCCTTCCTGCTCTCGTTTGTCTTGCTTGCAGTGGGCATGTTCGTCCGGCTCAAGGTTTCGGAGAGCCCCATCTTCAAAGCCGCCATTGAACAGGAAAGAGAAGCACGGAACGCTGACGCCCGCGCAGCCGCTGACAACCGTGCAGCCGCGAAGCCCGTCATCCCGCTCCTCCAGGTGCTGCGCCGGCCCAAGACCTTGATCTTCACGATGCTCGCGGGGGCCGCCGGTTTCGCCCTCCAAGTGGTGCTGGCAACGTTCGCGGTCACCTATGCCGTCTCCAAGGGCGCCGACCGCCAGGGCGTGCTGTATGCCTTCGCGGCTGCTTCTTTCATTTCCATCGCTTTCGTGGTCCTGGGCGGCAGGCTCTCCGACAAGCTGGGCCGCAGGCCCGTGATGATCGGCGGGCTCGTACTCTTCATCGCCTACCTGATCCCGATGTTCCAGCTGTTTTCCTCGAACAACATCTTCCTGGTCTTCGTCGCCTTCACCGTCGGCCTGATGATCCACTCAACGCTCTTCGGGCCACTGGCCGCCTTCGTCTCCGAGCAGTTCGGCACCACTTCCCGCTATACGGGAGCCTCGCTTGGTTACCAGCTCGCGACGCTTCTGGGCGCGGGCTTCACTCCGGGGATCGTGGCCCAGATCTTCAAGGATTCGGGCCAGAACACCGGCTCGGTGGTCTTCTACCTGGCTGCGATGTCCGTCGTCTCCATCATCTTCATCCTGTTGACCCGGGAACCGAAGAACAACGATTTGCAGACCGTCCGGCCTTGAGGCCGGAAAGGGTCTAGCTTGGGAATCAGAAAGGACCGTCATGGAGAATTTTGGCATCGGTTCGTGGCTGCAGCGCCGCCGCCCGAAGTCCGCAAGCAAGGTTGCGCTGATCTCCGGAGACCGCCGACTCAGCTACGAAGAATTTGCGGAACGATCGGACAGGCTCGCCAACGCCCTCAAATCAGGGGGCGTGGCCAAGGGCGACAGGGTGGCCTATCTCGGGGAAAACCATCCCGCTTTCCTGGAAACGCTTTTTGCTTGCGGGCAACTCGGCGCGATCTTCGTGCCCCTCAACACTCGGCTGGCGCCCCCTGAGATCAATTTCCAGCTTGAGGACTGCGGTGCCGTTGCGCTGATCCACTCAGCGAGCTTCAACGGGCTTGCGGCCAGCGGCGCGGAAGGCACCCGCGTGGGCCGGCGCGTCGTCGTCGGCGATTCCTCCATGGGCGACAGTGGCGCGGCTTCCGGTAGTGAAACCCCGACGGCGGCGGAAGACTATGAGGACGTCGTAGCCTCCGGAGCGGCCCGGCATCTGGACGAGGAAGTCGGACTCGATGACGGCGCCATGATCCTTTACACGTCCGGAACCACGGGACGCCCCAAAGGCGCATTGCTGACCCACGGGAACATCACCTGGAACTGCATCAACGTGATCGTCGACTTCGATTTCTCGTCCAACGATGTAGCGCTCATGATCTCGCCGATGTTCCACGTCGCCTCGCTCGACATGGGAGTGTTGCCTACGCTGCTCAAGGGCGGGACGGTGGTCCTGGAGTCGAGGTTCGATCCCCAACGCACCCTCGAGCTCATCGAGCAGCACCGGGCCACCACCATCAGCGGGGTGCCCACCACCTACCAGATGCTGTGCGAGCACCCGGCCTGGCCGACGTCGGACCTTGGCTCCCTCAACAAGCTGACTTGCGGCGGATCGGCAGTTCCCCTGCGCGTCCTCGAAGCGTACGAGGCGCGCGGACTGCACTTCTCCAATGGCTACGGAATGACCGAGACCGCGCCGGGCGCCACCACGCTGCCCGCCGCCATGTCCCGGGAGAAAGCGGGCTCTTCGGGGCTCCCGCACTTCTTCAGCGACGTCCGGATCGCCGACGTCGCAGGTGGCCTTGCCGGGCAGGGCACGGTGGGCGAAATCCAGATCAAGGGTCCCAACGTCATCCACGAATACTGGAACCGGCCCGATGCCACTGCCGAATCGTATGAAGACGGTGGCTGGTTCAAGTCCGGAGACATGGGTTACAAGGACGCTGACGGATTCCTCTTCGTCTCGGACAGGCTCAAGGACATGATCATTTCGGGAGGCGAGAACATCTATCCTGCCGAGGTGGAACAAGCGATCAGTGAACTCGACGCCGTAGGCAGCGTGGCAGTCATCGGCGTGCCGGATGAGAAGTGGGGAGAGGTGCCACGCGCCGTGGTGGTGCTCCGCGAGGGCGCCACTTTGACCGAGGACGAACTCAAGGCGCACCTGGCCGGCAGGCTCGCCCGCTATAAAATCCCGAAGACCGTGGTGTTCGTGGACGACATGCCGAGGACGGCCAGCGGAAAGATCCGCAAGAGCGAGCTTCGCCGGAGCACCGTTTCCTGAGGGATCCGTTGGTGGGTTCTTTGAACTGGTTAACAACCACACGCAACGGTCCTGCAGGGCGGTCGCGTAGGAGGCACCGGAAACAAGTAGAGGCTACTCAAGACAGCAATCGCCCGCAGTTCTAGCGTGTCGGACAGCGTCCATGCGAGAACAGCTGGGCGGATTGCAACGATTTGGGCCCGGACCTGCAAGGGGCCGCAGCCAAAAAGCAAGGGGGCTTGCTGAATGGACTACCCACAGTTCAACAACCGGGGTCGGTGCATCGCCTGCGCAAGACATCAGGAGAAAGACTGACACCTTACCGGGCCCGCCTTCCCAGCCTCGGCAGACGGGGCGAGGGCCTTTCGCAACACAGTGCCGGACCCAGCCGACGGGCTGAGATTGGGGAGAACGTGGACGGGCAACAATGGATATGGGTCGTAATGGTCCTGGTCGGGGCCGCATTGGTAGCCGTGGTGATGGTCTTTGGACACCAACGGCGGAGGCTGGCTGATCCCAAACGCGCCGCCAAACATCGGGACGGTGAAGCCGGAAGTCCCGCGGACAACGTCGACAACCCGGATGACGAGCCTGCAGCCCGGAGTCCGTACCACTAGGACCGCCCCGAGGTGCGCCACCCACACCTGCAGGTGGTCGCGGTCGTCACTCTCAACGAGGACAACACGAGCTCCTTGGCCCATGGAGTCCCGCAAGCCGCGGACGTCCACTTCGGCATGCGGCAACTCACCATCGACCCCACCAGGGACCACCAGGCCAGACAAAGAAAAACACCCCGGTCCGAAGACCGGGGTGTTACCGATGACCAGACTCATCCATGAAGGATGTCTCGACTCATCACAAGGTGGAGATGGGGGGAATTGAACCCCCGTCCGATGTCGTGTTGTCAGGGCTTCTCCGGGCGCAGTTCGCGTCGGATTTTCTCGGCCCCAGCTATCCTGCGAACAAGTAGCTGATCCGGGCCCAGTCATCTAAGAGTCCCGCTTGCCTCGATGACGAAGGCAAGCAGCAGTGGCTATCTAAATGACGCCAGGATCCGGGGCAATAGCAACCTCGGGCTGACGGACTGTCTTACTGCTTAGGCAGCAAGAGCGAAGTCAGTGCGCTTAGAATTGGCACTTATTGGTTTGCAGACAGCGTTTACGAGATAATTCTGCATCCTCGGCCCGCTTCACCTGTCGCGACTAACATCGTCGAAACCGATCATCCCCGTATTTTGTTATCAATCCCGGCACGACGGCCCGAAAGCGACCATCCAAAAAACCTGCCGGGTTAATCATCATAACGCATCGCGGCACCCGAACATTCCGGGACACGCTTTGGCTGCCGCCCCACTTGGCGGCGCCTTCCGCGCAAGTCAGCGACGGTTGCGCTCGCGCAGTTCACGCAGCGATTCGCGCTTGTCTTGCTGCTCGCGCAAGGTCTGCCTCTTGTCGTAGTCCTTCTTGCCTCGGGCCAGAGCAATCTCGACCTTGGCCCGTCCGTCCAGGAAGTACAGCTGGAGCGGGACGACGGTCAGTCCGGTCTCGCGGATCTTGCCGGAGATTTTGTTCAGTTCCTCGCGGTGAAGCAACAGCTTCCGACGCCGGCGCGCGGCATGGTTGGTCCAGCTCCCCTGGTTGTACTCAGGGATATGGATGCCCTCCATCCACAACTCGTCATTGTAGAAAGTACAGAAGCCATCCACCATGGAGGCGTGGCCTTCCCGCAGGGACTTTACTTCGGTTCCCATGAGGGCAATGCCGGCCTCATAGGTATCCAATATGTGGTAGTCATGCCGGGCCTTGCGATTGGTGGCCACTACCTTACGGCCACTTTCCTTGGGCACGGTAGAACTCCTTGGTTGTCGAAGAATCACACTAGTCTACGCCAGCAGAACCCTGCCGTGTGGGCTACAAAAGGTTCATCGGGTCGACAGCCTGCCCATTCACCCAGGTTTCAAAATGCACGTGGCAACCAGTTGAGTTACCCGTGGTACCCGAATATGCAATGAGCTGGCCTTGGCTCACCTGCTGTCCGGAAGAAACCACCACGCTGGTGTTGTGGTAGTAAATCGTGGTCAGGGAATCGCCGTTGATGACTCCGTGCGATATCTTGACACGGTTGCCACCGCCATCGTTGCCCCAGCCCGCTGAAAACACGATGCCGGCAGCAGCTGCGTATACGGGTGTTCCACAGGGGGCACCGAAATCGATGCCCGTGTGCATGTAGCCGCCCTGGCCGTAGAAATCGATGGTTCCAGGCGGCGTCGCACGCCAACCGAAGCCCGAGGTGATCGGGATGTTCGCAGGTACGGGGTGGATCAGGCCGAAGTTGGAGCGCGGATTGCTCGCCGGCGGGACAAAAGGCTGCGGGGCTGCCTGGTTTTGCACCTGGGCGGCTGCCGCAGCTGCTGCGGCGAGCCGCTGCTGTTCGGCCAACCATGCTTCGCGCAGTTTGCGGTCGCGCTCTGAGATTTCCGCAGCGACGGCGTCCTGATTCGCCTTCACTTGTTGGAGCTGGGCTTGGATCCCGGGCTTGGCTGCTTGAAGCTGGCTGTTGAGACGGGTGGTGTCGGAGATGAGCTTGTCCACCTCCGCCTTCTTGGCAGCGGCATCATCGCGGGCCGCCTTCTCACGCTCAAGTGCCGCGTCCGCTTTCGCCTTGAGATCGCGGATTTCCTGTTCGACGGCGGTGAGCCGGGCTTGGGAGTTCACGTTCGTGGCGCTCTGCTGCGTCAATTTGGTCATCGTGGCGTTCTGACTGCGCATCGCCTGGTTGGCGAGGTCCATGGTTTCCGTGAGGTTACCGCCGTCGTTCGCTCCGAACAGCAAGGCAACATTCGTGGGAACGCCACCGGATTTATATGCCTGAGCAGCGATCTGGCCGATGAGCTTCTTGGTGTCGGTGATCTTTTGCTTGTCGTTTTCCAGCTGCTGGGTGATCTGGGCTTTGCTTTGCTGGGCCAGATCTACCCGGGCTGCCAGGGCATCCGCCTCCTTCACCGCTGTGGCAACCTTGCCCTGGGCTTCGAGAAGTGCCTGTTGCGCTCCCGGAAGCTGTCCTTGGTAGACCACCAGGTCGCCGGCCGCCTTGGCGATGTTGGCGTCAACGAATTCCAACGACTGCTGCACCCTCGCCGATTCCGCGTTGAGGGCGGCCTGCTGGTCATCGAGGTTGTCAGCGTGTGCCACAGGCGCGGTGCCAAGGCTCGCGGCGAGTGCAATGGCCAGCACGGAGCCGGCAACCTTCACCCGGCCACTAACCATGCGAAGCTGCAGGATGGCCTGATGCTTCCGGGGCATCGGCTGTCCTGTTCGCTGGGGTTCAGTGCTTTTCATGGCTACACCTTGAGATATCGACGGAGGGTCAGGAGCGAAGAGATCCCTGCCAGGCCGCCGCCCAACGCTATCAGGACCGGAGCGATCACCAGTACCTGGGCCGAGGAAATAAACGGAGTGTTCAGGAACTGCTTCGACAAGTCTCCATTAAGCCAGAACTGTGCCACCAGCCATAGTGTGCCGGAGGCCAGGACTGCACCCACGACGGCGGCGATGACGCCTTCGAGGATGAACGGCAATTGAATGACGGTCTTCGACGCTCCAACGAGCCGCATGATGCCTGTCTCGCGCCGCCTGCTGAAGGCGGACAACCTGATGGTCGTGGTGATGAGCAGGACCGCGCAGAAGATCATGACACCCGCGACCACCATTGCCGCCACAGAGGCGCCGTTCATCCACTCAAAGATCCGTTCAAGGACCTGGCGTTGGTCGCTCACGGTCTCCACCCCGGCCTGGGACGAGAATGTCTCGCTGATGATCTGGTACTTCTGGGGGTCCTTCATGTTGATCCGGAACGACGAAGGAAGCTGGTCCTGGGTTACCGAATCAACAATCGGAGAGTTGGAGAACTGTTCCTTGAAGTGCTTGAACGCATCCGCCTGCGATTCGAATTGGTAATCGGTGATGTATTGCTTGACTGCGGGCGAATCGAGCATTTTGGCCAGGTTGTCCTGCTGCTCTTTGGTCACCGCGCCCGAAGCACATCCGGTCGACGTCGAGGAATCGTTGCAGAGGAAGATGGCGACCTGGACTTTGTCGTACCAGTAACCCTTCATCTGGTTGATCTGCATCTGCAGCATGCCGGCTGCGCCAACAAAGGTGAGGGAGACAAAGGTCACCAGGACGACGGAAATCACCATGGACAGGTTCCGGCGCAGGCCGCTGCCGATCTCGCCCAGGATAAAAGCGAGCCTCACTGCTGGCCCCCCTGCGCGCGGTCGATTTCCGCATCGCTCGCGTCTTTCATTCGCCGGGACTCTCCCACCACAGGAATCATCGAGGTGTAGAGGGCCCTTGCCTCATCACGGACCACCACGCCGTTCCGAAGCTCCACCACGCGTTTGCGCATCTCGTTCACAATGTCGTCGTCGTGCGTTGCCATGACCACAGTGGTGCCGTTCTGGTTGATCTTGTCGAGCACGCCCATGATTCCCATCGAGGTAATGGGGTCCAGGTTTCCGGTCGGTTCGTCCGCCAGCAGGATGCCGGGGCGGTTGACGACGGCGCGGGCGATGGCCACGCGCTGCTGCTCACCACCGGAGAGCTCGTGCGGCATGCGGCGTTCCTTGCCTTCAAGCCCCACCGTCTTCAGAACTTCCGGAACTGTCTCGCGGATGATGCTGCGGCTCTTGCCGATGACCTGCATGGCGAAGGCCACGTTGGCGAAGACACTCTTCTGCGGCAGCAAGCGGAAGTCCTGGAAAACGACGCCGATTCCGCGGCGAAGCTTGGGGACCCGCCAGCTTGAAATGTTGGCTACGTTCTGGCCTGCGACGTAGACAGAACCGGACGTTGCCCGGTCTTCCTTCAGAATGAGTCGTAGAAACGTCGACTTGCCGGAGCCCGAGGCCCCGACGAGGAAGGTGAATTCTCCACGGTCAATCTCAAGGTTGACAGCATCCAGCGCCGGACGGGCATTGGGGTCGTAGACCTTGGTGACATTCTCAAATCGGATCATGACTCTTCAGAACCCCGCCGGACATGCCACGTTCGGCCAGTCCAACCGCCAGCGCACGGGCTTTCGTTGGGGGAAGTTGAGCGCCGGCTCTTCGACTATACGCACGCTCCGCGATGGAGTCGCGGGCTTGGAGCGGTGTGTCGCCCAATCAGGCAATCACCGCGGCGGCCGTTATCCCTCGGCGTTACGGTTGCCCGTGCGCCAGCGAATGCCGGCGTCGATGAAGTCGTCGATGTCGCCGTCGAACACCGCTGACGTATTGCCCACTTCGTGGTCGGTCCGCAAGTCCTTGACCATCTGGTACGGATTGAGCACGTATGAGCGCATCTGGTCACCCCATGATGCCTTCACATCGCCTGCGAAGGCCTTCTTCTCAGCATCTTCCTGCTCCTTTTTCAGGAGCAGGAGCCGCGATTGGAGGACGCGCATTGCGGCTGCGCGGTTCTGCAGCTGGGACTTCTCGTTCTGCATGGAGACGACAATCCCAGAAGGGATATGGGTCAAACGTACTGCCGAGTCCGTCGTGTTGACGGACTGGCCGCCAGGGCCCGAAGAGCGGAAGACATCGACACGGATCTCATTGTCCGGAATGTCGATAGAGTCGGTCTGCTCAATCAGCGGGATGACTTCGACGGCGGCAAAGGACGTTTGCCGCCGGCCCTGATTGTCGAACGGGCTGATGCGGACAAGTCGGTGCGTCCCGGCTTCGACACTGAGGGTGCCGAACGCGTACGGCGCTTTGACCTCGAAAGTGGCTGATTTGAGGCCGGCCTCTTCGGCGTACGAAGTGTCCATGACGGTAGTCGGGTAGCCATGCCGTTCCGCCCAGCGCAGGTACATGCGCATGAGCATCTCGGCGAAGTCCGCCGCATCAACACCGCCGGCGCCCGCACGAATCGTGACGACGGCTTCGCGTTCGTCATACTCGCCCGAAAGCAGGGTTACCACTTCAAGTTCCTTGAGGGCCTTGCGGATGGACTCGAGTTCCGTGGCGGCTTCGACCATCGAGGCGTCGTCGTCCTCGTCCTGGCCGAGCTCGACAAGAACCTCAAGATCGTCGATGCGTCCCGTCAGCCTGTTCAACCGTTCAAGTTCCGATTGCCGGTGGGACAGCTTGGACGTAATTACCTGAGCGGAAGCTGGATCGTCCCAGAGGTTCGGTTCGCCAGCTCGCTCGCTCAGTTCTGCGATCTCTTCCTTGAGCTTCTCGACATCGGAAACCTGTTCGATGGAGCGGAAGGTGGAGCGAAGCGCGCGGATTTCTGCGGGAAAGTCAATCTGAGCCATGGTTGTTCCAGAGTACGCCATCCGTTGGCGGCCTCTGCACGGGGTCCGGACGTGTGACGCCCGGAACTCAGCGGGTCAGCCGGGAACGCGCAGTGGAACGGGCCTCGATCGGAACGCCGTCGGGCAGCAGAAAGCTGACCACAGGCGGATGGGCAACCGCGCTGAGCACCACTTCGGCCGTTGCGCTGTCCGGACTTCCAGTACCCCGTGCGACGGCTAGTTGATCGAACCGTGAATGGGCGCCGTATTGGCTGAGGTATGACTCGGCAACGCTCCGTACCCGATCACTGTTGAGGACGGCCGACGGCGTTTCGGCGCCACTGTCGACTTGGCCGAGGGTATAGCTGTCCGCGGCTGCTACCGAAGCTCCGTCCGCTACGGAGAGGAGCTTCTTGTGGTCAATGTAGACGGCGGACGCCGCAGCAACGACCGTTGCCAGCAACAACGCGATCACGACGTAACCAATGGTCAGGACCATCAAATGGCCGTCTTCCCCCTCCGATTTGCGGGACCTCTGCATGTCCACCGAGGCAAGGTCCCTCACCTGAACCGCCCGACGATTTGCGTGGCCGACGCACTCAGGTTCGCGGCGTCCAGATTCAGGGTGTCTCCAAAGGGCAGCATGGGCAACGGCACCGTGAGCTTGACCGTTACGGTGACCGCAGCACCCGTCGACAGGCAATCACCGCGGTTGCACGCGACGTCGACAAATGCCCGCTCCGCGGAATGGCCATAGTCGGCGAGTGTCAGAAGGGCAGCCTGTTCAGCGGCGACGCGCCCCTGGGCACTGTCCTTCTGCATGACGTAGACCTTGGCGGCTTGATCCGCTGCCCCCACGACGGCGAAGGAACCTCCCTGGATCTGTCCAATAGTGACGATGAAATAGACCACTGGAACCATGAGCAGGAGGGATAGAAGGATGAATTCGACCACCGCGCTTCCCCGCTCAGAGGCACGCCGAGGGCCGGTGGATTCCCGGCCCTCCGCGGGTGGCAGGCAGACCGCCTCCCGGAAGCACGAAAGCGCTTCACGGCCAAGATCAGCCGGGAGTCGCAGCATGGCCCCTCACCTCCAGCACCGCTCCGGGTCCTATCAGCCCGATGACGGGCAACGGTGCCCGGACTGTCACCTCCAAGGTGCGGATTCCCTGGAAGCTAGCCTCCGACGTCGAGATATCCCGCGCAAAGTCCGCGTTCAGCGCCGTTCCGATCAGGTCCGCCGTGCGCTCACGTGCATCCGTCGGTGTCCGGTCGGCGAGGGCGCCGTAACGGGCTCCGGACGAGGCCGCATCAATGAGGGTGTTGCGTACATGCAACACCAGGGTCAGTTGAATGACGGCGAGGAAGAACACCGTCAACAGACCGCCGACCAGCACAAAATCCACCACGGCGGAGCCTTGTTCATCGCTGGCACTGCCGCCCCCGTCTTCCGCTCCCCTGCTGCGGAACGGCATGGAATTACTTTCCGACCTTGCTCATAGCCTGGTTGAAGAGTCCCTCAAGAGCCGGGCCGGCCAGCGCCAGCAGGCCCGCGACGAGGGCGGCGGACATCAGTGTGATCATGACCCAGCCGGGTACGTCGCCTCGTTCGGGCTGATCGTTGTCGGGGACCACACTTTTATTCGGTGTTGTTCCCAGCGACGGTCTGGACGGCGGGAGTGTCCACAACTGCCACAGCAAAAGTCCTGAAGCGGGCAGGCTTCGGCGTCCGAGCTTCTTCATTTTTCCCCATTTCACTTTTCAACCATTTCGGTGTGCAGGAATCCCTTGTGATCCGTGCAGTTTTTTCTTCGGCATTCAGGCGGATGCACATCTGATGGATGTGAAAAGGCTCGACGGAGATCGCCATCAGAAGCCAAGCTCCAGCGCGGCCAAGGCCGGGTAGACGGCGAAGATCACGGTGAGGGGCAGGACGCCGAAGACCAGTGGCGCCATCATCGCGATTTCCTTGCGGCCCGCCGCTTCCATCAGCTCCCGCTTGGCTGAATCGCGCACATCCGCCGCTTGGGCGCGCAAAACGTCGGCCAAAGGAGTACCCCGTTCGACGGCAACGACAATTCCATCCACGAACCGAACAAGCGGGCCGAGCTCGGTCCGTCCCGAAAACTCGTGCAGTGCCTCGACCAAGGGCGTGCCGGCCCGGGTGGCGGCCAATACCAGGGCAAACTCCTTCGCCAACTCGCCGCGGGCTGTGCGACAGACCCGATCGAGGGCACCGCTCGCGCTCTCCCCCGCACCCACCGCGAGGGCCATCAATTCGGCAAGGCTGGGGAATTCCGCCAGCATCCGCCTTTCCCTTCGTTTGATCCGCACCCCCAGCATGTAGTCGCGGAAAAGAAACCCTCCCAGTGCACAAACCAGGACCGCGGCAACCGCGAGCCCCGGACTGAACCGTCCCCCGGCTGCGCTCACGATCACCACGACAACCGCTGTGGCAAAGCCCGCCGCCGCCCAGAGCAACTGCTCCGCGCGGAAGTCCAGCGCGGACTTTCCGGAACCGGCCTTGGCCAGCCTCTTGTTGAGGGACGTCGTACCGAGGTTGAACTTCGCCAGAAACCGGAGGGCGTCCCGGAACACCGGCCGCAGAATGCGTTCCAAGGGGCCGAACGGTGCGATGTCCGGGGTTGTGGACAGTAGGCGCGATTCGAGGTTCTGGGACCTGAGTTGCGGCTCGATGCGCTCCACGAAGGGAGTGGCCCGCATGAACGGCAAGCGAACAAAGATGAGCCACAATCCAGCTCCCAAAAGGAGTCCGCAAAACACAGTCATCGCAGTCATCGCAGTCATCGCAGCACCCTTTCATCTTCGGGAAGGGCGGCAATGCGCAGCATGACCCAGTAACAGAAGCCCGAGACCAATAATCCGCCTCCAAGAACGGTGACCCCGGCTGCCGAGTTGTACGCGGAAACGGCTTCCGGCCTGCTGGCCAGCAGCATCAGGACGATCCAGGGGGCGGCAACGGCCAGGCGCGCCCCGTTGATGGTCCATGATTGTCGTGCCTCGAGTTCACTTCGGGTCCTCGCGCTCTCTCGAAGGAACTCGGCAAGAGTTCCCAAAAGGCGGCCGAGGTCGGTTCCGCCCACGTCGCGGGTCAGCCTGAGCGCCTCGATGATCCGGTCGGCAACGGGATCGGCCAAACGCTCCTTCAGCTTGTTCAACGCCGAATCGAATTGGGCGCCCGAACGGTAATCCGCACCAAACTCCCGGAAGAGGGACCGCAGCTCCTCGGGGCCTTTGTCCCCGAGCTGGACAAGCGCCTCGGGCAACGAAAGTCCCGCGCGGATTGCCGAACGCAAGTGGTCGACCACGTCAGGCCAGAGCTCCCGGAGCATGGCGGTCCTCTTGCGCGCCCGCCAACTGACAACGGCCAGGGGAAGCCACGCACCGAACAGGCCGAAGCACGCCGCGATCGAAAAGGACGCTGTCAGGATGTAGATCACCAGTGTCGCGAAAAAGCCCAACCCCAGGCACGATGCGATGAATCCCGCGCCGCTGACGTTTTCGATCCCGGCCGTGAGCAACAAAGACTCAAGGCGTTTCGGTTTGGGCTCCTCGGCGGCAAGCGGGCGATGTTCCCATGCCGACCACCAGATGAGAAAAACCCCTAGCCCGCAAAGAACGCCCAGAAGCGGTGCCATCAGGAGTACTCCAGGAGCGCGGCGACATCAAAACCTGCCCGGGCGAATTTCTCGGCGGCCGGCATGGAACTCGAAGTGGCCTGGAGTTTGCCGTCCTGCATGGTGTAGACCTTGGACGACTCAATGATGCCGTTCTCCACGCGTCGCCCGAGCGAAAGGATCTCGGTGACTTGCCGGCGTCCGTCCGCGTGGCGGCTGCAATGGACCACGAGGTCGATGCAGGATGCCACGGTGGGGACGACGAATGCGCTAGCTCTCTATACCAAACCCCTACCCTTAGCCGCTGGGGAGGAGTAGCGTTCTTCTTGGTTGAAGCTTCAACCAAAACCGCTCGACCGAAGGAAGCACCGAAATGTTCACCACCCAGCACATCACGACTTGGAACCCCGAGACGGAACAGGCTACCCAGCACCCCGAAGTTCGTCGTGGCGACACCGTTTCGCTGATCGCCCGGCTGTCCGGGGAGCAGGAGGCCAAGGAATTCTTCGCGGCTATTACGGAAAACCCGGACCGGATCGCGCCGTGGGTGTCCAGCACCGGCTACACCGTCGTGGTCTTTTCCAAGAGGGAAGACCGCCGCAACGAGTGGCCCGCCGTTTTCTCCATCGAGGAGCCAGCGCCAGAGCAGCCGGAGCGCAAAGCCGGCAAGCCGCAGCTTCGCCGTCGCTGCTTGGAGTGTGGAAAGGAAAGCACCGCTGCGGCCATGGGATATCACCAGAAATCGACGGGTCACGTCGGCCTGGAGGACGTTACAGCCTAGTTTTACCCCCCGAAAGAGGCCCTTAGCGTGAGCGCTGGGGCCTCTTTTTGCGTGATGCGGGGTACTTAGTACCGGGGACGGCTGCTACGGTTCCCTGCGAGACGCGCTACCACGCCCGGTAGCGCTCTGCGCCGGACAGCGTCTGCCCGTAGCGGTAGAACCCCTTCCACCCACCGGGCGTGGGCGCTAGCGGTCTGGATGGCGCGGCCACGGATGGCCCGCTACCGTGCGAGGAGTTAGGCGACGTGGCGATCACGTGACAATCCGGGCACTCGTAGACGAGCCACGCGCTGCCTTTCGGCTGGGGGTCCATCGGTACTGGCGCCACAGTGCAGCTATGGTGCATAGACGTAGGAATCATGGAGGGCATGACTCGTTCCGGCGCGACGGGTTCTTCTTCTTCCCCGACGACCTGAGAGATCATGCTGCATTCCGGACACTGCTGGTAGGCCGGTCCCATTACTCCGGGTGGCTGCGGGTCCATCACGACGGGTTCCTGTGCTCGCGTGCACTCGGGGGCGTGGTGGTCGACGGGGGCGAGCTTTTGGATATCGTCCCAGCTTGGCTCTCGCGGTGGATACGTTGGCATTTTTACCTCTCCTCAATACTTTATTCGGGGTTCACGGAAGATTCGGGGTTTGTCGGATCGATTTTTGCGAAATCCGAAAATTTCCGGGAGGTAGGTATATAGCTACCCGGGGGAGCTTTTCCGACCGGCATGGGCCCAGCGATTTTGCCCTACCCTACCCACCAGCCACGTCGTCCCAGTCGTCCGCACAGTCGGCACAGAAGCTCCCCTGGGTCGGGGTCGGGCCTAGGGTAGCCGGGACGCCCGCAAGGGGTGTTTAGGGGCGATGGTCTGGGGAAAGAATTCGCCTGGAGCCCAGACCATCGCCCCTTCGACGGGTTGAGACCGCCCCGCCGTCTAAGGCGAGCGGTCGGCTGCTTCAGGGGACCGACCGCTCGCCGGTCTATCAGGCGATGCCCGTGATGATCAGCCCGGCACTCGGTCGGGCGACGGCCAGCGCGAGACGCTCGTCGGCGCGGACTGCAACCTTGCCCGACGTGAAGTCGGCGTTGTTGCTATTGCTCATGCTGATCGTCACGCCCTCGCGAACGTAGGCCACACCGATCAGTTCGGTGTTCATGAGCAGCCCGGTGCCTTGCGGAATCTGGGTCGTGGTCACCACCTGAATACCCCAGATGTCACTCACCGGCGAGTCCCCGGGATTGCCGAGGAGGTAGTTGCCGGTGCCCGTCGCTTTCGTGCGCCGGATCAAGCTCCAGTCGTTCGGGTGGAGGACGATGACATCCGGCTCGCAGTACGACGGTCCATTCCTGAGGTCGGCCACAGCGAGTTCGATGGTATCGATACTCGCCTCGCTGCCCTTCGCCCGAGTCAACAGACCCGGCGTCTGGAGCAGACCTTTGAGGTTCGGAGCCGTACCGTTGCCGTTCAGCAACTGGTAGTTCTCGGTGTCGATGATGAGGCGGACGAGTTCGCTCTGGAGGTAGGAGATGAAATCCCCGAAATCCTTTGTCAGTTCGTCGGTGACGGAGCTGAAAATTCCAACCTTCTGAGCGGTCGCGATGAGTGTCGTCGTGTTCATCACAGCTTCCGTGTACGACCCGCCCGGACTCAGCATCCCTGCCATACCTGTACCGTTGACGGTCGGCGGGACAGCAGTGCCAGCAGCGAAGCCGGTGTCGGTAAAGGACGTCGGCGTGGTGGCGAGCGTCTGGATGAGCGTTTCTGTCCCCGTCGCGCCGTTGACCGCAGTACGGTAGATCTTCGTGCCCGTCGCGCCCGAAGGAGCCGCGCCGATCGTGAAGCTGACCGTCGAGGTCGAGCCAGTGGTGACCTGTGAAATCTCATTCGAGGCCACAGTTTCACCAGTGGCCGAGGTATACGTGGCCACGAAACGCCACGTTCCGGCTGCGAGCGTGCCCCCTGTGGTGGCAGTGGTCGGCGAAGACAGCACCGGAGCCGCGAAGGCATTAGAAGCGATGCTGGTCGAGTCATGGCGGATGTATTCAATCGACGGACTCGACATGCTGGTCGTCTTTAGGACTTCCAGCAGACGCGTCGGCTCGTGCACCTTCTGGACGAGACCGACGTAGGCCGGAGGAAGCTGGCTATCGGTGACGGTGCTCGACGCGGTGTCTTTCAGGCCGAGTTCAGCACGGAAGTTCGCGCCACCCTTGATCGAGCGGAAGGCCTCACGAGCGACTTCGGTGTTCAGGTTCAGCTTCGGCACAGCCTTGCCGCGCCGTGGAGCCTCGGGGTCGAAGCTAGCTCCGCCGTCGCCCACGGCGTCGTCGCTCATAGCGCCGTAGATGCTCTTGGCCTTGGCCCGGACGGCGAGCAGATCGCCCGCGTTTTTCATCTCGATCGAAATTCGGTCGAGCGCGGATTTCTTCTGCGCGTTGGTCAGTGAAGGGTCGTTGACGACGAGGTGCGCCTTGTCGGACAGCGCCTTCATTTGCTGATTGGTAGACATTTGGTTTATCCCGGATTTCTGCGGACCCAGAATTTTGATGTGGACGTTGGGCTGAAAACGCGTGTTACGCGTCGCCCTTGGTGAGCCGTCCTACTTTCAGGTCCAGCGGCTATCCGGAATGGTCAGACCGAGCGGCAGCGGCGGCAGGAATACTGCGGCGGCTGCGGCTCCCTGGCGAAACGGGAATCGCGGTTGTGCCGAAAGAGCGTGATGCTCAATTTCGATCTATTCAGTTATGAGCTCAGTATGTTCCTGCCTCAGTAGTTGTAAAAACTAACTGAAGTCGTCTTCGTCGTCGCGGAACGGACAGGTCGGCTCGTGAGTGAAGCCCAGCGCGCGCGCTCCAATGTCGTTCACTGCGATCACCTCCCGCGTCGGCGTACATGCGACGCAGTCGGGGAACTCCAAAAGCTCCTTCTCCGCGTTCTTCCGGCGGATCAGCGCTTCGGCCGCGCGCATCTCCCGCCTGATCCGTTCGATGGGGTTCTTCAATTCGGCGGCACGATCCCGTAACTCGCGGGCGATGAGGTTTTCTCTGTCCGCCTCCCTCTCGTGCGCGACGGCCTGTGCCCGCAACCTCCTTGCCTCCTCGCGCCAAGCAGCCGCTCTTTCTTCGTTCTCGTTCATGATGTATTCCTTCCGTTATGAATCGTCCGTGTGCGGTCCGTAGAGCGCTCGATCATCGTCCAAGGGATGACCGTACCGACTGACCGCTGTTCGCAATCGGACTCTAAAAGTGGATTTGGGCCATAACCAGCGGTAAACCACGTCACTCGTCCTCGGGCGGGAGTGCAGCAATCAGCGCGGCGACCAGACGCCGCGCGTTGGTGATGGTCAGCGAGGCGCGAGTCACGCCGTTGATCGTGACTGCGATTCCTGGTGCGTAGTTCAGGCCTGATGGCGACGTGATGTCGATCTTTTCCGCTCCGACGCGCGCTGTAATGATTTTCGAGAATTCGTGGGGCGCGGTAGCGAACTTCACTTCTGGCCCTTCCGTGCCTTCATCGCAGCAGCTTTCGCTTTGGTTATCGCTGCGCGCTGTGCGTTTGCAGTGGACAGCCTCTTACGCTGCACGCCTATGTCCTTCGACCATCTAGCCAATTTGGGTCCGTCCTTCCGATTTCGTTGATTTTGGGCAGGTGGCTCCGTGGTGTATGGCGACCCAGAAGCCGCCGTATGTGCCTCGACGGATTGACATGGACGGGACGCAGTCCGGGCACGGCGCGTCCAGTACGCGGTGCATGCGGTGGGCGAGCCGTGGCCCGTCGGGGAAGAAGTAGAGGTCGATGCCTAGGTAGGTCATTTTCCTGTTCCTTTCATGATGAAAAACTCCTAGATTGCGGGGGGCAAGCGGGTTCAAGCGGGTTCCCCGTTACTTGCCTAAAGCCAGTCCCCATGAGAACTAGCGGGAAACCCGCTTGAACCCGCTTGGAATTCATCGCAGACCGATCCCCAGATAGGCCCGGACGCTCGTGTCTGGACTCTTCGAGACACCTGGAATCTGCTGTAGTAGCAGCCCAAACCTCGTCTGGGTCACCTCTTTTGCCTGCGTCTCGCCGTTCTCGTAGGCCCATGCCTTGTACGCTTCCCACAGGTCCGCAGAGGTCGTTCGCTTCCCCGGTGACAAGTCACATTTCGCGTCCACGAATTCCTGTACCGGATTGTTTTCCTTCCGGTAGTCCGCGTTCGCACGGAGGACCGCTTTCGGCTCTGCGAGTCCGCCGAGAATCTGGTACGCGCGGAGTCCTTCGATCGCCCAGTCGAGCACCGCCTCCAGTTCGAGGGCAATCCTGTCGTCCAACGTTTCGTCCTCCTTGCCGAAGAAACTCACGTCGAACCGGACTACGCGGATACGTGCCCACGCTGCGTCGCTGGTGGCGTCGATCGTTGGAGGGAAGTTCGTCGTCAGGAAGAAGCTGTGACTAGGCTCGAACTCCACAAAATTCCGGGCCATGAATTTCGCTGTGATCGTGTCGCCGCCTGTAAGGGTTTTCATCAACGACTCGTTCATGCGAGCGCCGTTCTCCAACTCCGACATTTCGACCCATCGGGCACCTCGCAGAGCCATCATCGAGGCCAGATCACCGGCTGACTTCCTCTCACCCCATCGCGACGACACGAGCAGGTCGTTGTTCGCGGTAACCGCGTAATCGCCGAGCATCTTGCCCATCGCTCGGGTAAAGACACCCTTCCCAGCCCTCGTCGGGCCGACAGCCAGAACCATGACATGCCGCTCTACACGGCCAATCAAGGCCATGCCCGCGTAGCGCTGCAGGAACGCACGAACCTCCTTATCTGGGAGAGACGACTCCAAGAACTTCTGGAACTCCGATCCCTCGTAGGCTCCAGGGGTGTAAGAAGCTCCGGTACGCTTCGTGATCCTGTCTGCCGGATTGTGTGGCCTGATTTCCAGACTGTGGAGGTCTAGCGTGCCGCTCGGCGTATTCAGGAGCCACGCATCGGTGTCGACGCTCGCGGCGAAGAGATTCTTCGACGCTAAGGTAAGTACACCCGCGCTGCCCGCTGCGGTCATGCTGGCGTCCACGTCCCGCCGAAGCTGCTTGTCCCTCTGGGCCTCCACCCACGACAGTTGTCGAACTTGTTCCAGAAGGTGGTACGCATGCACTGACTCCGCATCGAAGGCCCAGCGCATCCCATCCCACCTGTGCCACCCAATACCGTTTACGAACAGCGCGTCCCTCTTCGCATACTGGGCAAACCGTGCAGCTATCCGCGCATGAGAGGTCTGGTTGCTGTCGTTCCACCCATCTGCCGGCACCGCGAAGTCCAGAGCAGCGGATGGCTCATCGCTGAACAGGTCGCTCATCTCAAGCCCCAGTGCCTTCACGATCTTCTCTGCGGTGCATTGCGCCGAGCCGAAGTCCTTGAAGAGCACCTTCCCGTCCTTGAACGTCACATGGCAAGACGGCGTCTTGTCCGGGTGACCGGGGCATTGCGCCATCAGTTCCGTGGCGCTTTTCTGCACGTAGGTGTATCCATGGGCCTCCAGCGCTAGAATCACGCGATCAAAGGGGTCCTTCGGCAGCAGGTCTTTCAGAGTGGCTACAGGGCCATCCACCGTGAAGTGATCGTAGGAGCCGTTCTGCGCGCTGGGTTTGTAAAAGAATCGTTCGGGCTGGGAGCACGTGTGATCGAACTGATCCCATCCGAGCTTCTTCATCACCGCGTAAGCCAGGGTCGTGTACTGCTCTGGAGTGCACGACTGGAAGAGTGGGATGATCAGCCGCCAGCGCGGGTTCTCAGGGGTGTGGCTGAAGGTGGTGTGGGCTACAGCATGGAACCCCAGCGCCTTGACCTCCTGCTCGAAGTCGCCGGAGGCGTAGGCGTAGTCGGCGTCCAAAGTGATCGCCCAACGGGACACCACCCCGTTTTTGTTGCGGTGAATAGCGCTGTGCGGTGCGATCTTACCGTTGTGGTCATCGATCGTCTCGACGAAGGTGCCGAGTACGTAGCCTCCTGCCTCTTTTCGCCCAGCCGGGGAATCGAGCCACTCACAGAACTCTTCCCACGTGATGGTGCTGCTGTTCCAGTCGTATCGCTTCCCATTTCCCGGAGCCGTGATGATGTCCAGTTCCGCAGTACCGAGCGCTAGGTCGTTGCCCGAGGTAACATTGGTTCCAGCGATTGGGTCACTGGAAACGTCCCTTCCGCCTCCTGTGTTGGCCCCGGTGGACCTCATCTCCTCGCCGGGGCCATCCCCTTGCCCCGTCACTTGGAATCACCGTCAGTCGGACGCAGGAGCGCGACAATCCCGTCGACAACCGATTGAGTCAGCAAGGGTCCCGTTGCGAGGGCCTCTTTGATCTGCGCCTTGTAGACGCGCTGTGTCTCGAGAAGCCGCCGTAGCTCCTCAATCTTCGCCGGATCACTCTTGCTATCAGCCCTTCCAGCGCGCGCAATCGTATTGCGATACGCGAGGACCTGCGGGTTGCGGGGAACTCCTCCACCACGAGCCATGACAAAACCGACCTTTCCGAAACAAGCCCCTTTCGGTTCTGTCGGTTTGTCGGTTTTTGGGGGAGGGCCTCGTTGTTGAGGACCTGAATGCGTTCAGCCTACTCCTCAGAAAGCGCTTGTAGTGGCCTAGAATCGAACTATCTACTCCCTAGGTACACAGTGCCTAAGATGGGGTCAAGGCGCTTAGGCTCGCTTCCACTCCAAACGGACCCGTGACTCGTCGAAAACGCGCGGTGCGCTTTTCCCTACGGGGTTTATATGGATCGTCATCAGCGCGGATATGACGGCTCGGCGCTTTTCTACGGTTGCCGCCACCCACCACTCCGGAATGGCTGTTGCCGGCACTCCGGCCAGGATGCCCGTACCTCGGGCGTGAGACATCTGTTCCTCGACGGCCTCCAGCCTGGACGTGACGCGCGTCGTTATTGTCGTCAGCTGACCCATCGTGATGTCACCGACGGCTGCGGCTTCGGCTGCTTCATCAAGTCGGGCGCGTAGCGTCAGCGCTTCCTGCTGAAGCTCCTGCATATCGTCCTGCGCGTTCGCTGACACACCCATCATCGCGAGAACATTGGGGTCCTGCAGACGCGTCACAACCACCGCCGAGATGAAGTCCTCCAACGCGAGCGCAGACTGGGAGGCGTGCCCACCACCCTTGTTGGGGCATTTGTAGTAGTGACGGTTTGGGCCTCCGCCCGGACGGCTTGAAGTCTGCATCGCTGCACCACACGCACCACAGAGGACGATCCCGGCGAGCATGTGCTTCACGCGTGAATCGTGCTGCGAGCGCCTCGATGGGTCCTTTACGATCCGCGCTGCCGTCCTGTGCTCGTCCTCAGTCACGATGGCGGGGAGCTTCGACTGGTAGGACTGCCCCTTGTGGACGGTGATACCTGCATAGGTAGGCCTCACGACCATGTTGCGTACAGCGGTAGAAGTCCACAGGCCACCTCGGCTCGTGGTGACGCCGCGCTCGTTGAGGTCACGTACGATCGACCCGATAGACGCCCCGTTGATTATTGCCCGGATGGCCTTCTTGACCTCTGCGGCCTGCTCCGGCTCCACGACGATGAAGTCGTTCTGGTCTCGGACGTAGCCGAACGGGATGGGTCCACCGCTGAACTTGCCGTTCTTGGCGAGTTCCAGCTTCTTGGACATGATGCGCTTGGGTTTGTGGGCGCTCTCGTATCGCGCCCACGCACCGAGCGTTCGGGCGACGGCCTGCCCCGAAGGTGTGGCCAGATCAAGCTCGCCCGCCTGCACCGTTTGCGTGGTGACGCCGTGCGCCTCGGAGGCGTCTATGTAGTCTTCGAGTTCACGCGGTGAACGGTGCAGCCTATCGGTGTGCCACGTGATGACACGGCCGATCTTTCCCGTCTTCATCTCGTTCAGCATGGCTAGGTACTGCGGGCGCGGCTTGCCGGAGTACGCGCTAAGGTCGTTGTCGACGTAGACCTGTGCCACCGGCCAGCCGCGCTCCCCGGCCAGCGCGCGGCAGTCTGCCTCCTGCCGCTGCACGCCTAGGCCCGCGCCCTCCCGGTCCTTGCTTATCCTTACGTAAATCACTGTTTTTCCCATGGACCAAGTTTACTCCCCACAGTAGGGTCTTGGCATTTAACGCGCTTGAGATGTTCCCGCCGGCCAGCAGCGGCAGGGTGCAGATCTTGGTCACGGCGTCCTGGGCAGAGTTCGCGTGGACGGTACACATGCCGGGAAGGCCCGAATTCAACGCAATGAGCATGTCCAGGCTTTCGGCTTCCCGGACTTCGCCGACCACCAGACGATCCGGCCGCATGCGAAGAGCCTCTTTGACGAGTCGGCGTAAGGGAATTTCGCCTTGACCCTCGAGGTTCGGCTGGCGGCACTGGAGGCCAACGACGTCACGCAGCGGGAAATGGAGTTCAAAGATCTCTTCGACGGTGATGACCCGCTCCCGGGAGCCGATGTTGGCCGCCAGGCAGTTGAGCATTGTGGTCTTTCCTGCCTGGGTGGCTCCTGAGACGAGAATGTTCAATCCGCTGGCCACCGCAGCTCCCAGGAATCTGGCTGAACCGGGCGTCAACGTCCCCAGCTCCACCAGATGCTCGAGCCGGGTCGCCTTGACCACGAATTTGCGGATATTCACGGCCCAATGGCGGCGGGTGACGTCGGGAATGACGACGTGGAGCCGAGAGCCATCGGGGAGGGCAGCGTCCACAAAGGGTGAGGAGAGGTCCAGCCTGCGCCCGGAACTCTTAAGCATCCGCTCAACGAGGTCGCGAACCTGCTGCTCGGTGAGGCTGATCGAGGTAAGTTCGGATTCGCCATTCCGGGCAACGTAAACCTCATTCGGCCCGTTGAGCCAGACTTCTTCGATGGTGGGGTCATCCAGGAGCGGCTGGAGCTGCCCGAAGCCAGCGACGGCGTCGAACACATACTTGCGCGCCGTGTCCACATGGCCCAACGGAGGCAAGGGGCCCAGAAGCGCCCGCTCGTCGTAGTCATTCACGGCGGCTTCGACGAGCCGGTGAACTTCGACTACCTGACTCAAAGGATCCAGTCCACGCCGACGAATCAGCTCCCGGACTTCGTCCTCGACGATGCGCAAAGCCTCCATGTTCCCCCCAATGCAGCATGCGCCCAGGCGCTGCGGAACCTTCAACAAGGTTAAGGCTAGGGGAGGTTGCAACACGAGACCAAGTCAAATCGACGTACCTGTGGATAATTGTCTTAAGCGCAAGTAACACCAGAAACACGTGAATCTCTGGCCACTCCAGACCCCAAATATCCGTGCAAAGAAGGATCTCATGCCGAAGACAACGCGTGGATACCCCGGCGGACGCTGGTTCAGCAGGCCTGGCTTGGTGGCCGGTGCCACGGTGCTGATGCTACTGCCCGGGATTGTCACGCATGCGCAAGCAAAAGAAGGTTCAACCGATCCCCTTCCCGGGACGTCGTCGGCATCAGACTCGCCCCCTCAGCCCACACCGGCTGCCCAGGCCATGGCCCGGTTGAAGGGTCACCGCCATTCCAAGGTATGCGGGGGCGCACCCCCAGGCTATGCGTCGTGCCATGCGGAAATCGACGATGAAGTCGAAGGTCCCTTGGCCGCCGGGCAGCTTCTCCCTGCCGGGTACGGGCCCGCGGACCTGCAATCCGCCTATAGGCTGCCCTCACTCACCGCCGGCATCGGCAGAACCGTAGCGGTGGTCGACCCTTACGATGCTCCGACTGTCGAGGCAGATTTGGCTGTCTACCGGACGAGGTACGGGCAGACGCCCTGTTCCTCGGCCTCAGGGTGCTTCCGAAAAGTGGACCAAGACGGCGGAAGTTCCCTGCCGCCCGCCAACGCGGCCTGGGCACAGGAAACGTCGCTCGATGTCCAAATGGTCTCGGCGGCCTGCCCCAACTGCAGCATCCTGCTCGTCGAGGCCAGGTCAAATTCCCTCACCGATCTGGGCAGCGCGGTCAATACCGCCGTCAATTTAGGTGCCAATGCTGTGTCGATGAGCTTCGGCGGCCCCGAGGTCGGCGGGATCACACGGTTCGACGGCGCTTACTTCAATCACCCAGGGATCCCTCTCGTGGCCAGCTCCGGCGACAACGGCTACACGAACGCCACCGCCCCGCCTACGGTGAACTATCCTGCGTCCTCCCCCAACGTCGTCGCGGTTGGGGGCACCTCCCTGACACTCGACACAAGCAAAGTCCGGGGCTGGACCGAACGTGCTTGGGGGGCCACCGGATCCGGCGCAGCGGGGCCGGGCAGCGGCTGCTCTGCCTACGAGCCCAAGCCCGCCTGGCAGCACGACACGGGCTGTCCCAACCGCGCGGTCGCCGACCTTGCCTCAGTTGCCGACCCGAGCACCGGCGTCGCCGTCTACGACAGCACGCCAAGCAACGGGATGAGCGGGTGGATGGTATTTGGCGGAACCAGCGCTGCCGCCCCCGTGATTGCGGCCACGTACGCACTCGCCGGCCCTACGCCTGCGGGAGTCTCTCCTGCTCAACTTGCCTACAGCTCTCCGTGGGCGCTGAATGACGTTGCCAACGGTGCGAACGGCACGTGCAGCCTTCCTTATCTGTGCGCCGCCGGCTACGGATACGACGGGCCAACCGGACTCGGCACAGCGCAGGCCCTGACAGCATTCACCCCTTCGAGCCCGCCTTCGTTCACCGACATCCCCGGCAGCTACCCCTTCTACGTAGAAGTGACGTGGATGGCTTACAACGGCATCACCACGGGCTATCCCGACGGTACGTTCCGCCCCGTCCAACCCGTCACACGCGAGGCAATGGCTGCTTTCCTCTATCGGCTCAAGGGAAGCCCCACCTACATTCCCCCGGTCATCTCTCCGTTCAGGGACGTTGGCCCCCTTTCACCGTTCTACAAAGAGATCACTTGGCTGGCCTCCACCGGCATCACCACCGGATACCCTGACGGCACCTACCGTCCCTCGGAACCTGTTAATCGCGACGCCATGGCTGCATTCCTCTACCGGCTTTCCGGGAAACCCGCATATACCCCGCCCGGCGCCTCACCGTTCACCGATCTCACGCCAACAAGCCCTTTCTACCTCGAAATCACCTGGCTGGCCTCCACCGGCATCACCACCGGATATCCCGACGGCACCTATCGGCCGCTGAACCCGGTCAACCGCGACGCCATGGCTGCGTTTATGTACCGCTACAACGCCAAAATCGGACGTTGAGGACTGTAGCCAGCTGCAGCTGAATGCGGCACCAAGGTTTGCGTAGCCGTTAGATAACTGTTCAACCACAAGTCACACCAGCAACACATAAAACTCTGGCCACTCCTGCCACCGAATGCTATGGTGTCCCGGTTAGGAGCTGGCCTTATGGTGCACTGCAGAGGCGTTTCGTTATTGGAGCTGCAGGCGAAGCTTTCACCATGTGCCCTCACAGAGCGGTACCTTGCCGGAATTGAAAATGAAACGAACCACCGCTGTAAAAGCATCCCGATTCCCTGTCGCGCGTGCTGGCGTCGCCCTGGGCATCGCGCTCGGCTTGACTCTCAACGTGGCCGGGGCCACCCCGTCGGAAAGTGCGATACCCGCGGCTTCAGCACAGGTGCAGGCTGCGAAAGCAGGAATACCTACGGGCACGAAACCGAGCCCAAATCCGACGGTTCCTGCCGGCTCCCCTGCTTCTCTACAGTCTGCACCAGCAACTGCGCTAGGTCCTTTGGCCGTTCCCGCCGCAGAGACCACGGCGCCGGTCACCACGCCCGCGCCGGTCCCGATGCCAGCGATGCCCGGCAGCGCTCCCATTGTCGGCGACGCGATGAAACGCGCCATGCTCCAGGCGATTCCCAGCGGCGGAGCCGAAATGGGCCAGCGGTCACCGCGAGTCCTGGCCAACAAAAACCTTCCGTTGAGCGCGGCTCCCACCGGATCGCGCTCAGTAGCAGGAACGCTCGCCATGGCACTTGACACCGGACATTGGTCACCTTCGATAGGCGTAGCCGGGCAGGATGTCAGTGCCTATCAAGGGAACGTCGACTGGGCGTCCCAGTGGAACCAAGGTTCACGTTTCGCCTACGTCAAGGCCTCGGAGGGCAACTACTACGTCAATGGGAACTTCTCCCAGCAATACGACGGTTCACGCAATGTCGGCATGATCCGTGGCGCGTATCACTTCGCAGTTCCGAACTGGACCTCGGGCGCCGACCAGGCCAGGTACTTCGTCGCAAACGGTGGAGCATGGAGCCCGGACGGCTACACACTCCCGCCGGTCCTGGACATCGAATACAACCCCTATGAGGGCCAAACAATCGGCGGCTTCTACTTCGGCGATGTTTGCTATGGCATGTCGGGTGCCCAGATGACCAGCTGGATAGCGGATTTCGGGAACACTGTACAAGCCCTGACCGGCCGCTACCCCGTTATTTACAGCACTACCGATTGGTGGGCTCGATGCACAGGAAACTCGGCTTCCTTCAGTGCATATCCGCTGTGGATTGCTTCCTACCCCTCTTCCCCAGGCAACTCGCCTGGTGTTTTGCCGGCCAGCTGGAACCAATTCAGCATGTGGCAATACAGCAGCACCGGCCCGTTCCAAGGGGATTCGAACGTGTGGAACGGCTCATACGCCTCGCTTGCGGTCTTTGCGGGCACGACGCCGCAGGGTTCATTTGACAGCCTCACGGCGGGGCGGACCGATACGGCGGCTTCGATAAGGGTCCGGGGCTGGGCTGCGGACACGGCACTTCCCCAAAACACGACGGAAGCACACGCATATGTCACGGCCCCGAATGGCTCCCAGCAGCTCTACAAAATCCCGGCGACAGGTTATCGACCGGATGTGAATCAAGCTCTGGGCCTTGGTGATAATCACGGCTTTGACCAACAAATTCCCGTTACCGTGTCCGGGAACTACCAAGTCTGCGTCTACGCCATCGGAAAGTTCACCAACGTTGGCCTGGGATGCAAGACGGTCTCCGTCGTAGGCGCGGAACCGCCAATCGGCAACCTTGATGATGCCTATGAAGTCCGTACGCCTGACAAGGTGAGCTTCAGGATTCGCGGCTGGGTAGTGGACATGAACAACACATCCTCGACGGCGGCCGCCCACGCCTATGTGACCGCACCTGACGGAACGACCACGGGTTACGTCGTGCCCGCCAACGCATCTCGACCTGACGTGAATCAGGTCTTGGGTATTGGAGGCAACCACGGCTTCCTGCAGGACATCAACATCACGAAAGCCGGCACCTACAGCATTTGCCTCTACGCGGTGGGCCAGTACCTGCACTCGGACATGGGGTGTAAGTCTTTCAGCATCGCTGCGGCAGCCCTGCCGGTCGGGTCCCTTGACTCCGTGGATCTTAAGACGACCAGCACCACGGCCTCGCTGAGCACGCGCGGCTGGGCACTGGATTACGGGGACACCACTAGGCAAATTGCGGTGCACATCTACGTTCAATCACCGGACGGAACCACCCAGCTCTACAAGATCACGGGTTCCCAACCGCGACCGGACGTCAACAAGGTTCTCCAGGTCCCCGGGGACCATGGCTACCAGACGGACATACCGCTTAGCGCACCGGGCACGTACAGGGTCTGTTCGTGGGCCATCGCCCTTAGCCCCGTTGCCCCAGGAAACGCCTTGCTCGGTTGCAAGTCCGTCACGGTCGGAGTCAGTGCCAAACCCGTCGGATTCCTGGACACGGTCAAGCTCTCGACAACTAACGGCGTCACCTCCCTGACCGCGTCCGGCTGGGCCATGGACCCGACCACCGGCGCATCAATTGAGGTGCACGTCTACGTGACACAGCCAGACACCGTGCAAAAGTATTTCCCGATCATCGCCAACCTGCCAAGGCCCGATGTGAACGCTGCAATGAAGACCACGGGAGACCATGGTTTCTCGCTGTCGACAAACATCCTCCAACGAGGCACCTACAGGGTGTGCGCGCATGGAATAGCTACATCTCCCTTCTCCTTGGGAAACACGCTCCTGGGTTGCACGAACATCACATTCTAGTGTGGCGGCGGCCTCGCCGCGGGGCCGCCACCAAGCTTCGACCGCGGATGCTGTCGGTGAGGCCGGCATACCCAAGGTAAGATTCTGTTCGGCCAATGGGCCGCGCCGATCGGCCAAGCGCAAATACCGACACGAACGGGGAACATCCGTGGCTTCGAAGCCCGCTTCTGCTCTGCTGCGCCGATTCGGAGGCTTTGCAACGTCGCTCTTGTTTTCAACTGCCGTAAATCTCCTCGCCATCCCTTTTGTGATATCGACTCTGGGTCCAGGGATATGGGGTGAACTGGCAGTGGCGCAAGCGACGGCGGCAATATTCGGCGTCGTCGTCGCTTTCGGTTGGGGCACCGTCGGGGCAGCCATGGTCGCCTCTACGTCTGCAGCACGGCGGCCCCAAATGTTCTTGAATTCGGTGGTCAGCCGGCTCTACCTGTTCCTCTTCTCAGCGCCAATGATGTTCTTCCTGCTCCTTCTGTTGACCCGGGTCGATCCCGTATCTGCCGCGGTTGCCTCGCTGGCCTATTTGATGCCTTTTCTCGGTGCCTCCTGGTACTTCATCGGCCAGGCCAAGCCGTGGTCCCTGCTGGTCTTCGATGTATTCCCCCAAGGACTAGGCGTCATCACCGGCGTGATACTGCTGCAATTCTTCCCTCAGGCCATCGTGTTTGCTGGCAGCCTGCTTGCGTTTAACGTCATCGCCGTCGCGGTCGGAGCCCTGGCGGCCATGAAGGGTAGACATGAAACACCGCTAACGGTGAACTTGGGCTTTGTTCCCGCCATGCAACGGCTTCGGAACCAAAAATTCGGCGTCATCGCTGCAGGTACCGGAACCATCAACAGCAATCTGCCGATGATCGCAGTCTCGCTCGTAGTCCCTGCCGCGGTCCCCCTCTACGCCCTCACGGACAAGCTGTTCAGGTTCGCTGTCGCCGGATTCGGGCCGGTGCTGCAAGTTGTTCAGGGCTGGATCCCAGAAGCCGGGCGATCGCGCAGCTTGGAACGCATACAACTGGTCGCCAAGTTCGTCCCTGCGGCCGGGGCCCTGGGGGGCGTGCTTCTGGCGGTCCTAATCCCCTGGGCAAGCCCGATCTTCTCCCGCGGCGAGATCACCGTCGGATACGCGTTGAGCGTTCCCTTCGGCCTGATCTTCGCGGCAGTGTTGGTGGCCCAAGTGGTTGGCCTGGCATGTCTTATACCGCTGGGTGAAGGTGCCATCCTGGCAAAGTCGACGGCGTTAGGCGCGATTCTAAACGTGCCGCTGATGTTCGCCATGGGGGCGCTGTACGGGGGCTCCGGCGTGGCGTGGGCCGTCGGAGTGTCTGAAGTTGTCGTGGCGGCCTATCAAGTGATGGCCGTAAGGCGACACTTCAGGGAGCAGGCGCTGAAGCCAGTGCCTGAGTCCGTTGAGGATCCAGGCACCGGTCCAACGGCTCTCTAGTCAGCGTCGGCGCGCTCCAAATCCGTTGACAAACAGCTCCGCCGGGGCACCCGCAACGAATTCCAAGACGCATGGCGCCGCGATGTCCCCCCTACGGAAGCCTGACCATAACACCCTCAGCGTCGGCCTCCACGCGTGGCCGCTGGAAAAGGCCGCAAGACCGGTCTCCAAGTCGCTGGAATTGATGGCAACCCGGGCCTTCAGGCAGTCCATCATGGTCCGCCGCCACCCAAAGCTCAGGTCGTTCGATGTGCGCAGCATCGCCAGCAGGCTCTTGCTGCCTTGGTATTTTTCCGACATCGACCCAAGGTGTCGCCATGATGACAGGATGCCTCGGTGGTCTTCCACCTCGCCAAGGACGTTGCCGCCATGTTGGACGTAGTCCTGCAGCACATCCTCTACCACCATGGCACCACCTGTGGCGGCGGCGCACACAGCCAACCAATGGTCGTGGACCTGTGTGATGGTTTCCAGCCGCGGGAAGGGAAGTGCCAGATCGACGAGTTCCCTACGGAACACGCAGAGGCTGCCGGTCACCTGGTTCTGGGCAACCAGCGCTCCAAAGGGAACGTTCTTCCGGGCTGTGGAATCAGCCACCACCTCATTCCCGGGATTTCGGACGACCCGGGCCTGCCCCGAGACCAGCGCTACATCATTTAGCTTTGGAATAAGCGTCTCGAGTTTAGAGGGGTACCAACGATCGTCCTGGTCCGCCAACGCCACCCATTGCGCTTCAGGGGGAACGGCTTGGACGACCCTCTCGAAGTTGCCGTAGAAACCGAGCCTTTCCGGGAATCCGAGAACCCGAAACCGGCTATCGTCGTTGAGCTCTGCCTTGACGAAATCGGCGATTTCCTGGTCGCCGCCATCGGCGGAGATCAAGCAGACAAAATCGGTGTGGCTTTGATCTTGGATGGAACGAAGCTGGATTCGGAAAAGATCCCAGTCAGGACGGTATGCGGCTAGTGCGACTACACCGAATGAGGAAGAGTCATAGACCATTTCAGTCAGTCGCTAGCCGATTACGTGGCTGGTCTCGAGGTAAGCGTCGAGAGCCTCCTTGGCGTTCCGCGGCTCGAATCCCGCCTCCCGGATCTTACTCAGGTCCAAGATGCTGTTGAGCGGGCGGGGGGCGGCGGCCTTGCCGCGGAAGTATTCCTCGGTGGTGACGCCCGTGACGGAGTCCCGTGCCGCACCGCTGAGCTCGTAGACATCTGCGGCGATGTCAGCCCACGACTGCGGCTCACCCGCGTTGCTGAGGTTGTACGTGCCGTAGCTGGCACAGGAGTCCAGCAAGTGTTTGATTCCCGCGGCTATATCCTCGGTGAAGGTCAAGCGGCCGATCTGGTCGTTGACCACGGATGGTTCAATCCCGCGTGCGGCGAGGGAGGCCATGGTGCGCACGAAATTGTTGCCCTCGCCAATCACCCAGCTGGTGCGCACGATGTAGTGCTTGGGAACGACGCTGACGACGGCGTCGCCGGCGGCCTTCGTCTGCCCGTACACGCCCAGCGGCGAGACAGGCTCGTCTTCACCATGTGTGTCGGCAGCACCGTCGAATACATAGTCCGAGGAGACATGCACCAGGGTCAGGTCGTGCTCAACGGCGGTCCGGGCGAGGCGAGCGACGGCGGTGACGTTGGACTCCCAGGCAGCCTGGCGGCCTTCCGGGGTTTCCGCTGCGTCGACGGCGGTGTAAGCGGCCGCATTGACGATGGCGGAGTAGTTATTCCAGTTCTTACGCGCAATCGCATCCGGTGAAGTGAGGTCAAATTCAGCGCGGCCGGCAAACTCGACCGAGGCATCGCCGTCGTACAGTTCACGAAGCGCTTTGCCGAGCTGGCCGTTGGCGCCCAGAACAAGCGTCTTCTTCGGGCCCATCGGCCGCACGTCGGCCAGGCGCGGATGTGCTTTGTCTTTGTCCGAGAGCTCGGCGCGCTCCAGCGGGATGGGCCAGTCGATGGCCGCTGTCTCGTCGGCCAGGTTCAGGAAGGTGTACTGGCCCTGCGCGTCGGCGCTCCAGTGGTCGTTGACCAAGTAGGTGTAGGCGGTGTTGTCTTCCAGGGTCTGGAAAGCGTTGCCCACGCCCCTGGGGATGAAAATTGCCTGGCTTGGATCCAACTCGGCGGTGAATACGGCACCGAAGGACGGCCCTTCGCGCAAGTCCACCCAAGCGCCGAAGATCTTGCCTGTGGCCACCGAGATGAATTTGTCCCAAGGTTCGGCGTGGATGCCGCGGGTGGTGCCGGCTTTTTCGTTGAAAGAGATGTTGTTCTGTACGGGCTTGAAGTCCGGAAGCCCCAGGGCCACCATCTTCTCGCGCTGCCAGTTCTCCTTGAACCAACCACGGTTGTCGCCGTGGACGGGAAGTTCGTAAAGTACGACGCCGGGAATCGGCGTTTCGCGGGCACTCAGCTGCTTGGAAAACTCAATCGACATGGTCTACTGGCCCTGTTCCTTGTACTTGGCTTCAGTCTCGGCCTTTTGGGGACGCCACCAGGCTTCGTTGTCGCGGTACCACTTGATGGTGTCTTCGATGCCGGCTTCGAAGTTCGAGAACTCGGGCTTCCAGTCCAGTTCGGTGCGCAGCTTCGTGGAATCGATTGCGTAACGGAGGTCATGGCCGGGCCGGTCCACCACGTGGTCGTATGCGTCGATTTCCTGGCCCATGTGCGTCAGGATCAGCTCCACGACATCCTTGTTGTTCTTCTCACCGTCAGCCCCGATGAGGTAAGTCTCGCCGATCCGGCCCTTCCCGATGATCGCCAGAACTGCGGAAGAATGATCGTTCGCATGGATCCAGTCGCGTACGTTCTCGCCCTTGCCATAGAGCTTCGGGCGGATCCCGTCGATCACATTCGTGATCTGGCGCGGGATGAACTTTTCCACGTGTTGATACGGGCCGTAGTTGTTCGAGCAGTTGCTGATGGTGGCCTGCAACCCGAAGGAGCGCACCCACGCCCGGACCAGCAGGTCTGAACCGGCCTTCGTCGAGGAGTAAGGGCTGGAGGGGTTGTAGGGCGTGTTCTCGGTGAACCGTTCCGGGTCATCGAGCTCGAGGTCGCCGTAGACCTCGTCGGTGGAGATGTGGTGGAAACGCTTGTCGTGCTTCCGCGCGGCCTCGATCAGCGTGTACGTGCCGATGATGTTGGTGTCCAGGAACGGACGCGGGTCATGCAGGGAATTGTCGTTGTGGGACTCTGCAGCGTAATGGACCACGACGTCGGCCGACGCCACAAGAGGCTCAACGACGGACGGGTCCGCAATGTCTCCTTGAACGAACGTGAGCCGCTCGCTCGGTAGGTGCTTGATCGACTCCAGGTTCCCGGCATAGGTGAGCTTGTCCAGCACCGTGACATGGTGGTCCGTGTTGGCAATGACGTAGTGGACAAAGTTTGAACCGATGAAGCCGGCGCCGCCGGTGACAAGGAGTTTCTGCATGGAACCAGCCTACCCAACCCGGAGATCGTGCCTAGAACCGCCCCCTTGTCCTTCGGAAAGCTTCAAGTATTAGCCTGGCCAGCATGAACCGCGACTTGACAATCTTTGACAATGATCGCCAGCCCGCAGGGGTCTGGTTTTCGCCGTGAAGCCGCCGGTAGACCGTGGAATCGTCCAGATGAGCTATGGAGCCTGCGACGTTGCCGCATATCGCCAGCCATAAGTCGTGAGACTCGCGGACGTAGCTGGGAATGGGCGTGAAGAGTCCGAGGGCATCCCGCCGGAATCCCATGGCGCAACCGTAATATGCGCGGTAGCCGATAAGTACCGCGAACAGGTTCGCCAGATGACGTCCGGAATCAGTGGAGCGCAGCCTCGGAATCCAGGGCCGCGGTCCCCCGCCAAGAACGTCGAAGTTACTGGCCACGACCTTGTGTGTATCAAGCGCCCGCAACATCTTGGCCAGACGCCCGGGAATCCAGATATCGTCCTGGTCCGAAAGGAAGACAAATTTTCCGGTACTCAGGCCCACGGCTTCTTCAAATGTTCGAACGTAGCCCTTGTTTGAGGACGCCCTCACCAGGCGGACACGCGGATCCTTGATGCTTTCGATAACGTCGGCAGTGTCATCGGGCGACGCGTCATCGACGACGACGACCTCGTCGTCGGGTCCGAGTTCGCTGAGAATAGAGGCGATCTGCTCACCAACAAAGCTTGTTCCCTTATACGTGGCCATGCAGATACTTGCACGGATTTCGCGCCCATCCGCCATCGTCGCATCGTTCATGCACAACACTCTATGGGACTCCCGCGTTCACAAGGATCCTGCTGCTCGTCATACCTCCTCTGACGGGGCTATCGGTCTCTCGTGATCGGCGAGGTAGGTCACGGCCACGGAAATGAAAGATAGGATCATCGACAAAGGCCACTGACGCGGACCGCCAGGATGCCGCGAAGCAACTCGCAGGCTGTTGATATGCAGGTCGTTGATATATTGGAGACCTATGGAAACTCATGACTCGACGCGGGTCCTCGTCATCATGCCCGCTTGGAACGAAGCCGAGTCCGTGGGCGACACCGTTCGGGAAGTCCTGGGAGTGGGACACCCATACGACGTCCTTGTTGTCAATGACGGCTCCACGGACGACACAGCGGAGCTCGCCGCAGCTGCAGGCGCCACAGTCCTCAACCTCCCCTTCAATCTCGGCGTCGGCGGGGCAATGCGGGCCGGTTTCAAGTACGCGCAACGCACCGGATATCGCCGGGTTATCCAAGTCGATGCGGACGGCCAGCACGATCCGGAGCACATCGAAGAAGTACTGGCTGGGCTAACCCATGCCGATATCTCAATCGGAGCACGGTTCGCTGACAAGGGGGCGTACAAAGTCAGTGGTCCGCGCAAATGGGCCATGCAGTTCCTTGCAAAAGTTATCTCGGGACTTGCCAAGACAAGACTGACCGATGTGACATCGGGTTTCCGTGCAGCGAATGAACGCGCCATCAGCCAATATCTTGACCACTATCCGGCCGAATACCTAGGCGACACCATTGACTCCCTCGTCGTCGCGATTCGCTCCGGGTGCAGCGTCACGCAGATCCCCGTGGCCATGCGTCCCCGCCAAGGCGGAACACCCAGCCACAATCCGCTCAAGGCCGCGATCTACCTGGGGCGCTCCGTGTTTGCCCTCTTGTTCGCATTGACCCGCAAAAGGTCACACATCACATCACGGCACATCGCCGTTGAGGGGACTTCGTAAGTGGGCAACCTAGCCGCATTCATTCTCTCCCTGGCCATTGTCGGCGTCGTCGTGGAGATGCTCCGGCGCAAGAAACTCCGGGAGAAGTACGCTGCGTTGTGGCTGGTCGTGGGCACAGGTACCCTCATACTGGCCGCTTTCCCGAACCTGCTGACAATTGTGACGCAGTTCGTCGGGGTGCAACTGCCCTCTAACCTCCTGTTCATCATCAGCATCTTGCTTCTATTGGGTGTCTGCCTGCACTTGTCGTGGGAAATATCAGTCGTCGAGGACGAGACGCGCACACTTGCCGAAGAAGTCGCAATACTGCGTGCCCTCGTCGAGCAGCAAGCCACCGACAACCCTGCGAATGGCGACACTTCAAGTAAATCCACCTCGAATTAAGGACGCGAACAGCTCCCCATGGCATTGGACATTTTCATCCCATACTGGGGCGACGCAGGTTACATGAAACAGGCTGTCGACAGCGTCCTGGCGCAAAACTCGGGCGACTGGTTCCTGACAGTTGTGGATGATGCGTACCCTGATGACGAGGTGAGACGTTACGTTGAAGGCCTCGAGGACGCGCGGATCAAGTACATCCGCAAAGAGGTCAATGAAGGCATCACCGAGAACTTCAGGAGTTGCGTCTCGCTCGCGACCCAGGACGTCGTAGTGGTCATGGGATGCGACGACGAACTTCTTCCGAACTTCGTAGATGTTGTCCTAAGAGCCCACGAGTCCTTTCCGGAAGCTTGGATCATCCAGCCCGGTGTAACCATCATCGATGAGAACGGGCACGCTGCCGAACCCCTCGTCGACGTTGTGAAGCAACGCCTTGTCAAACCAAGAGGCACAGGCCCGCGTCTTGTCCGCGGCGAACCTTTGGCGATCAGCCTCCTGCACGGCGACTGGCTCTATTGGCCTTCACTGGCCTTTCGCCGGGACAAGATCCAGGACTTCGACTTCCGGAACGGGTTGCCGGTCATTCAGGATCTGGCGCTCGTCATGGACATGGTGTTGGCCGGCGCCGAATTGCTCATCGAGCCGGAGGTCTGTTTCGCCTATCGTCGGCACATCCACAGCGCATCGTCGACCAAACTCGTGGACGGTACAAGATTTGACGGCGAGCGCACCTACTTCGGGCTCGCAGGTCGACTTTGCAGCGACATAGGCTGGCGTGCTGCTGCCCGCGCCGCGGCTTTCCGTTTGACATCACGCGCCCATGCTCTCCTGCTCTTGCCCCGCGCCGCTTCGCGAGGGGGCGCGGAGCCAGTCATATCCCTGCTTCGCCATGCATTTGGAAAGTGAGAATCGGACATGACTCCTGAACTAGACCTGTCCACGAGGCTGGCCAACGTCGCTGGAGTGGTCACGGCCTTCCATCCGACGCCGCACTTAGTGGAGAACGTGGCCTCACTTCTGAAGCAGTTATCCACGGTCGTTGTGGTTGACGACGCTAGCGGCGAAGGGTTTGACCATATTTTTGGCGCGGTTGCCGAAGCCGGGGCGGAGGTCCTCACGCTTGAGTCAAACTCTGGCATCGCCGCCGCGTTGAACGCCGGCATAGCCAGAGCACGGACAATCGCGGATGTCGAGCACATCCTCACGGTGGACCAGGATTCATTTCTTCCGGCCGGCTATGTCCAGAAGCTGCTCGGCGCATCTGAATCTGCCAGTTCTGCGGGTGTCCGACCCGGATTGATCTCGCCGGCACGGATCCACGGAAACCCTGTAAAACGAGCAGGAACACGGCATGGCGTGGTGTTGGGCAGGGAACCCATACAGTCCGGGCTGTTGATTCCAACCTCAACGCTGGACAGGATCGGTAATTTCTGGGACGGGCTGTTCATCGACCTGGTGGATACTGAATATTACTTCCGGGCACTAGACGCTGGCCTCCCGACCGTTCTGGCCGACACGGAATTCGATCACTCACTCGGAACTATGGTGGACGCCAGGCTGTTCGGTCGCGCAGTCCATGTGGGAGGCCGAAACCTCCAGGTCCGAATCGCGGCCACTTGGCGCTACTACTACATTTTCCGAAACAGGATCCTGGTGGGCGCGCGCTACGCACGTCGTCATCCGGCCTGGGTCGTCGGAGGCGTGCTGACGGACCTTCGGCATTTGGCATTTGTCACCGTTCTCGCACCCGGTCGAATCGCCCGGTTAGCGTCGGCCATCAGTGGTATTGCTGACGGCGTGCGGGGCGACAGCGGACGAAAACACCGGTAGGCCGGACCTGCCGGCGGGACGGCATCACATGGTCCCGTTTTGCTGACGACTGACGCGTAAGGAAAGATGTAAACCATGCGTGGAATCATTCTTGCCGGTGGTACCGGGTCTCGTCTGCACCCGATCACACACGGCATCAGCAAGCAGCTCGTACCGGTCTACGACAAGCCGATGATCTATTACCCCTTGTCGACGCTCATTCTGGCTGGGATCCGCGACATCCTCGTCATCACCACGCCCCACGACGCGGAACAGTTCCAGCGCCTCCTCGGCGACGGCTCGCAATTTGGCATCAACCTGAGCTATGTTCAGCAGCCCTCCCCCGATGGCCTGGCTCAGGCCTTCATACTTGGCGCGGACCACATTGGAAACGACACCGTCGCGTTGGTCTTGGGCGACAATATCTTCTACGGCCAAGGGATGGGGACACAGTTGCGTCGGCACGCCAACATCGACGGCGGCGCAGTCTTCGGTTACTGGGTCGGCGACCCCAAGGCTTACGGTGTGGTGGAATTCGATAAGACCGGGAAGGCAATATCCCTTGAGGAGAAGCCTGAAAAGCCGAAATCCCACTACGCCGTTCCAGGCCTGTACTTCTACGACAACGACGTCGTAGATATTGCCAAGAATCTGCAGCCGTCAGCACGAGGCGAGCTGGAAATAACGGACGTAAACCGCACGTACCTCGAGCGAGAGAAACTTCGCGTCGAAATTCTCCCCCGCGGAACGGCCTGGCTTGACACCGGGACGTTCAACGACCTCAATGACGCCTCCAACTTCATCCGTACGGTAGAGAACCGTCAGGGCCTCAAGATCGGCGCGCCGGAGGAAATCGCCTGGCGCCAAGGCTTCCTGACTGACGACGAACTTCGCCAGCGGGCCGAACCTCTGGTCAAGAGCGGGTACGGCCAGTACCTGCTCGGACTCCTCGACGGCTAGGACCTCACACTTTGTCGGTCGTCGAACATCCTTAAGCTACAGGTGGAGTCCAATTGAGTTGGTATTCAACGCTTCCAATTTTTCTTGCCAGTTTGGCAGTGCTCTTTATACCCGGGAGCTTGATCGCAGCGTCGTTGGGCCTACGAGGCTTGACTTTCCTTGCAGTGGCACCTGTGCTCAGCGTTTTCGTTGTCGCCGGCACCGCTATCGTCCTCCCCTATTTGGGGATCTCCTGGTCGCTGATGCCCGTCCTAATCGCGGCTGTCGCGTTCGCCGCGGTCTTGTTTGCGGCGAGCTATCTCACCCCAGACAAGCTCTCCTTAAGATTTCGACTGAATTTCAGGCGGCCCACAGCCACTGCATACGCCGCGATAATCGGTTTCTTGGTCGGCAGTATCTCCATAGCGTTCCAACTTCGTCAGGCCTTCGATCGTCCGGACAACATTTCCCAGACGTTTGACAACGTTTTCCACCTCAATGCAGTTCGCTACATCCTGGATACCGCCAATGGCTCGTCCCTTACGCTCACGAGCATGACCAATGGTGACAACCCGCCATACTTCTACCCAGCGGCCTGGCATGACCTCGCGTCCCTCGTGGTGCAGATCACCGGCGCGCCGATCAGCGTCACCGCGAACGTCCTGAACATTTGCATTGCGGCCGCAGTCTGGCCGCTCGGTTGCATGTTCCTGACAAAGGTGGTCACCAAGGGAAATGGCTACGCCGTAGGTGCCGCGGGCCTCCTCGCGGCCGGGTTCAGCGCGTTCCCCCTATTGTTGTTGGATTTCGGCGTTCTGTACCCGAACTTCCTCGCACTTAGTATGCTTCCGGCGGCATTGGCTGGGGTCGCCGTATTTTTTAACGCCGGCAATGTCACGGGGATACCGTGCCTCGCTCGTTTTGTGCTCGCGCCGAGCCTTGCAGCAGGACTCGCGATTGCGCATCCGAATGGCCTGATGTCCCTCGTGGCTCTGTCTGCGCCCATCCTCCTCTTCAGCTACGTTCGGTACTGTGTACGTAAACATAAGCAAGGTGGGGGCTACAAAGGCGTCGCCCTTATTGGAATTGCGTTGCTGCTCGCCTTCGCCATCATGGCCGTCATGTGGAAGCTGATCAGGCCGCCAGTGGAAGCGTCAGGCTGGCCGACCGTACAGACTGTGGGCCAAGCGGTTGGGGAGGTCGTTACGAACTCTCCAATGCATCACAGTCCAGCTTGGGCGGTGAGTGCTTTGATGCTTTCAGGAATCGCGGTCGTGGCACGGAGACGGCATAACTTGTGGTTTCTAGGGTCATTTCTCGTCACGGCGGTACTGTTTGTCGTCGTGTCGGCGGGACCAAACCAGTGGTTCCGGAATGAATTGACCGGTGTCTGGTACAACGACAGCTACCGGCTTGCTGCCTTGCTGCCAATCGTTGCCGTGCCCCTCGCGGCGGTCGGATTGGCTTGGCTCATCGGGCAGAGTCGACTTTGGTGGATCTCAGGACGAAGGACTGGACGCAGGTGGTTCGTCACGCAGAACCGCGCTCGGGCGACCGGGGTCGTTGTGTTACCCCTGGTTCTGTTTGGGGCCGCACTCGCGCTTCAAATGCCTCCGCTCGGCGGCGAAATAGCTTCCGCCCACAAGATCTACGCAACGACACCAGACGCTCCACTTGTGAGCAAAGACGAAATGGCTCTTATCGAAGAGCTCGACAACTACGTTCCCCAGAATGCAACAATCGCAGCCAACCCTTGGACGGGATCAGCGATGGCGTTCGCCCTCGCCGACCGAAACACAACTTCCAAGCACACGCTCACTACCTACACTCCCGCTGTCCTCGAGTTGAACGACAAACTCAAGGACGCTGCCAGCGACCCTGAGGTATGCAAAGCAGTCCATGAGACCGGCGTTGGGTACGCTTTGAATTTTGGGACCAGAGAAGTCCATGGTGGCAACAACGGCTTTAAAGGACTGCTGATCGAAAAGACGACTCCGGGCTTCCAGCTTCTAGCGCAGGTCGGCGAGGCGAAGCTGTTCAAGGTGACCGCCTGTGGGTAGTTCGATCCAACCTCTCAAAATTGGTGATTCGTGGCGTTGCCATAAAGCGATTGGTCAAGGTTAGATGCGGCTGATCCAAGACACATCTCTACCGCCCTGCCGAGCGTCCTCAACGCCACATCCATTGCGCAGACAAAATCGGCTGCCAAATATTAGAGCCAGAAGCCGGTCACCCGTGTGAGGCCGGCGACCTGGACCGGGATGCTGCTGTCGCTGATAGTGCCGTTTCCGAGTTGTCCATCAAAATTGTCGCCCCAGGCGCGGACCGTCCCGTCCTTCAGGATCGCGTAGGCCCTGACGTCATTGGCCACGATCGAGGCGACGCCGGTGAGGCCAGGGACCGGAACGGGGATGCTGCTACTGTTGGTCGTGCCGTTACCGAGTGTGCCCGAGAGGTAGCCGCCCCAGGCGCGGACGGTGCCGTCCTTAAGGATCGCGTACGCGGTGCTGTCGCTGGCTGTGATCGAGGCGACTCCGGTGAGGCCGGAAACCGGGACGGGGGTGCTGCTGTTAGATGTGGTGCCGTTGCCAAAATGGCCCGAGTTGTTCCCCCAGGCACGGACGGTGCCGTCCTTAAGGATCGCGTATGCGGTGTTCTCGCTGGTTGTGATCGAGGCGACTCCGGTGAGGCCGGAAACCTGAACGGGGGTGCTGCTGTTCGCGGTGCTGCCATTACCGAGTTGGCCAAAGCTGTTGATGCCCCAGGCGCGCACAGTACCATCTGTCAAGAGCGCGTATGCGTTGTGGCCAGTGACCGTTATCGAGGCGACGCCGGAAAGGCCTGGGATCTGAATTGGGGTACTCGAGTCGGTTGTCGTGCCGTTGCCGAGCTCGCCATACGCGTTACCGCCCCAAGCGCGGACGGTCCCATCCTCCAGTACGGCGTACGAGGCGTAGAAGGTTGTTGCGATGGAGCTCGCCCCCACGAGGTTCGTGACCTGGACCGGGAGGCTGCTTCCCGTTTTGGTGCCGTTGCCAAATTGCCCGAAGTCGTTGCTACCCCAGGCGCGGACGGTTCCGTCGCTGAGGAGCGCGTATGCGGTGCTTCCGCTGACCGTGATGTGGGTGGCCCCCGTGAGACCGCTGACCTGCACCGGGACGCTGCTGCTGCCAGTGACGGTTCCATTACCCAGCTGGCCAGCGCCATTGCCGCCCCAGGCCCATACGGTTCCATCGCTCAGTAGCGCATACTTGGTGTACCAACCTTGAGCGGCCATCACTACCCCTGTCAACCCGGAAATGCCGACCGGTACACTGCTAAATGACGCTGTTCCGCCCGCACCAAGGCAGTAGAGGTAGTCGTCGCCCCAGGCGCGAACCGTCCCGTCGACCAATACAGCAAAGGCTCTGCCGTTGCTCATGGCGATTGAGGCGGCGGCGGTCAGCGGTGTGACCTGGCGTGGAGTGTTGTTGTTGGCGGTTGTGCCGTTGCCTAATTGGCCGGTCCCGTTATTGCCCCAGGCCCGAACTGTGCCATCTATCAACACGGCGTAGGTGGTACTTCCGTTCGTCGTGATAGAGGCGACGCTGATTAGGCCTTGCACCTCGACCGGAGTGCTGCTGTTGGTGATGGTGGCATTACCAAGCTGCCCGGTTTCGTTCCTGCCCCAGGCCCGAACCGTGCCATCCACCAGGAGCGCGTACGCGGTGCTGTCGTTGCTCGCGATGGAGGCAGCGTTGGTTAGGCCCTTTACCTGGACCGGGGCGCTGCTGTTGGTGGTCGTGCCGTCGCCGAGCTGGCCAGAGTAGTTGAGGCCCCAAGCACGGGCGGTCCCATCAGTCAGGAGCGCATAAACACTCCAACCGGTGGTTGTAACTGACTTCGCGCCAGCGATGCCTTGTACATGAACCGGGGTACTGCTGTTGGAAGTGGTGCCGTTGCCGAGCTGGCCAACATCGTTCTCACCCCAGGCACGGACGGTCCCATCAGCCAGCAACGCGTAGGCGGCATACCCGTTGGCAGTGCCAGCGGTAACACTGTCGAGCGCGGGTACTTTGGTTGCGGTGCTGCTGCTGTCGGCAAGAGTCCCGGTACCTAGCCTGCCCTGGTAGTTGCTGCCCCAGACACGGACGGTCTGATCAGCCAACAGAGCGTAAGCCGTTCCATAGCTTGCCGTGATCGATGTGACCCCGGTGAGGCCAGTGACCTGTACCGGGGTTCTGCTATCGATGGTGGTGCCGTTGCCTAGCTGCCCCGCCCGATTCGTCCCCCAGGCCCGGACCGTTCCGTCCTTCAGCAGAGCGTAGGAGGTGGTTCCGTCGCTCGTAACTGACTTGACACCGTTGAGGCCTTGGATTGGGACCGGGGTTGCACTGTTACTAGTGGTGCCGTTGCCCAGCTGGCCGACATTGTTATCTCCCCAGGCCCGGACCGTCCCATCAGTTAGCACTGCGTAGCTTGTGTATCCGGCCGTTGTGACGGACTTAACACCGGCGAGTCCGGCGACAGCGGTCGGGGAAACCAAGTTAGAAGCAGAACCGTTTCCGAGCTGACTGAAGCGGTTGTCACCCCACGTGGCGGCCGTGCTCGTAGCTACTCCGGGAAGGTAGTAGCCGGAGACATCCGCGATCATCTGGATGGACCCTGCGGATCCATTGAACAAAATGACCTTACCGTCAACGCCCACCCGGGACGTCACCAG